>NZ_JBIKJI010000001.1:0-48353 GCF_044361065.1 Flavobacterium sp.
ATAGAAACATAGTTTTTTGAAATATTAAAGACGTTTCACTTTACATTAGTATAAACATAGCTGTTTTTATAAAAAATTGACTTATTAAATTATTTTTAAAAGTCTAAAATCTATTTTCTTAATTCTATTCTCTTTTTAAAAGTTTTCAACATATATTAAAAACAACAAAAAAAGATTTTAATTAAATTTAAATTATTGATGGTTATTATAGCGTGTTAATATGTGGTATAAATTTATTTTCAAATGTTGTTTTACAAACTTATAGTAAGTTATACAAATTAATAAACACTCAAAAATTTTGCTAATTACTTCTTTTCCAAGGAAATTTTATTTTTAAAACAAATCTTATTAACACCTGTTAAAATCTTAATCCGAGATTGTTTTGTATATAACTCAATTTATAAATTTTGTTAATAACCACGTAAAAAGTATTCATAAAAAAACAATAAAATGTAATAACTAAATTTTGATTTTAAATTTAAGATTTGCATTACAAATTTTAATTTCACACCAGCAAAAAACTTATTATTTTCTATCTTAAGTTATCAACACGTAATGTTAAATTAACATTAACTGATTATCAACTCATTATCAAAAAGTATTAACAACCCTCTTTTTTCGATTGGTTTTTGTAAAAACATTAAAATAAGAAACCAATAATATTTACAAATTTACTTTATGATACGCTACATATTGATTATTTTTGTAAAACAATATTAACAACACTACTCACTATTATGACAGTATCAATTGGTAACGACCACGCGGGTCCAGACTACAAAAAAGCAATAGTTAACTATTTAGAAAGCAACAATTATCAAGTTATTAACCACGGAACAGATACTTTTGAAAGCGTAGATTATCCAGATTTTGGTCACGCTGTAGCGAATGATGTTGTAAGTAAAAAAGCAGATTTTGGAATTGTAATTTGTGGCTCTGGAAACGGAATTGCGATGTCGGCAAACAAACACCAAGATATTCGTGCCGCTTTATGTTGGACGAAAGAAATTGCGGAATTAGCGCGTCAGCATAATGATGCGAATATAATTTCTATTCCGGCACGTTATACCTCTATCCAACAAGCAGTGGAAATGGTAGCTACATTTTTAAATACCGATTTTGAAGGCGGAAGACACGCAAATAGAGTGAATAAAATTGCTTGTAAATAATATTTTGTGTTAATTCCGTCAACCAACTGACGGAATTAATATTTTTAATACTTTCCACAATTAACATTATTTAATTCATTAAATCAAACCAACATTGCTGTAAAAAGTATTAAAAGTTTAATATGATTATTTAAAAAACGTTTAAACACAGCCATTGGACAAAAATGTCGTAGAAATGTCGTAAAAAAACCATAAGACCAAATATCAATTTCATTTTAATTTTGATGAAATTTTTAAAAACATTAAAATGGAAACAATCGGATCAAAGATTTCTAAAATTAGAAAACAAAAAGGAATGTCTCAAGAAGAACTTTCTGACTTATCAAAAATTAATTTAAGAACGTTACAAAGAATTGAAAAAGACGAAAACCAACCAAGCGGCAACACATTAAGATTAATTTGTGAAACGTTACAAATTAATATTGAAGAAATTATTAATTATGGTAAAATAGAAGACAATAGTTATCTTATGTTTCTTCATTTATCTATAATTTCAAATGTAATTATTCCTTTAGGAAATATTATTTTTCCATTGATTTTGTGGCTAAACAAAAGAGAAAGCATTATAAACGTAGACAAACAAGGAAAAAATATATTAAATTTTCAAATTTTATTTTCTATAGTGAGTAATTTATTATTTTTTGTCACTGCTTATTTCAAAATATCTCATACTTTTAACACTGAAATTTTATTATACACTTCCCTTATGTTGATTGCCTTAAATACGAGTTATTCTGTCTATGCGTCAATAAAAATAAAACAAAATAAAATCAAAGAATATTACATAAATCCAATTGTTTTTGTGAAGTAAATCAAAATAAAATTTAAATAAAATTAATTTTTTGGAAAATAATGACCACAATCCAATTCATACAAAACCAAACCAATATTGCTGTAAAAAGCATTGAAGCTACGATTCAATTACTTTCGGAAGATTGCACGATTCCCTTTATTTCTCGTTATCGAAAAGATCAAACAGGAAATTTAGATGAGGTACAAATTGAGCAAATTGCTAAATTAAACAAGCAATTTATTGAAATTGTAAAACGAAAAGAAAGCATTTTAAAATCGATTGAGGAGCAAAACGCACTTTCGGCAGAATTGAAATCAAAAATCGAAAACAGTTTTGATTTACAAGAATTGGAAGATTTCTATTTGCCATATAAAAAGAAGAAAAAAACCAAAGCAGATACCGCGCGTGAAAACGGATTGGAGCCATTAGCAAAAATAATAATGTCTCAACGAAATGATGACATTGAGTTTTTGGCATCGAAATATTTAAATGAAAAAGTTGCCAATGAAGACGAAGCCCTTCAAGGCGCTCGAGATATTATTGCCGAATGGATAAACGAAAATATTTTCATTCGAAAATCGCTACGAAGAACCTTTCAGCGTAAAGCCGAAATTACCACTAAAGTAGTTAAAACCAAAAAAGACGACGAAGCCGCTCAAAAATTTAATCAATATTTTGATTGGTCTGAAAACGTAAGCAAAGCGCCATCGCACCGATTATTAGCGATGTTACGTGCTGAAGCAGAAGGTTTTATCAAGTTGAACGTAGGTTTAAATGATGACGATAAAAGCGAAGTGATTCGTTTTATGGAAGATAATTTAATCAAAACCAATAACGAAAGCGGCGAACAAATTGAAAAAGCGATAAAAGACAGTTATAAAAGATTGTTAGAACCCGCTATTTCAAACGAAACGTTGCAAGAAGCAAAAACCAAAGCCGATATAAAAGCTATTGATGTTTTTGCAGAAAATTTACGTCAGTTGTTGTTGGCGCCACCATTAGGTGAAAAACGCATTTTAGCTATTGACCCGGGTTACAGAAGTGGCTGCAAATTAGTTTGTTTGGATGAAAAAGGCGATTTATTAAACAACGAAACGGTATATCCGCACGCACCACAAAACGATAGCGCTATGGCGATGAAAAAAATCCGTTCGATGGTTAATGCATACAATATTGAAGCGATTTCTATTGGAAACGGAACCGCATCTCGAGAAACGGAGTTTTTCATTAAAAAAATTGCTTTTGATAAACCCATTCAGGTTTTTGTGGTTTCAGAAGCAGGTGCATCAGTGTACTCGGCTAGTAAAATTGCGCGCGATGAATTTCCAAATTATGATGTAACGGTGCGTGGTTCGGTTTCTATTGGAAGACGACTTTCAGATCCGTTGGCGGAATTGGTAAAAATCGATCCAAAATCTATTGGAGTTGGACAATACCAGCACGATGTAGATCAAAATAAATTAAAAGAGCAATTAGATACTGTAGTAATGAGTTGTGTAAACTCGGTAGGCATTAACGTAAATACAGCTAGTAAATCGTTGTTGAGTTATGTTTCTGGAATTGGCGAAAAAATGGCTGAAAACATTGTGGCATTTCGCACAGAAAACGGCCCTTTTGAAGACAGAAAGCAACTAAAAAAAGTACCCCGTTTGGGCGAAAAAGCGTACCAACAAGCCGCAGCATTTATTCGTATTAAAGACGGAAAAAATCCATTAGATAATTCGGCAGTGCACCCAGAAGCGTATGCAATTGTTGAAAAAATGGCTAAGGATTTAGGTGTTAAAACAACAGACTTGATTGCCAACAAAGAAAAAATAGCACAAATCCAACCAGAAAATTATATTACATCTGAAATTGGAATTTTAACACTAAAAGACGCTTTAAAAGAGTTGGAAAAACCTGGATTAGACCCAAGAAAAGCCGCTAAAGTTTTCGAGTTTGACCCGAATGTTCGCACGATAAAAGATTTAAAAAAAGGAATGATTTTACCAGGAATAGTAAATAATATTACCGCTTTTGGTTGTTTTGTGGATATCGGAACCAAAGAAAGTGGTTTGGTGCATATTTCGCAATTAAAAGCAGGATTTGTATCCGATGTAAACGAAGTGGTAAAATTACACCAACACGTGCAAGTAAAAGTGGTTGAGGTAGATGATGCAAGAAAGCGCATTCAGTTGACGATGGTATTGTAAGTATTAGAGAAATGCATTCCAAAGGAAAACATTTTTTTCTCTTTTTTTCTCTTCTTCATCGTTCCCGTAGCTCCACCAATCTTTTGTTTTGTCTTCAATAAGTGTCCTAAATTCTAAATTAGAAAACATTTTTTTAGCGGTTATAGGTTTTATTTCAGTTGGATTTGTAACGGTTAAGTTTACTTTGGTTGCTATGTAAGAAGTATATAATCTTGGTATTGTAAGACCTAAAATCATTCCAGGTAATCCATTTATTGAACAAGGTCCGCCACTAATGGTGATATCATCGGTATAAAACGCAAAAATATACACATCACCAAAAATTTTTCCAACCGCTTTACGGCAATTATAACCTGCAATTTCACGGTTTTCGTTAGTAATTCTCCATTCAATAGGCGCAATACTATCTGAAATTACAATAGTTGAACCAACCACTTGTTTTTGTGAACTCATAGAGTTTGTATTAAAATCATAATACCAACTTTTTTCTTCGTCTTGGTCTTTTTCATTTTTTGGAATTCTTGTTTTTTCGCTCCAGCGATTAAATTTGAATAAACTTTTATTGTCTGTAAAACTGTATGTCCAATAAGATGTTTTAAGTTCTGAAAGACTTTCTTTCATCATTTCATCCCAACTATTATTACTCATATTTTTCTTGACATTAGTATTTACCTCAAACTCAATTTCGGCTTTGTCAACAAATTGCTGTGCTGTTGAGCAAAAGCTAAAAAACAACATTGTTGCTACTAAATATACTGATTTCATCGCTTTTATGTTTTAATTATTGTTTATTTTTAAAATTCCAGATAAAACCAATCATAGCATAGCGTTTAAGTCTATCATTCTGTTCTTCTCCAATTACATTGCCATAGTTATATCGTTCAATTCCAATGTTTTGATTAAGAATATCTCTAACCAAAAAGTAGGCAGTAAATTCATCGTTTTTAAAAGTGCGTTGTACTCTTGCGTTCCAAATTTGATTTGTAAGATTACTCTGAAAATCATCCGTTTTTTGTCGAGTATATAAGTTATAATCTGTGCTAATTTTCCAATTTTTACTTAAATAATAGCTTGCATCTATACTTAAATTATAGGTATTAAATGAGTTTACTTCGTTGTTAAGTGACGTACTATTTCTATTATTTGAAAATTGATTATTGATGTAAAATTCATAACTTTTTTCTTCTGATTTAGAAAAATAAAACGAAAAATTTGAATTTATATTCTTTGAATTGTTCAGAACATTATTAATACTTATCATCGATTTATTATAACTAATTGAAGGATTAATTCCGGCATCCAAATCAAACTTTTTTATTTTGAAACCATATCCCATATAAAAATTACCAGAAAAATTACCGTTGGTATTGATTGCTTTAGAGGTAGTTTTTGCGTTGTCAATATCAATATCTCTGTTATAAGTAATTAAATTCGACGTAGTTCTAAAATTAACGCCTTGATACATATGAGATTCGCTCAAGATATTATAATTATTATGAGAAATATTTATACTATTTGTAAAAGATTGCTTCAAGTCAGGATTTCCAATAATTTGATTAAAAAAATCTTGATTGTTTCGCAAGGGTTGTAATTGGTCAATCGTTGGTTGCGATGTTGAGCCATTATAATTTATTCTTAAATTACCATTGTTTTTATATTTGTAAGAAAAACTTGCCGATGGAAAAAGATTGGTATAGTTTCGCTTGTACTCTTTATTGAAGGTTTGGTCAATCAAATCAAAAAAGGTAAATCCAAATCCACTACCAAAACTATAATTTATTTTTTTGGAGTTATAACTCATTATTAAATTGGGTTTGTTAACTACAATAGTTTGTTCAAATTGATTTGACAGTCCACTATTCAGTAAATCATATTGGTTCGATAAAGTTGAAAAATCATACGTTAATTGATTGTTTTTTCCCGTGTTGTAAGCAATTTGATAACCAAGTTGTAACGCCCAATTTTTAGCAATCGGCTCAGTATAAACAAGATTTACATTCGTGTTTTGAGTTGTTTTTTTGCCAATTTTATTTTGATTAAGACTTATAATAGAGGAAGAAATACCCGAAATAAAACTTTCATTATCAGATTTTAAATAATTATCAGACTCATTATTTAAACTACTCCAAGACAAGTTCATTGAAAAAGTACGACGTAATTTAGCAAATTTATGTTTGAATAAAACGGAAGCCATTAATGATTGTTTATCCGATTTTGTATCTAGATTTTTCTGACTTTTATTTTTTAAAACGCCAATTTCATCAGTAGTTGTGCCATCGGTAAATTCATTACTTGTAGTAGCATAAAAATTTGTTTTTGTATTTATTTTAATCGTATTTAACGAATCTAATTTTATATCATAAGACGCATTGAATTTATAATTGTTTCTTGTGACGTTTGTAGCGGTCGAAGTGTTTTCATTTAGTTGTGTTACACCAATTTGTGATTTATTATATCTTTTATTGTTATTAGTGTAGTTTTGATTATTAAATTTTGGCGATAAATTTAAGGTTTGTTTGTCGTTCCATTTGTTGTTGTAATGCAATCCAGCATTCGTGTTTTTTATAAAACCATTTTGTGTATCCACTTGAGGTTCGTCATCATTATTGCCTCCAATCCATTGGTAACTTACATTTCCATCATCATCCATATTCATCGTAACATCGCTGTTTTCACCACCAAATTTATCGCTATCCTCCCAATCTAAACCGTCCTGACCCGTATTTCCATTTAATAAAAAAGCCGAAATTTTCCTTTTTCCTTTAAACGCACTTAACATCAAATTACTGTTATACCTTGGGTCTTGGTCTTCTAATGGTCCAGCAGAGTTGTCTATTTTTCCAAAACGGCCTTTCTTTTTATCTTCTTTAAGTTTCAGATTTATTGTTTTTTGACTTTTCCCATCGTCTATTCCTGTAAATTCTGCTTGATCACTTTTTTTATCAAATACTTGTACTGTTTTAACCGCATCGGCACGAAGATTTTTTGTTGCCATTCCTGGGTCGTCACCAAAAAATTCTTCACCATCCACTAGAACTTTTTTAACCGATTCGCCCATTGCTTTGATTTCTCCATTTTTATCAACTTGAATGCCAGGAAGTTTTTTTAGTAATTCTTCCACATTTGCGTTTACATCAACTTTATAATCACTTGCTCTATAGCTAGTTGTGTCACCTTTAATTCGTATTGAACCGCCTTTAATAATTACTTCTTCTATTAATTTACTTTTGCTAAATAACCCAATTGTTTCTAGGTTATTTTCATTTTCTTTTATTTCTACTTCATCTACATAATCAGCAAATAGACTGTTTGAAATGCTTAAAATATATTTTCCTGATTTGATGTTTTTAATTAAAAACTTACCTTCTTTATCAGACCTTGTAAATCGATACAAAATAGAATCTTTTGGCGTTATTAAAGCAATTACTGCATTTTCAACAGGATTTTTTTCTAAATCATTTACTCGCCCAGAAAGGGTTCCTTTTTGAGAAAAGGAAGAAATAGAAAAAAATAGGAAAGCAACACGTAAACAATTACATTTTAACATAATATTTTTTTAGGGCATACAAAAAAACCACGGTTCTTTCCAACAAAAATAAGGAAACAGTTGTAATTTCAATGGGTTTAACAATTAATTAAACGAGTTTTATTAAAAAATATTTTACTAAAGCGTAAACTTTTTACTATAATTCAAGAAATAACCTAAAATAAAAAATTCCAAATCCCAAGTTTTTAAATTTGGAATTTGGAATTTTTATATTGGAATTTTTAAAAATTTATTCTTTTGTTTCTTCTTCTTTTTTAACTACTGGAGTTTCATCTTCACCTTTAGCCGCTTTTTTAAATTCCTTGATACCGCCACCAAGTCCTTTCATTAATTCTGGAATTTTTTTACCTCCAAAAAATAAGACAACAACAGCAATAATAATAATCCACTCTGTTCCACCAATGGCTCCTAAAGTTATATATAAAGAATTCATTTTGTTTAAATTTTAAATTTATACCACAAAGGTACATAAAAAAATAAAACACAAATAAAATTATTCTTTTTTATTGGCACAACTTGTCCCGAATCTCAAGATTTACTAATTGGCACATTCGCTAATTGTATTATATTTGTATAAAATCAGTTGATTTGTCTCAAAAAAAGACTAAAAAACAAAACCGACAAGTATGTCAATAAAAGCATTTGCAGCTAAAATACTCGCTAAATATTCTCATTTTCAAACGCAAAAATGGGCGAACGAACCTGTTGCATCACAAGAAAAGGTATTTCAATCCTTATTGCGTGAAGCGAAAAACACGCAATTTGGAAAAGAGCATAACTTTTTAACCATTAAATCATTTGAAGATTTTGCGAAACAAGTTCCTGTTCGAGATTATGAACAATTGAAATCATACGTTGATAAAGTTGTTGCTGGTGAATCGAATGTTTTATGGAAAGGAAAACCGTTGTATTTTGCCAAAACTTCAGGAACAACTTCAGGTGCGAAATACATTCCACTAACAAAAGAATCAATGCCATTTCATATTAAAGCGGCAAAAAATGCGATTTTAAGTTACATTCACGAAACCGGAAAAGCCGATTTTGTTGACGGAAAAATGATTTTTTTACAAGGAAGTCCAGAAATGGATGAAAAAAACGGAATTAAATTAGGTAGACTTTCAGGTATTGTAGCGCATTTCGTCCCAAAATATTTACAAAAAAACCGATTACCAAGTTGGAAAACCAATTGTATTGAAGATTGGGAAACTAAAGTAGATGCGATTGTAGAAGAAACCATTCATCAAAATATGACGGTTATTTCTGGTATTCCAAGTTGGGTACAAATGTATTTCGAAAAATTAAAAACAAAATCGAATTTACCTGTTGGCGAGTTGTTTAAAAATTTTAATTTATTCATTTATGGCGGGGTGAATTATGAACCGTATCGTGCTAAATTTCAACAATTAATAGGCAGAAAAGTAGATTCAATTGAATTATTTCCTGCATCTGAAGGCTTTTTTGCCTATCAAGATTCGCAAACCGAAAAAGGAATGTTATTACTTCTGAATTCGGGAATTTTCTATGAATTTATTAAAGATGATGAATTTTTTACCGAAAACCCTAAACGTCTCACAATAAGCGAAGTAGAAATTGGCGTAAATTATGTTTTAATTATTTCTACCAACGCCGGACTTTGGGCATACAATATTGGCGATACTGTTGCGTTTACTTCTACAAAACCCTATCGAATTATTGTTACCGGAAGAATTAAACATTACATTTCTGCTTTTGGCGAACACGTGATTGGCAAAGAAGTGGAAACCGCTTTGCAAAACGCCATTTCGGGAACAAATATAAGCGTAAATGAGTTTACAGTTGCGCCACAAATTAATCCGAAAAGCGGTTTACCGTATCACGAATGGTTAATAGAATTTGATTCGGAACCAGAAGATTTGGAAACTTTTGCATTAAAAATTGATGCAGAAATGCGCCAACAAAATGTGTATTACGACGATTTAATAAAAGGTAATGTGTTGCGAACACTTGTGATTACGAAAGTGGCAAAAAATGGTTTTCAAAACTATATGAAATCCATCGGAAAATTAGGCGGACAAAATAAATTACCAAGATTAAGCAACGACAGAAAAATTGCTGATTTTTTAACGTTGTAAATGAAGAAATTATTAACTTTCTATACACAAAAAGCGAACGAAAACGGACTAAAGAATAAATTTATTACCTTTGTTGGTTATAAAATAGAAATTAATGAGAGACATTAAAAACATTTCGCGTTCTCGGGCGCAAGAATCGTCGGCAGCTATCGAACGATTGTACATTACTATGCGACACTTATTTAACAGAGGTTTTTACAAACCAATGGGTGTTTCAGGAGAAACCTTACGTGAAGCTTTATTATCCTTACGACCAGAAATTTATGGTTCCATTGCAGAAGAAAAAGTAGAGTTAAATGGATTATTATACGTGATTGAGCGTTTGCCAGTAGGTATCGAGCAATGTCGTTATATCAATTTAACGTCGGACGAAGGGTATGCGAATTCGCACTTTAAAGCCATTGTTCCACCAAAAAGAAGAAGAAATTGTTATCGTATTGACGAGGAACAAATGAACATTGAAATTACACGTGGTCGTTCGGATATTTATGATATTTTAACGCATTTGACGTTTATTTTTATCGAATCGCATAAAATTAAAGATAGAGTTTTAATTGACGACGAAGGTTTGGTATCTCGCGATTGGCAAAAACTGGAACAATTCGCCCTTCAAACTAAAAAACTAACACCTATAGATAGAGAAATTGCGATGTCGCACTTGTCTAATGTTTTAGGAAGAACCTTTGCGGAAGTGCAAGATATTTATGATGGGTTTGCCACAACTGAAGCGCCTGAACGTTTTTTACAAATTGTATATTGGTTAGGGAAAATTGCAATTGAAGAAATTGTAGACAATAACAAACGCACGATTACTTTTAGTCCGATTTTAAGAGAACGATTAGGGCATCATATTTACGGAGAAATTTGGGCAAACAACATTAAAGAAACACTTAGCAAAAACAATTTATTAGAAAGACCGATTCATATAATTAGTGCGAATATGCACAGTGTAATGAATTCTGTTTTTGCACCTGCGGTTTTAGCAACAAAATATAAAGGAAAAGAAGCGTTTCAAATTTATGAAGACTTAAGTTCGTCTTCTCACAAAGAGTTACGTAAAAAAGTGGAAGATGTTGCGTTACAAAACGGAATGATTTCGCTGCCAGATACTTCAGGGACAAATATTGATGTGCAGATTTTTGACACTGCGAAATTCGATTGGAAAAAAACAGCTTTTCCATCAGCAACAATAAAGGAAAAACCAGTACTTATTGTAATGGATTATGCTTTTGGAGAACAAGCGTACGAAACCATTGATGAGCTTTTAAAGCCGTATAAAGTTGATAAAACCAAGACGTTATTAAATGTGGAATCGGTTTCTATAATGGGTAAAGCCGGAATTTTAGAAGGTGGAAAAGGCGACATTATGATTCCAAACGCACACGTGAATGAAGGAACTGCAGATAATTATCATTTCGAAAACGAACTTACAAAAGAAATGTTCGAAGGAAATGGAATACCTGTTTTTTCAGGACCTATGATAACGGTTTTAGGAACGTCTTTACAAAATAGAGATTTACTAAAATTTTTCCACGAATCAACCTGGGAAGCCATTGGTTTAGAAATGGAAGGTTCGTATTATCAAAAAGCCATTCAATCTGCTTCAAGAATTAGAAAAAGCATAAACACCAATGTAAAAGTAAGATATGCGTATTATGCCTCAGACAACCCTTTAGAAACAGGAAGCACATTAGCTTCTGGAGGATTAGGAACCACTGGTGTAAAACCAACGTATTTAATTACCATTAAAATATTAGAACAAATTTTTAACGTAAACTAAAAATATGAGTACAAATTCTCAAGAGCAGGAAATTGATTTAAGCCAAATTGGAAAAAGCATTTCAAAAGGGTTTCAAAAAGCGGTAAACAGATGTTTCGATTTGTTGTTTTTTATACAAAAGAAATTTTTAATTGTATTTGTTTTATTAGTAATTGGGGGCGGTTTAGGTTTTTATTTAGATAAAGAACCTAACTATACAAATGATATTGTGGTGATTCCTAATTTTGGTAGTAACGAGTATTTGTACGATAAAATTGATTTAATTACTTTAAAATTAAAAGAAAAAGACGAGGCTTTTTTTACTAAAATTGGAATAAATAATATAAAAGATTTTATTTCTATTGAAATTCAGCCCATAAACGGAATCTATAATTTTATAAATTCGGAAAGCCAAAAAAATAATTTTGAATTGGTTAAATTAATGGCTGAAGATGGTGATGTAGATAAAATTATACAAGACCAAACAACCAGTAAAAACTATTATTTACACAGTATAAACATTAAAACCGCTATTGCTTTTCAGCAAAAAGACTTAATAGATCCCATATTGAATTTTTTACAACAGTCGGAATACTTTGCTAAACTTCATAAAATTCACCAAAAAAATTTAGAAGAAAAATTAGTAGCTAACATTAAAATAATTTCTCAGATTGATCAAATTCTTTTAAGTTTAAGTCAAAATAAAACCAGCGTTGGCGTTTCTATTTCTGAAAACACGGGTTTAAGTGATTTAATTAAAAAAAAGGACGATTTAATTATAGAAAATCAAAGGCTAGCTGCAAATAGATTAGAATTTGAAAAAATCATTAAAGACCAAGATATTTTATTAAACCAAATGAATACAAGCGGCGCAAACAATAAAATGAAGTTTATTTTACCGTTATTACTTGTATTATTTTATTTATTAGGGTATTGGTTTTCAAAAGTATATAAACAGCAAAAACAAAGAATTAAAGCATAATGAAACACATTTTAGTAACTGGCGGAGCTGGATTTATTGGAGCAAATTTTGTCCCTTATTTTATAGAGAATAATCCTGATTATCATTTGGTAAATTTAGACGCATTAACCTATGCGGGAAATTTAGAAAACGTATCAGAAGTTGAAAATCACGAACGTTATACCTTTGTTAAAGGTGATATTGTAGATGGAGAATTCATAAAAAAATTATTTGATAAATATCATTTTCATGATGTAATTCATTTCGCCGCAGAAAGCCATGTAGATAATTCTATTTCTGGTCCTGAAGCGTTTATTAAAACCAATGTTTTAGGAACATTTAACCTGTTAGATACCGCTAGAAAACTTTGGATGTCTGCGCCAAATCAATACAATCCAGACTTTGTAAACGCGCGTTTTCACCACGTTTCTACTGATGAGGTATATGGAACATTAGGCGAAACAGGCTTGTTTGAAGAAACCACGCCTTATGCGCCAAATAGCCCTTATTCTGCTTCAAAAGCGGGTTCAGATATGATAGTTCGTAGCTATTTTCACACCTATGGAATGAATGTGGTTACTTCAAATTGTTCCAATAATTACGGTCCAAAACAACATAACGAAAAGTTAATTCCTACAATTATTCGTAAAGCATTGGCTGGAGAAAACATTCCAATTTACGGAGACGGAAAAAACGTACGCGATTGGTTATATGTTTTAGACCATTGCAAAGGAATTGAACTGGCTTTTAAAACCGGTAAATCAGGAGAAACGTATAATATTGGAGGAAGAAATGAACGTAATAATTTACAAATTGTAGATACCGTTTGTAACATTTTAAACCAATTAAAACCAAAAGCAACAGGAAAATATCAAGATCAAATTACATTTGTAAAAGACCGTCCTGGTCACGATTTACGATATGCTATCGACGCAACCAAAATCGAAACAGAACTAGGCTGGAAAGCAGATGAAAATTTTGAAACAGGAATTAAAAAAACAATTGAATGGTATATTAACAAGTTTTAAGTTTTAAGATTTAGTTGAGTCATTCAACTTTTTACTTTTTACTTTTTACTTTTTACTTTTAAATTTATGAAAGGAATTATATTAGCAGGAGGCTCAGGAACGCGTTTACATCCGTTAACATTAGCGGTAAGTAAACAATTGATGCCAATTTATGACAAACCTATGATTTACTATCCATTATCAACTTTGATGTGGGCAGGAATCAATGAAATATTAATTATTTCTACACCTCACGATTTGCCTTTATTTCAACATTTATTAGGAGACGGAAGTCAATTAGGCTGTCGTTTTGAATATGCTGTACAAGAACACCCAAATGGTTTAGCAGAAGCATTTATAATTGGAAAAGAATTTGTAGGTAACGATAAAGTAGCCTTAGTTTTAGGCGACAATATATTTTACGGAACTGGATTGGCCGAATTACTTCAAGCTAATAACAATCCAGACGGCGGAATTGTTTACGCCTATCACGTACAAGATCCTGAACGTTATGGAGTAGTAGAATTTGACACAACTGGCAAAGTACTTTCTATAGAAGAAAAACCTACAGAACCTAAATCAAACTATGCTGTTCCTGGAATTTATTTTTACGATAATACCGTAATAGAAATTGCAGCGAACATTCAGCCAAGTCACCGAGGTGAATTAGAAATCACTGATATCAACAAAGCCTATTTAGAACAAGGAAAATTAAAAGTTAGTATTTTGGATAGAGGAACTGCTTGGTTAGACACAGGAACATTTCAGTCCTTGATGCAAGCAGGGCAATTCGTTCAAGTCATTGAAGAGCGCCAAGGATTAAAAATTGGAGCCATCGAAGAAGCTGCATATAAAATGGGATTTATCAATGCCGACCAATTGAAAAAATTAGCAGAACCCTTATTAAAAAGTGGTTACGGAACGCATTTAATGAGTATTATATAAAATTAATTGGCACATTGCCATATTGTCAAATTGACGAATTGAATTAATGAAATTTATAGAAACCAAATTAAAAGGATGTTATGTCCTTGAGCCAAATATAATAAAAGACGAACGCGGTTACTTTATGGAAAGTTTCAATGAGAAAACATTCAGCGAAGGCGTGGGTCAAAAAGTAACTTTTGTACAAGACAATCAGTCATTTTCTTCAAAAGGAGTTTTAAGAGGATTACATTATCAAACCGGAGACCATTCGCAAGCTAAATTAGTTCGTGTTTTACAAGGTGAAGTATTAGATGTGGCAGTAGATTTAAGACCTAATTCTGAAACTTTCGGAAAATATGAAGCGGTTTTTTTATCGGCAGAAAACCAAAAACAATTCTTTATTCCAAGAGGTTTTGCCCATGGATTTTTAGTGTTAAGCGAAACTGCGACTTTTTTTTACAAATGCGATAATTTCTACA
Source organism: Flavobacterium sp. (assembly GCF_044361065.1). Classification (GTDB taxonomy): domain Bacteria; phylum Bacteroidota; class Bacteroidia; order Flavobacteriales; family Flavobacteriaceae; genus Flavobacterium. The sequence goes on from NZ_JBIKJI010000001.1 coordinate 14,946, forward strand.
ACAAAGACTCAGAAGGAGGTTTGTTATTTAACGACACCACAGTAAATATCGATTGGAATTTTCCAATTGAACAACTGATTATTTCAGAAAAAGACCAAATTTTGCCCACTTTAGACCACGCAAAAAAAGTATGGTAGTTTTAGTAACAGGTGCGAACGGACAATTAGGACAAGCTATTCAGTCGGTTGTTGGAAATTATCCTTCAATCGATTTTGTATTTTGTTCTTCATCAGAATTAAACATTACTGATAAAAATAATTGCGAAACCATTTTCGAAAAATATAAACCACAATTTTGTATTAATGCCGCTGCTTATACGGCTGTTGACAAAGCAGAATCTGAACAAGAAAAAGCATACGCTATAAATGTTACAGGTGCGCAAAATTTAGCTGCCGTTTGTAAATTAAATAATACAACTTTATTACACGTTTCAACCGATTTTGTTTTCGACGGATTAGCAACTCAACCTTATTCAGAAGAAGCCATTCCAAATCCAACAGGTGTTTATGGAGTAACCAAATTACAAGGCGAACAAGCCATACAAAACACTTTGGAGAAGCATTTTATCATTAGAACATCTTGGGTTTATTCGCAATTTGCAAATAATTTTATGAAAACTATGTTGCGATTGGCATCGGAAAGAGAAAGTTTATCTGTAGTTTCAGACCAAATTGGCACACCAACAAACGCTGTGGATTTAGCAGAATGTATATTAAACATCATCACTTTCGACTTTCGACTTTCGACTTTCGATTGTTATGGAATTTACAATTTCAGTAACGAAGGACAATGTTCTTGGTACGATTTTGCCAAAGAAATATTTAAAGTACATAACATTTCTATAAATTTACAACCTATTCCAACAACCGCTTATCCCACACCTGCAAAAAGACCGGCATATAGTGTTTTGGATAAAAGTAAGATAAAGCAAGTTTTTAGTGTTGAAATTAAGAGTTGGCAAGACAGTTTAAAAAGAATTTGAAAAAATTAGCAATTATTGGCGCTAGCTACTTACAGCTTCCTTTAGTAAAAAAAGCTAAAGAAATGGGTATAGAAACACATTGTTTTGCTTGGCCTGAAGGGGCTGTATGTAAAGAAATTGCTGATTATTTTTATCCAATTTCAATTTTAGAAAAAGAAGCCATTTTAAAAGAATGCATTCAAATTAATATTGATGGAATTACCACAATTGCTACAGATATGGCCGTACCAACTATCTGTTATGTGGCGGAAAAAATGAATTTAATCTCAAATAGTTTTGTTTCTTCATTAGTTTCTACAAACAAATGGGATATGAGAAAAGCTTTTAAAAAAGGTAATTGTTCCATTCCTAAGTTTATTGAAGCAGATAATAGTAAAGTAAATACTAAAGGCTTCAATTTTCCGCTTATAGTAAAACCAGTAGATAGATCAGGTAGTAGAGGTGTAAAAAAAGTGATGTTTGAAAACGAATTATCCGAAGCTATAAATTATGCTATTACAGAATCATTTTCTAAAAAAGCAATTGTTGAAGAATATATTGAAGGAGATGAAGTGAGTGTAGAAACTATTTCTTGGAAAGGCGAACACACCATTTTAGCTATTACTGACAAAGTAACAACAGGAGCGCCACATTTCGTAGAATTAGCACATCATCAGCCATCGGGTTTACCAAAAGAAATTCAGAATAAAATAAAAGCAGAAACCATTAAATGTTTAAATGCATTAGATATTAATTTTGGTGCTGGACATTCTGAATTTAAAATTACATCAACTGGAGAAGTATATATTATTGAAGTTGGAGCCAGAATGGGTGGCGATTTTATTGGTTCTCATTTAGTAGAATTATCTACAGGATATGATTTTTTAGAAGGCGTAATTAATATTGCCTTAGGGAAATATAAGCTTCCAGTTTTAAAAACTAATAATTTTTCTGGAGTTTATTTCTTATGTAAAGAAACGGAACAAATTTTACCTTATTTTAGCCAAGAAAATAATTTTGATATTCAAAAAGAAATTCAAAACACAGCATTAAAAAACATCACAAATAGCAACGACAGGTCGGGTTATTTAATTTATCAAGCTAAAAATAAAGTTTGCATGTAAATTTATTTATATTTGTAAAAACAATTATTAAGTATGCAGTTTTCTTTCATAGTTCCAATATATAATGATGGATATTTAGTTCAATCTTTTTGTGAAGAGTTTGAAAAGGCTTTTCAGAATTATATTGAAAAAGAAGAAATTGAAAATGATGTAGAATTAATTTTTGTAAATGATGGCAGTAAAGATAATTCAATCAATCTTTTAATTGAAAACGCTAAAATATTTAAGTTTGTTAAAGTAATAGACTTAAGTAAAAATTTTGGTCAGCACATTGCATTAAGTTGTGGCTACGAAAACGCAACAGGAAATTTTGTTGGAATGTTAAATGTCGATCAACAAGAACCACCATCCCAATTACCAATTTTAATAGATTACTTAATTAAAAATAATTTTGATATCGTATTTGGAACATTTGAAGAAAGAAAAACAAGTTTTTTAAACAAAATAACATCAAAACTATTTTCAATAATACTAAATTATCTTACTCAAAACAATACGCCAAGTAATGTTACAACATCCAGAGTAATGAATAGGAAGTTTGTTAATGCTTATAATAGTTTAACTGAAAAATCGAGATATTTACCAGGTTTAGAAACCTGGTTGGGTTTTAAACATGGTTTTACACCAATTCTGCATACCGAAAGAAAAATAGGTAAATCTTCTTACAATTTTAAGAAAAGAATTTTAATGGCATTAGATACAATTGTTTCTTTTTCAGATTTTCCATTAAAACTGATTGTTGGAATAGGAATATTTGTAGCTTTAATTGGTTTTGGATTGACGTTCTTTTTATTGATTTCTAAAACTTTTATTACAGATTATCAACCAGGTTATACCTCTACGGTTTCGTTAATTACCTTTTTAGGAGGAATTCAAATAATGGTGATAGGATTTGCAGCAATGTACATAGGAAGAATTTTAAAAGAAGTTCAAAATAGACCTTTGTATATAATAAATGAAACCTATAATTTTAAATAATTTATGGAATTTAATAAAAATAAAATTTTTGATGATTTAAGAATTCAAGAGCATGTTTTTCATATGGAATCCAGAGGATATGATGTTTTTGAGGATTTTTTAAATGAAGAAGCCTGTGATTATTTAAAAGATAAATTAGAAAAAACAATTGATGAATTTGTTCCTTACGATAATTCGGAAAGAAGTATTTTAGATAGATACTTAATGCATGATCTTTTAAATAGAGATATTACCTTCGCAAAAACATTAGAAGATCCAAGAATACAACAAATAATAGCTTCGATATTAGGAGACAATTGGATTATGTATGCTTATACTTCTTCGTCATTACCACCAAATGGTAATAATTTCGGAAGCAGAATACATGTTGATAGCCCACGCTGGATAACAAATTATCCAACCAACTTAGGAATAATTTGGGCATTAAATGATTTTACTTTAGAAAACGGAGCAACATACATTTTACCAGGCTCGCACAATACAGAAAAAACGCCAAGCCCAGAGCTTTTCGAAAAAAACCATACCAGATTAACTTGTAAAAAAGGAAGTGTTATCATTTTTAATGCACGCCTATGGCACAGAGCCGGAGAAAACAGAACAAATGAATTTAGGCACGCACTTACAATGAATGTTTGCAGACCATATATGAAACAAAGAATGGATTGGGTACGATTTATTCCAACAGAAATAACAGATCAATTAAATAGTCAAGCGAGACGAATAATTGGTTTTGACACAAGATTAGCTAGTAATCTTGAAGAATTTTTTCAACCAGAAGATAAAAGACTTTACAAATCAAATCAAGAATAAAAAACAATATAAAAATGGAAAATAACATTAAAGACGCAATTTCAGCAAATATTACAGTTCATTCTGCAATGGCAAATGACTACAATACTATTGAACCTCATTTTAGGCCAGAAAGTATAAAAAGAGTAGATGATATTATTCAAAAATTACATAAAGAAAATTCTTTTTCAAAAGTTTTAGACTTAGGATGTGGTACAGGTTTTATGATTAATATCGTAAAAAAATATGCTTCAGAAATTGTTGGAGTTGATGTTACGCAAGCAATGATGGATAAAGTTGACAAATCTGGAAATGCTTCAATTACGCTAATTAATTCCGATACAGGAACAGTAGAATTACCTCAAAAACATTTTGATTTAGCAACAGCTTATACGTTTTTAGATCATTTATATGATATGAGACCAACATTTTCAAATACTTTTAATGCCTTAAAAGAAGGTGGTGTTTTTTATGCCGATTTAAGTCCAAATTATTATTTTTGGAACGATGTCAAAAAAGTGGACACTACCAAGCAGTACGACCCAATACTTCAAAGAGAAATCAATGCAGTTTTATCTAAAGATGCTGAAATTGAAGCACAATTTGGTATTGATAAAAATGTTTTTCAAACAGCTGAGCACCAAAAACATATTAAAGGCGGTTTAGTAGAAGAAGAATTAAGAGGCTTATTAATGGAAGCGGGTTTTAAAAAAGTGGAATTCATTTACCATTGGTTTATTGGCCAAGCTCAATTAATTAATGACGAAAATACCGAGAAAGCAAAAAGATTTGAGCAAGCGGAAATTATGCACGATTACTTAACAAAAGCATTACCGGTTTCTAGAAACTTGTTTAAATATATTGGTTTTATAGCTACAAAATAATGAAAGAAATTTCTATAATTGGTTTTAGCGATTTAGGTGAACAATTTTATTCTTTTTTAAACCAAGAAAATCTTGTTCTGAATGTTTTTGATGATGTTTACCAATCGAATCAAGAAAACATAAAAGCTAATTTGTTTAATCAATATTCAGAATCGAATTCAAATAATTTTTATGTCGCTTTAGGATATAAACATCTGAAAACAAAAGAAAATATTTTAAATAAATTACAAGAATTAAATAAAAAAACACCAAATTTCATTCATAAAACCTCATTTGTTAATAACACCGCAGTTGTTGAAACAGCAGTTTTTATTTATCCAATGTGTAATGTAGACAAAAATGTTGAAATTGGAAAAGGAAGTTTAATTAATAATAGTGTTACCATTTCTCATGATACAAAAATTGGTAAATGTTGTTATATTTCGCCTGGTGTAATTGTTTCTGGAAATGTAAATATTGGTAATTATACTTTTATTGGTTCAGGTTCCATTATATCAAATGGAGTAAAAATTGGAGAAAATGTTATTATTGGTGTGGGTACAGTTGTAACAAAAGACATACCAGACAATTGTTCGGTAATTGGTAATCCGATGAAATTTTTAAAACAACCACTTATTTTAAAATAAGTATTATCGATATGAGTAAAAACATAAACATTCCGTTTAACAAACCCTATCTTACAGGTAAAGAAACACACTATATTTACGAGGCAGTAAGCTCTCATAAATTATCAGGTAATGGAATTTTTACAAAAAAGTGTCATAGTTTTTTCGAAAACAAATATGGTTTCAAAAAATGTTTGCTAACCACATCATGTACAGACGCTTTAGAAATGGCGGCAATATTAATTAATATTCAACCAGGTGATGAGGTAATTATGCCATCTTACACGTTTGTTTCAACAGCGAATGCCTTTGTTTTACGAGGCGCAAAAATTGTTTTTGCAGATAGTTTACCCAATCATCCTAATATGGATTGTGGAACATTGGAAGCGTTAATTACTGCAAAAACTAAAGCTATTGTTCCAGTGCATTATGCAGGAATTGCTTGTGATATGGACGTGATTATGGAATTGGCAAAAAAGTATAATTTATTTGTAGTGGAAGACGCCGCACAAGCCATTGATAGTTATTATACAGGAAAAGATGGAATTAAAAAAGCCTTAGGTTCAATTGGACATTTAGCAGCATTTTCTTTTCATGAAACGAAAAATATTATTTCTGGAGAAGGTGGCATGTTAGCCATAAACGACGACCAATTTATTGAACGTGCAGAAATTATTTGGGAAAAAGGAACCAATCGTTCTGCGTTTTTTAGAGGAGAAGTTGATAAATATGGATGGGTTGATATTGGAAGTTCGTATTTACCATCAGAGATAATTGCAGCCTTTTTATGGGCACAATTAGAAAACTTAGAGGACATTCAAACCAAACGCATAGAAATTTGGAATAACTATTACAATAAATTGAAAGATTGGACGATAAAAAACTCAATCCAATTACCAATTATACCTGATTTCGCGACCAATAACGGGCATATGTTTTATTTAACCTGCCAAAACATACAACAAAGAACAGAAATATTAGATGCTTTAAAACAAAACAATATTTTCGCCGTTTTTCATTATATCAGTTTACATTCTAGTCCTTATTATTTAGAGAAACACGATGGAAGAGTTTTACAAAACACAGACAATTTTACAGATACTTTATTAAGACTCCCTTTGTTTTACGAGCTAGACGTACAAACAGTAATTAATCATATTTTAGAATAATGGATATTAATATCAATGTAAATGTTAACTTTAATAAAAATTTTAAAAAAATAAAGTTAAATTTAATTTTAATTGGAATAGTAACTTTAGCAGCAATTTTAAGATTTTATAATTTAGATTTTCAAAGCCCTTGGTTAGATGAGATTACTACAATGCAATTATCTGACCCGACAATTCCATTGTCAAAAACCAATGAATTAATCGCAACAAGAGACGCTTTTTCAGAAGTATATTACTATCCATTAAAATTCTTGACATATATTTTTGGCCATTCAATTTACGTCTTGAGGTTTTTTTCAGCATTCTTTGGAGTGGCATCAGTTTACTTTATTTATTTATTTGTAAAGGAATTAATTAACAAAAAAACAGCCTATATAGCAACTATATTAATGGCGGTTAATTTTTTTCATATTTACTATTCACAAGAAGCAAGATCGTATTCATTATTATTATTTTTTATCTTATTAGCTAGCTATAGATTAATAAAATTTATCAAAAACCGGAACATAACAAACGCAATTATTTTAGGTATTACAATAGGATTAATCCCTAGCGCTCATCCTTTAGGAATATTGAATATTTTTACAATTGCTCTTTTTATGTTGATTTATTTTTTTATAGACACTAATAAAACAGAAAAAATTAAATTATTGAAACTATATTTAATTTCAGGAGTTTCTTCATTATTTGTTATTTTTCCTGCATTATCTATAATTTTTAGAGTAAGTAAAATCTCCTCTTTTTGGGTTGCAGACCCTACTTTTGAAAGTATAAAATTTACTTTTTTTGAAATTCTTGGAAAAGATAATTTCTTGTTTTACTTATACATAATAGGTGTTGTTGCCTTTTTCGTATTGTTCTTTATAAACAAAGACGACAAAAACAAACCAAAAAACAAGTACCTTCATTTATTCATAATCATTTGGATAACAATGAATATTGGTTTAATTATAGCTAAATCATATTTACAAGTTTCCATTATTCAAAGCAGATATTTTATTGGGTCACTGCCAATTTTTATTATAGCTTTAGCTTATGTTTTAAGTTCAATTAAAAGTAAAAAAATAAGTTATTTTTTAGTTGTACTAATAATTTTGTTTTCATTGTATAATTTAGTTTTTAGCAAAAAATACTATGCTACCGTAACAAAATCAGAATGGCGTGCAGTATCGCAAGAAATCATCAAGCGAAATGATAAAAAAGAAAAAATTATTGGAACATTTGGATATGTTTTAAATGGACTTTATGTCAATTCAAACAGTGCAAATTTAGGATGGGAAATATCATTTGAAGACTACATAAGTAAGCTAAAAGCGAATGCAATTAAAAAAGAATCGTTTTGGTATATGGATGGAAATTTTAAACCATTCAGTTTAAACCAAGAAGATATTGATTTCTTAAATGAGCACTATGTAATCGACTATCAAATAGATAAATACGATTGTTGGGCGAAACATTATTCTTTGAAAGGCGAAACAAAAGAAGCTGTAGATAAAATTTATTTAAACGATTTTGATGTAGATAATTTTGATCCATCTGGGAATTTATACATATTTGAGAACAAAACAATTAAATCAAAAGAGGTAACATTAGAAAAAGGCGAATATGAATTGATTTTGGAAGCAAATAGTCTTCCAGAAAAGCCAATAAAAAACGTTAATGCGCATATAATTATAAAACAAAACGAAACACCTATTTCTCAAATTTTTCTTAGTGAGAAAAAGGAACTATCTAAAAAAGTTATAAAATTTATGAACAAAGAAGAAAAATCCGTTTTTTCTATTACTTTTGATAATGATTTAGCCAGAAACAACAAGGATAGAAATGTGGTTATTTATAATTTAAGTTTCAAAAAACTATAGAAAAAACTTTGAAAAAACACAAATATATATTTATATTTGCTAAAAACTTTAAATAATTTTTTTATGAAATCGAGCAAAATAATAGCGGGATTACTTATCATAACTTCATTAGTATCTTGTAAGGAAGAGAAAGAAAAAAGTGAATCAAAATTTTTCACTGTAACTTTAAATGTTACTGCAAAAAATGATGATGGGTTTCAAGTTTTTTACAAAGAAGTAAATGATGACACAAAACCTTTTGAAGAGGCAAACGCCATCAATGTAGCATTTAAAGGAAGTGACAAACCTCAAGATTTGGTTTTTAATTTACCAGTAGATGTTTTTCCAACGAATTTAAGAATTGATGTAGGAAACAATAAAGAAACAAAAGAAATTGTTATTAATAATTTTAAGATGTCATACAATAATAAAAACTTTGAAGCAAAAGGTGCAGCATTTTTTAATTATTTTGCTCCAGATGCAGGTTTGGCAAAATATGATGTTGCGGGGTCTAAAATTTTACCTATTACAACTGAAACTGGATATTATGACCCTATGGTGTTTTCAAATGATTTATTAGAAAGCGAAATAGTTAAATTAACAAAATAGGACATATTTTATTTTAATTTAAAAGGCCATAGGTTAGTAAATAATTTATGGCTTTTTTTATTGGAAATGACATTAGTAGAAACTTTTTAATGTTAAAAACAAGCAAAATATTAATTTTATAATCAATAGGTGAATATTTTAAAAACAGTATTGGCAAATGCTCAAATTAAAAAACTAATTCAATATGGCATTGGACAGGGTTTTAATGTGATAGCACCATTTATTGTAATTCCGTTTATCATATTAAAATGTGGAGAGGAAAACTTTGGAAAATCAGCAATAGGAATGTCTATTGCTTTTTTTATTATCGTTTTTATTGATTTTGGCTGTGATATTTTAGGTGTAAAAGATATCTCCATAAATAGAGATAATGTAGAAAAGAGAAATTACATTATTTCAAGAGTTGTTTACATTAAAAGTTTTTTTATCCTATTTCTAAGTATAGTATTTTATATACTTATAAATCAAATAGAATTTTTTCATAAAGACAAAGAACTATATTATTTTAGTTTTTCTATTTTTATGGCGCAAATAGTCAATCCGTTGTGGATTTTTCAAGGATTAGAAAAGTTCAATCTGTTTTCCTGTTTTAGTATTCTTTCTAAAAGTATTTACATCATTCTTATATTTTATTTTTTAAATCAAAAATCAGACTACATATTCATAAATTTTGCCTTTGGCTTAAGTATTTTTATTGCAGGAATTATTTTTTTTTATGTTTTATACAAACAATATCAATTTGTTTTAGTACCAATTCAACCTTCCGAATTATATAATTATATGTATGCAAACAAAACTTATGTTTTTTCGCAAATATTTATTTGGATGCAATTGTATTCCCCAATTCTATTAATAAATTATTTTGGAACAAGTATTCAAGTTGGTCAATTTAGAATTGTAGATCAAATTATCTCGATATTTAAAACCTACATACTTTTAAGTTTTAATTTCATCTATCCTAAAATTTGCTTTGAATTTGACATCGCTAAAAAAGAAGGGATAAGTAGTTGGAAATTATTTAACACAATTAATTTTGTATTTGTATCGTTTTTACTATTTATTTTATTTGTATTTAGTTATGAAATAATAGATTATTATAATATCTCTAATAAAGAATACTTGACTAATTTATTGCAAACGGCATTAATTTATCCAGTATTGTTTTTTATAGTTTATGCTTTAAAACAATTATTATTAGCATTGCATTATGAAAAAACATTTTCACGAATTATTATTTTTATGTCAATTTTAAACTTAGTGATCATTTCTTTAGTTTATAAAAACTATAGTTTGTTTGGTGTTTTTTATTCGTTTATTTTTGTAGAATTCTTAACCTTAATACTATTACTCTTTTTAACTTTAAAGCACAGAATTTTATCTGATAAAAACGACATTTATGAAGTTTAAAACAGTTTATTTATTATTCATTTTATGTTTAGTAGTATTATTATTTAATAATTACGAGCTTACTTTTGTAGTATGGTCTTTTACAGCTTTAATAACATTAAGAACTAGTTTTTCAAAGAATTTTATTTATATCATTAGTTGTTATTTAGCAATATTGTTAATTAGTTTTTTTACGGAATTATTTTTTTACAATAATGCAATATTCAATAAAATTAGAGATGTCACTTATTTGTTAAAACCTATTATTGGTTTAGTTCTTGGATATAATTTTGCAAAAAAATATGGAAGTAATGCGTTAAATTATGCAGTTAATTGTGGTGTTTTCCTTTCGGTTATTCATTTGATAATAATTTTATATTCAATCTTTGCTCATAAAACATTATCCGTTTCAGAAATTAGACACTATTCGGGTTATTTTAACGATTTTGAACCTTATGTTTTTGTGTTTATTTTGTTTGCGACTAAATTTAATATCGACATCCCTAAAAAAAAGAGGTTTCTTTATTTAGGAATTGTAGCCGCATCAATTTTCTGCTACTTATCTAGAACAAATTTTATTCAATTACTTATTTTAATTTTAGCGGTTAAAGGTTTTTTCAATTTAAATGTAAAATCAATTAAAGTAATTGGCTTTACTATCTTACTAACACTTGTTGGTTATACATTGATTTATAATTCCAACCCAAAAAGAAAAGGAACTTTTACAGAAGAATTTTTATATAAAGTAAAAATAATACCGATTGAGACCTTTAAAACAAAGATAAACAAAGAAGATTGGAAAGATTTTAATGACAATTTCAGATCATTTGAGAATATTAAAACAGTAAATCAAGTATTTTACGGTGGAACACAAGCTGTTATTTCCGGAAAAGGCTTAGGTTCTACAGTAGATATTGGAAGAGTTATGGTAACAAATGATGGAACAAAAGTGCGTTATTATCCATTTTTGCATAATGCCTTTTCTACCATATTATTAAAATCTGGTTTGCTTGGAATTATTATTTATTTGCTGTCAATTTATTTTATAGCTAAAAAAACAATTACAAACAACATACAAATTAGTAACTTAAATAAGCTGCTTTTAGGTTCTGGAATATTTCTGCTTATGTCTAGTTGGGTTTTTATGGGATTCTTCCTCAAATTAGACAGTAAATCAATTTTAATTGGATTGTTATTAGGATATAGAGAATATTTACACAAAAAACATATATAATTGGACAATACTAAAATAAAAATTTTTGTTGATTGCCACGTTTTCGATATCGGTTTTCAAGGGACTAGAACTCACATACAAGGTTTATATCTAGAGCTTGTAAAAGATGAAAACATCCTATTTTATTTTGCAGCAAGTGATATTGAGAATTTAGAATCAGTTTTTGGCACAAAAAAAAACATTAAGTTTTTAAAATACACTTTTAAAAATAAATTTTTAAGATTATTGCTTAACATTCCTTATTTGATTATAAAAAACAAAATTGACTTTGCGCATTTCCAATACATTGTTCCACCAATAAAATTTTGCAAATACATTGTAACAACTCACGATGTGTTGTTTATCGATTATCCAAAATATTTTTCTTTTTTAAGCAGAATTAAAAACACGTTTCTTTATAAAAAAGGTGCAAAAACTTCAAAAATAAGGCTTACAGTCTCAGAATATTCGAAAAATCAAATAGCCCAACATTTTAACATTTATAATTATCACATCACGCCAAATGCAGTTGATAAAGTGTTTTTTGAACCTTATGACAAAAATGAAGTTAAAAAAATTGTTTTAGAGAAATATAAACTTTCAAATTACATTATTTTTATTAGCAGATGGGAGCCAAGAAAAAATCACCAATTAATATTAAAGTCCTTTTCTGATTTAAAGTTATACGATAATTATCAATTGTTATTTATTGGTGATACTACATCAAATAATCAAGAATATTTTGAAATTTATAACAAACTAGACACAAAAATTAAAAGTAAAATTATTAGAATGGACAAAACAGATTTTAAAACCATGCTGCTACTACTAAGAGGAGCAAGTGCGTCTGTTTACCCATCATTTGCAGAGGGTTTTGGTATTCCGCCATTAGAAGCAATAGCTTCAGGCATTCCAACAATTTGTTCCAATCAAACAGCAATGATGGATTTTACTTTTCTGAAAAAATTTGAATTTGATCCAAACAATGAAATAGAATTTAATGAAAAACTTAAATCTATTTTAGATACTGATTTCACACAAGAATTTAGTGAAATTTCAAATCAAATAAAAGAAAATTACAGCTGGGAAAAATCTGCAGAAACAGTGAAAAAACTCATTACTGATTTTTAGCAGTACCACTTCCAAAAAACTTGTTTTTGGTAAGCACTAAAAAATTAAAGTTTTTTGCTAACACTTTTTTCATAATTGAGGCGTCTTCTTTCGGAAACCAATCTGTAGTCCGAGGCGTTTCTAATATTTTATTATGAATCTGGTAAGCATAAGTTGCAATTGACGTTCTGAATTTACCTTCTGGGAAATTGGTCATATCGTATCCGTGTAAAGTATATGGCGCACATTGCTGAATTATCATTCTATTAAATGGCACATCCAATTCGGTTTCTTCGTTTGTACGTAAATCTTTAATACGTAAACCACCTTTATATTCTGGTTTCCAATCTTTATTTAAGTATAACAGCAAGTTTAGTTCTCGATACCAGTTTTTTTGCAATGGATGATAATTAAAATCCAAATGCATGTCTAAAAAACTATTTTTCTTTCCTTGGTGTAAGCCGCCGCCATGGTTTTTTGGATCTACAAATATTTTTTTAGCCGTAATGAAAGATAATAATTCGTTAAATCTATCAGAAGACAAATCATAATACAATTCTTCTAATTCCGGAGATAAAACTTTATAATTTGATTTTTCAAATTTGTTATTAGCAAAAGCATAATCTCTACTTTTATTTTCTAATTCAGGAATTGAATAATACGCTTTTGTTAGTTTTTCTTCCTCACAAAAATTATCAATAATTAAATACGGAAAAGGTTGGGCGGTTAAATATTTTATCCTTAAAGACTCTTTGTTTTTTTCTAAAAAATCAAAATCAATCATTCTTTTCTTTTTTAAGATTAGCAAAAGTAATAATTAATAACGTAAAAGTTTTAGGATAATTGTCTAATAAGCTAAAATAATTTCAAAACATTCATATTATTCTATTATTTTTGTTTTGTTATACGAAAAAAATGAAAATAGGAATATTAGGTACCCGAGGCATACCAAATAATTATGGAGGATTTGAGCAATTTGCCGAATTCTTTTCTATTTATGCCGCACAAGCTGAACACTCTGTTTTTGTATATACACCTCATAATCATACTTACAAAGAAAATACATTTGAAAAAGTGAATCTTATCAAATGTTACGATCCAGAATATGTAATCGGAACAGCGGGTCAATTTATTTATGATTTAAATTGTATTCTTGATTCTCGAAAAAGAAATTTTGATATTATTCTACAATTAGGTTATACAAGTAGCGCTTTTTGGTACGATTTACACCCAAAAAATAGCATTGTTATTACAAATATGGATGGCTTAGAATGGAAACGGACTAAATATAATAAACCTATTAAAAAACTTTTAAAGATTGCCGAAAGAAGGGCCGCTACAAAAAGCGATTATTTAATTTCAGATTCTTTAGGCATTCAAGAGTATCTTTTAAAAACGCACAACAAGGAAAGTGAATACATTGCTTATGGCGCAGATAATTTTGATACACCAAACGAAGAATTTTTAAATAATTATAAAGTTGAAAAATATAATTTTAACATGATTATGGCGCGTTTCGAACCAGAAAATAATTTAAATATGGTTTTGGAAGGCGTGATGTTAAGTAAAGATGAAAAACCAATATTAGTCATTGGAAATCACAAAACAAAATATGGTGATTATTTAAAAAATAAATTTTCAACTTGCAAAAAAATAAAATTTTTAGGCGCAATTTACAACCTTACGGATCTAAATAATTTAAGATATTTCTCCAATTTATATTTTCATGGCCACACAGTGGGTGGAACGAATCCTTCTTTATTGGAAGCAATGGCATCACAAGGATTAATCGCTGCACATCGTAATCATTTCAATTATGGGGTTTTGAAAGAAAATGCGTTTTATTTTGAAAACTCATTAGAAGTTAAAAAAATACTTGAAACAATTAAAAAAATTGATAACTTGCAGTTTGTAAAAAACAACTCTGAAGCCATTGCAAACAACTTTAATTGGAATAAAATAAATGAAGAATATTTACAGTTTTTTAGCAAATGCCTGGCAAGAAATGCTACAGGAGCAAAAGTTAAATAAATCTTTTTTACCCTTTTTACTTATCCTAATTACATTGCCAACTATAATGGCAATTAATAATGTTACTACTGCGATTTTTATTTTTTCTGTTTTGTTTTTTAATAGAACAAACAAAATTACACTAAATCGCACATTATTATTTCCAATAGTACTATTTATTTGGATGGCAAGTTCCTATTTTTGGTCAATTGATAAAGCAGCTACAATACCCGCTATTTTTAAAGAAATCTTTTTGTTATTAATTCCGGCAGCATTTTTAATTATGCGTCCCTTTTATAAAAGTCAAATTTATAAATTAATAAAATATTATAGCTATGCTATGGTGTTTTATGCCGGTTTTTTTCTTTTAAGAGCATTGATTAGATATATGATTTCAGGAGATCAAAGGTCGTTTTTCTATCATGGCGAATATGATAATGATTTTGGTTTGGTGCCTAAATTATTAAATGCAATACATGTATCTGTTTATATGGCTCTCGCTTTTTTTTACTTTTTAAATCTAGAAATTAAAAAGAAATTTGATGTCATTTGCGCTTCAATTCTATTTGGATTTATTTTTTTACTGTCTTCTAAAAACATAATTATTGTATTCGTGTTCTTAATCGGAATTCACTTTTTTTATTTTTCAAAATCGTCGAGCAAAATGCGTTTGAGAAATTTAGCTATTTTAACTCTAATTTTAGTAGCTATACTAAGTTTTAGTAAAATAAAAAATAGATTTTTAGTCGAATTTCAATCCAACACCAAAACCAGCGTAAGTCATAGCGTTTATAATGAAGCGGATGAAGGCATAAATTATATAAGCATAAATGAAGCATGGAATAATGAGAAATTTTCACATAAGGATTATTTTCCAGGCACTGCTTTCAGGGTATATCAATTCCGAATGTTTTTAGAAATTTTTAGTGAAGAACCTTTGTTTTGGAAAGGATTGGGTTTAAATGCCTCACAAGGCAAACTTTTAGAAAAAGAGAAAAAATATGAGCTTTATCCAGGATACGGATCGTTTAATTTTCATAATCAATATGTCCAAAATTTTGCCGAACTTGGTTGTATAGGTTTTACGCTGTTGGTGATTATCTTATTTTTAAATTTAAAATTCGCACTAAAACATAAAAATTTTATACATATTTCTTTTGCAGTTCTAATGATAAGCTTATTTTTGACAGAGTCATTCTTATGGAGACAAAAAGGAGTGTTGTTTTTCATATCTTTATATTGTTTGTTTCAAATAAAGGAAACAAAAACTACCTTAAAAATCTAAAATTTAATGAAAAGAATATTAATTACTGGAGCTGCGGGATTTTTAGGTTCACATTTATGCGATCGCTTTTTAGCAGAAGGCTATTTTGTTATGGGAATGGATAATTTAATTACGGGCGATTTAAAAAATATAGAACATTTATTTAAAGAAAAAAACTTTGAGTTTTATCATCATGATATTACTAAATTTGTGCATGTTCCCGGGAATTTAGATTATATTTTGCACTTCGCTTCTCCAGCAAGTCCAATTGATTATTTAAAAATTCCAATTCAAACCTTAAAAGTAGGCTCTTTAGGAACTCATAATTTATTAGGCTTGGCTAGAGTTAAAAAAGCACGAATATTAATTGCTTCCACTTCCGAAATATATGGTGATCCATTAGTACATCCGCAAACAGAGGAATATTACGGAAACGTAAATACAATTGGTCCACGCGGTGTATATGATGAAGCCAAACGGTTTCAAGAATCAATTACAATGGCGTATCACACGTTTCACGGCGTGGAAACTAGAATTGTCCGAATTTTTAACACTTACGGACCAAGAATGCGATTAAATGACGGACGAGTTATACCTGCATTTATAGGTCAAGCGCTAAGAGGAGAAGATCTAACGGTTTTTGGTGACGGAAGTCAAACACGTTCTTTTTGTTACGTTTCGGATCAAGTAGAAGGCATTTATAGATTATTACTTTCCGATTATCATTTACCTGTAAACATTGGAAATCCAGATGAAATTACTATTTCTGATTTTGCTGAAGAAATAATTAAATTAACAGGAACCAAACAAAAGGTCATTTATAAAGACTTACCTGTAAACGACCCAATGCAACGACAACCAGATATTATTAAGGCCAAAGAAATTTTAGGATGGACAGCTAAAGTAAAAAGAGAAGAAGGCATGAAATTAACTTATGAGTATTTCAAATCACTTTCACCTGAAGAATTAGCAAAAGAAGAACACAAAGATTTCTCAAAATACATTTATTAGTTTGAAGCCAAAAACAGGAAGATATTCAGGATTTATTAGACCGCTAATTACTTTTATAGATTTATTAATTATTAATCTTTTAATTTTAGTTTGTCTTCGTTCCGCTATGAGTAATTTTGGTTATCATACTATTTTATCGCTTTCTTGGATAGTTATCTCATATTATTCAGCGTATTACGAAGTATATAGGTTCACTAAAGAAATTACAATTTTAGGAAAGCTTCTAAAGCAGTTTATTTTTATTAGCTTAATTACGTTCGCATACGTTGGTTATAAATATAAATATGTAACTCCAGATGAAGTATGGAATTATATTATTTTTTGTTTCATTTCAGTTGGATTTATTAAGTTCTCAATATTTTTTCTGCTAAAAAAATACCGATTATTATATGGTGGAAATTTAAGAAATGTGATCATTTTAGGATATGGTAAAGACGTAGAAGAGTTAAAATTATTTTTTACTACAAACCCAAATTATGGTTATAATTTAATGCGTGTTTTTAATTTAAAAATAAATAAAAAAGAAGAAATTAAAGCGTGTTATGAGTTTGTAGCCAAAAATAATGTGGATGAAATTTATGGTTCGTTAAATACGCTCAACACTACAGATTTAGACAGTCTAATACATTTTGCAGACAACAATCTCAAAACCATAAAATTATTGCCAGATAGTAAAAACAGAATGTTACGCAACTTAGCTGTAGAATATTACGGTTATTTGCCCGTTATTTCTTTAAGAACCATTCCGTTAGATAAAGTGATTAATAAAAGAATCAAACGTTTATTTGATGTTGTATTTTCATTACTTGTAATTTTATTGCTATTGTTATGGCTAACCCCTTTAATAGCTGTATTAATAAAGATAGAATCAAAAGGACCAATTTTCTTTAAACAAAGAAGAAATGGATTAAATTATAAGGAGTTTTATTGTTATAAATTTAGATCTATGCGATTAAATTCAAAAGCTGATTTAGAGCAAGTTCAAAAAAACGACCCAAGAGTTACTAAATTCGGAAAAATATTACGAAAGTTTAGTCTTGATGAGTTGCCACAATTTTTTAACGTAGTATTAGGCGATATGTCGGTTGTGGGACCAAGACCACATATGGTTAGTCATACAGAAATGTACGCAAAAAGCGTTGATAAGTTTATGGTTAGACACTTTATTAAACCCGGAATTACAGGGTTAGCACAAATAAATGGCTGCAGAGGAGAAGTAGAATCCGATAAAGATATTGTAAACAGAGTTAAATTTGATATTTTTTATTTAGAGAATTGGTCTATTTTGTTAGATTTAAAAATAATATACAAGACAGTAGTTAACGTCATAAAAGGCGAAGAAAAAGCCTATTAAAAAAACTTTCATTTCAATTCCATAAAAATTATTTGGATAATATACTTCTTATTAAAATCCTTCTCGTTTTTTAATTAAAAGAGACTATTTTTGCACAAACAAAAACAACATATACAAATATGAATATTTTACTTTTAGGATCTGGCGGAAGAGAACACGCTTTTGCTTGGAAAATGACGCAAAGTGCATTATGTACCCAACTATTTGTTGCGCCCGGAAATGCAGGAACCGCAAAAATAGCTACAAATATTGCTGTAAATCCAAACGATTTTGAAACAATCAAACAATTTGTTTTGGAAAATACTATAAAAATGGTTGTAGTAGGACCAGAAGATCCTTTAGTAAATGGCATATATGATTTCTTTAAAACCGACACAAAAATTTCACATATTCCAGTAATTGGACCTAGTAAATTAGGTGCGCAATTAGAAGGGAGTAAAGAATTTGCCAAAGAATTTTTAGTTAAAAATAATATTCCAACGGCAAAGTATGAAAGTTTTACTTCTGAAACAGTTGAAAAAGGATACGCTTTTCTAGAAACATTATCCCCTCCATATGTTTTAAAAGCAGACGGGTTAGCTGCCGGAAAAGGCGTAGTAATCCTAAATGATTTACAAGAAGCTAAAAACGAATTAAAGGCAATGCTTGTCGATGCAAAATTTGGTTCAGCAAGTGCAAAAGTGGTAATTGAAGAGTTTTTAGACGGAATTGAGTTAAGTTGTTTTGTGTTAACTGACGGAAAAAATTATAAAATTTTACCTACCGCAAAAGATTACAAAAGAATTGGTGAAGGAGACACCGGACTGAACACAGGCGGAATGGGTGCTATTTCTCCAGTTCCATTTGCAGACGCTGCTTTAATGCAAAAAATTGAATCGCAAATTGTGATTCCTACTATTCATGGTTTAAAAAACGACAATATTGAATACAAAGGCTTTGTGTTTATTGGTTTGATAAAAGTAGGCGACAATCCTTTTGTGATAGAGTATAACGTTAGAATGGGTGATCCAGAAACAGAAGTCGTTATTCCAAGAATTAAAAGTGACTTAGTAGCTTTGTTTGAAGCAGTAGCTACTGAAAAATTAGCAGATTTTGATTTGAGTTTAGATGAAAGAACGGCGGCGACTGTTGTTGTTGTTTCGGGCGGTTATCCTGAAGAATTTGAAAAAGGGAAAGAAATTTTCGGTTTAGATGATAAAACAGATTCTTTAATTTTTCACGCAGGAACTAAAGAAGAAAACGGAAAAATTGTATCTAATGGCGGAAGAGTATTGGCTGTAACTTCATTCGGGAATTTATTTATAGAGGCCACAAAAAAATCTTATCAAACCATAGAAAAACTAAAGTTTGATAAGATGAATTATAGAAAAGATATAGGGTTCGATTTATAATCGAACTTTTTTCTTTTATTTTGTTAAGAAAGAATGTGCAGTGGTGTCTTGTTCATCTTCTCCAGATTTTTTAAAAATCTGCAATTGTTTTGTCCAATAGTATGTCCAATAACAACAAATACAAATAAATATCCAATTGATAATATTTGCTCCCCACCAATTTGTTAATTCTAAACTTCTTAAAAAGTCCATTGGTACAAAAAGTACTTCAACAAATAAAAATTGTATTGCTTCGAAAAATGCTTTCATTTTTTTATTATTATATTTACACTACAAAAATATAAAATATCTTTATGATTGCAAGTCTTTTTAGTAAAACTCGACCAATAAATTACGCATTAGTATTAATAATGTTGTTTTCTTGCTTTTTTTTGTACCAATTTCAGATTTCAAATGAAGATTTCCCTTCAGGTGATCTGTTTTCCAAAATTATTGTTTTTCTATTGCTTTTGTTGTCATTTTTTTTAGTGAATTTCATTTCACTTAAAAACACCTTAACACAAAACGATAATTATGCAATTCTTTTGTTTCTCGTCTTTATATTATTATTTCCATCGATACTTAATAACATCAAAATTGTGTTATCAAATGTGTTTTTGCTATTAGCTTTAAGAAGGTTGATTTCATTAAAAACATTAAGTTCATCAAAAGAAAAAATATTTGATGCTTCTTTCTGGATTTTCCTTTCTGCTATTTTTCACTTTTGGAGTATTTTGTATATTGTTTTAGTATTTATTTCAATTATTTTTCACTCTGGAAAAGAGTTTAAAAACTGGATTTTACCATTCGTGTCATTCCTCTGTGTTTGGATTTTATATATAGCTACTAGCTTATTTTTATTTGGGAACTATTCTATTAATAAGGCTGTTTTTCAGGTAAGTTTTAATTTTTTTGATTTTAAATCCGTGTATCAAAATATGGCATTGTCTTTATTTGTCTCTATTGGCGTATTGTTTTTTGCTTCTCAAACAATCGACTATCAAAACAAACCTTTAAATATGCAGTCATCTTACAAACAAGTATATTTTGCTTTTCTTTTAGCTGTGGGTATTTATGTTTTTTCAGCAAATAAATCTAATGAGTTACTAATCTATACTTTTGCGCCTTTAGCCATTTTAGGGGCAAATATGTTTGAAAAAATGGAAAACTCTATTTATAAAGAAGTCTCTTTATATTTGTTGTTAGGCGTAGGTTTGTTTTTCTTTTTTGTTCAATTATAATTTAGTTCCATAGGCCAAATCGCCGGCATCACCTAAACCAGGAACAATATAGTTTTTTTCATTTAATTTTTCATCTAATGAAGCTACCCATAAATGGCAGTTTTTCGGAAGATTTTCTGTTATATATTTAATTCCTTCAGGAGCAGCAATAACTACAGCAATATGGATTTCTTTTGGCTGATGCGTGGTTAAAATTTTGTTTAAAACCGCCACTAATGACTGCCCAGTTGCTAACATCGGGTCTACTAAAATTAACGTTTTATCATTTATGTTTGGCAAGGCTTGGTATTCTACTAAAATATCGAAATTTTCATCCGAATTATAATGATTTCTGTAAGCAGAAACAAAACCATTTTCTGCAGCATCAAAATAATTTAAAAACCCTTGATGAAGTATCAAACCAGCTCTTAAAATGGAACACAATACTACTTCTTCAGCAATTTTTGTAGTGTTTTTAATACCTAACGGAGTAGTAATAGCGATGTCACTATATATTAGTTTTTTACTAATCTCATACGCCATGATTTCGCCAATACGTTCCATATTTCTTCTGAAACGCATACTGTCTTTCTGAATGGTTACTTCTCTAAGTTGTCCTAAAAAATGATTTAAAACACTGTTTTCTTCGGAAATATAATGAATGTTCATATGAGATATTTTGTAATTTATGGTTAAAAGTACAAAAAATCCTTATTTTTGTAAATTAAATTAGAAACTATGTTTGCAGAATTTGCTTTTCCTATTTTTGAACAAGCTATAAAAAAGTATCATATTATTGATGATGTGTATCAACCAGTAGTTAATCCATACGAAAAAGGTTCGGTTGAACATTTATTGTATGCTAAAAACTGGGTAGATACGGTGCAATGGCATTATGAAGATATTGTGCGCGACCCAAATATTGATCCCGTTGCAGCGTTAGATTTAAAAAGAAAAATTGATGCTTCTAACCAAGTCAGAACAGATATGGTAGAATATATTGATGGTTATTTTTTACAAAAGTACGCACACGTTCAAGTGAAACCAAATGCAAGAATTAATACCGAAAGTCCAGCTTGGGCAATTGATAGATTATCAATTTTAGCTTTGAAAATTTACCACATGAATGAAGAAGCTACTCGCGAAGAAGCCACTGCTGAGCACCGAGCAAAATGTCAAGAAAAATTAAATGTATTGTTAGACCAAAAAAATGATATGTTTATTTCTATTAGTCAATTAGTGGAAGATATTGAAAATGGTGATAAATTTATGAAGGTGTACAAACAAATGAAAATGTACAATGACGCTGATTTGAACCCAGTTTTGTATCAAAATAAAAAATAAATGTCTTCACACATTTTAGTTATTCGGCTTTCAGCTATGGGCGATGTTGCTATGACAGTTCCTGTACTGAGAGCTTTTTCTTTGCAATATCCCAACGTAAAAATTACCGTTGTTTCTCGTCCGTTTTTCAAACCTTTTTTCGATGATATTGAAAACACAACTTTTTTTCCAATTGATTTAAAGGAAAGACATAAAGGTTTTTTAGGACTTTTGCGTTTGTTTTCCGATTTACGAAAATTAAATATTGACGCCGTTGCCGATTTACACAATGTATTACGATCAAAAATTATAAGAACACTATTTGCTTTGAATGGCAAAAAAGTGGCGGCGACCGATAAAGGCAGACAAGACAAAAAAGCCCTTACAAAATTAGCTATCAAAACCATTTCTCCAACAAAAACAATGTTTGAAAGACATTGCGAAACGTTTGAAAAATTAGGTTTTCCTTTACATTTAGAATCACCTACATTTCCAGAAAAAGTTATTTTATCTGACGATATAATAAAGATTACGGGTAAAAAAGAAGAAAATTGGATAGGGATAGCACCTTTTGCTCAATACGAAAGCAAAGTCTATCCGTTAGATTTAATGCAACAAGTAATTGATGAATTAGCAAAAATCGCTTCAAATAAAATTTTGTTATTTGGTGGAGGTAGCGAAGAAATTAAGAAGCTAAATCAGCTAAAAAACAATCACGAAAACGTACTTGTTTTAGCCGGAAAAACCAATTTAAAAGAAGAATTAGCCATAATTTCCAATTTAAATGTAATGTTATCTATGGATTCTGGAAATGCGCATATTGCCGCTATGTTGGGCGTAAAAGTGATTACACTTTGGGGCGCTACACATCCTTTTGCAGGATTTCAACCGTTCCATCAACCAGATTTTTGTCTGACTTCAGATAGAAAACTATATCCATTTTTACCTACTTCGGTATATGGAAATAAAAAAGTAGCAGGCTATGAAAATGCAATGCGAAGTATTTCTGTGGAAAATGTTGTTGGAAAAATTAATTTTGTTTTAAACCATTAAGGAATTAAGGTTCATTAAGTTTTATGCTTAATTTTCTTAATTCCTTAATGGTTTAAAAGACTCACAAATAAACCTGATTGTCTTTACAAATTTCTAAAATATAACTTTTTAAATTAGAAATAGTTGCTTGATAATTTGGTGCTTCATAACCAAAACGTTCGTGTTCCATTTGCTCTTTTTCAACTTCATTACAACCCTTTATAATTTCCCTAATAATATCTAACAAAATAAGTTGTTTGTCTTGTTGTCTATCAAATTTATAAGCAACAATTTCATCTTGTAATTTTTCGCAATATTCAACCAACTGGATAACTTCTGGTTCGCCCAACAAGTCGCTATTTTTTTTGAATATTTCGTATAAGTTTTTCAAGGGTTTGAAATTTTTACTATAACAAGACTTTAGACTTTATGACATTAAAACTTTAGACTATTTAAATATCATCAAAATCAATTTTAATTTCAGAGGTTGTTGGCACGGCTTGACAAGCTAAAACCAATCCTTCAGCTACTTCATTATCTGTTAAAATTTGGTTTTTCTTCATCGTAGCGCTTCCTTCTGTCACACGACAAATACAGCTGCTACAAATACCGCCTTGGCAAGAATAAGGCACGTCTAAACCTTGTTTTAAAGCTGCTTCTAAAATGGTTTGTTGTTGACTCATTTCAAACGAAACTTCATCAGCATCTACTGTAATTGAAATAGCTGTGTGACCTTCATTTCCAGACACAACTTTGTTTTCTGAGGCAGTTGAAGTGCCAAATAATTCAAATTTAATGTCTTTTTCAGCTACATTGTTTTCTTTTAAAGTCGCCGTAACTACTTGTATCATTGCTTCTGGTCCGCACAAATAAAACTTAGAAAAGGTTTTATCGGAATGTTTGGTTTTTAAAACAGTATTTACAACATTTTTGTCAATTCTACCAGATAATTCGCCAGCAATATTGGCTTGACTATACACAAAATGGACAAAAAATCGACCTAAATTTTTTAATTGAAGCGCCTTTAATTCCTCGTGAAATATAGTTTCTGATTCGTCTTTGTTGCCATAAATTAAAACAAAAGTACTATTTGGTTCTTCTTCTAAGACACTTTTTGCAATCGATAAAACAGGCGTAATTCCGCTACCAGCTGCAAAAGCGGCATAGCTTCTTTGATGTTCTTGTTTGGCTTCAAACGTAAATTTTCCTTCAGGAATACTGACTTCTAACAAATCGCCAACAGCTAATTTTGTGTTGGCAAATTTCGAAAAAGTACCGTTTTTTACTTCTTTTACTGCAATTCGCATTTCATCACTTTTTGGCGAAGAACAAATAGAATACGCTCTACGAAGTTCTTTCCCGTCTAAAGTTAGTTTTAAGGTTACATATTGCCCAGCTATAAATTGGTAAGCTGATTTTAATTCTTGTGGAATATTAAAAACGATTGAAACTGCATTTTTTGTTTCTCGTTTGATTTCTTTTATTGCTAATTTATAAAAATCCATTTTTATTTTTTTACAAAAATACTATTTATTAAGAATATAAAAGTTAGTGAAAAGAAAAAAGAAACTAAAAAAATATACTTAAGAATGTTATGCATAAGAAAATTATGTATATATTTGCATTTGAAATTTTAACTAAAATGAAAAACTCACAATTATATAAAGGCAGTTTGAATACCATTATTATGAAGCTTTTAGAAGAAAAAGGCAGAATGTATGGTTATGAAATTACGCAAAAAGTAAAGGAAATCACTAAAGGTGAATTAAACATTACGGAAGGCGCCTTATACCCTGCTTTGCACAAATTAGAAGCCGATGGTTTATTAGATGTTGAGGTAGAAAAAGTAGACAATCGCTTAAGAAAGTATTACAAACTTACCGAAAAAGGCACCACAGAAACCGTAAATCGTTTGTCTGAATTGGAAGAATTTATCAAAAATATGCAGACTATTGTAAATCCTAAATTGAGTTATTAAGATGAAATTGACAGTAGAACAAATAGCAAAAATAGATGAAACTTTAGTGTTGAACGGAGTTGTTTATGACGACATAAAAATAGAATTGACGGACCATATTGCTTCAGATATAGAAGAAGTAATGATAAACCAAGATGTTGATTTTAAAACAGCACTAATTAATTCTTTTGATAAATGGGAAGCACAGCTACGACCAGCTTCAAACGCGTTTTGGACACCTTTTTGGTTAAATGGCCCCAAATTATTTATAGATAAATGGGTTAAAGAATCAAAAAAGCAATCTTTCTATTGGTTGTTATTAAGTGTATTTATTACTTTCACAACTGTTTGGATAATAATGCAAAATAAATCAAATAAGTTTTTAGTCCAATTAGAACAAGGATATGAAATACTTTTAATTGTGTTAATTGTATTTTTATTTATCGGAAGGTATTTCGTCTACAAATCTGAAACCAAAACAATTTTCAGTTATATGTTTAATGTTCATTGTGTGTGTTCAGTTCTTATTTTGGCAATCCAATTAATTAGTATAGAATTCGATTGGTATTATATTTTTGCGATGAATCAAAAGTTTACTATGAATCGATTATTTTTCAATGTTTTCCAAAATATTTGGTATATTGTTTATTCAATTTATTCGTTTTATTTTTTGTTAAATCATTTTCAATTCGAAAGGAAATTATCCAAAGTTTAAACTATGAAACTAACCAACACACAACTCGACTATATTGACCGTTTTTTAGAACAGCACCAACTCGATTTTTTAGATTTTAAATTGGAGTTAAAAGACCATTTAGCGACTGCAACCGAAGACATAATGGAACAAAACAAATTGTCTTTTGAAGAAGCATTTCTGATGGCAAGTCAATTATGGAGAAAAGAATTACAAGTTAAAAAATATTGGTTAATCAGTAACGAGCGGTTATTTCCTAGTTTTGTAATTCAGAAAATAAAATATAAAGTAGCCTTTCATTATGCTTTGGTTTTGTTAGCGGCGCTAATTTTTAGTTTCTTTTTTACTTTTTCTAAATCAAATGAAAATATTTTGCTATTCAAATATAGTGTCGGATTTTGTGGCATTTTCTATTTTCTGTTGCGACGAATTATGAATAATAAAAGCGTTAAAACTAGTTTTCGATTTCATTTTGATTATTTTCATTTCCCAGTTTTGTTGGTGTTTTTTTACTTTATAATTTTCCAAATTTCGTTTACTTATGCTTACTTTATTGGATTTTTAGTCTTAGCTAATTTTCCTTTTTCTGCTTATTATTTCGTAAAACACCAACAGTTTATTAAAAAATATAAATTGATATGAAACTAACCCCCGAACAAATAGACCGCTTATATCAATTCACGCGCCAACATTACGTGGAATATTACGATTTACAAACGGAATTAGTTGATCACTTAGCCAATGCAATTGAGCAACAATGGCAAGAGAATCCGAAATTAACGTTTGAAGAAATCTTACAAAAAGAATTTAAAAAATTTGGTGTTTTTGGGTTTATGGATGTGGTTGAAAAACGCCAAGCGGCCTTAAACAGAAAATACAACGGAATCATTTGGAATCATTTTAAGGCATTTTTTACAATACCTAAAGTTATTTTAACAACTACGTTAGTTGGGTTAACCTACTTTTTTTTAAATATCTCATTATATAAAGCAGATGTTGTACTTATTGCTTTTGTAATTATTATTTTAAGCTTTTATTTTTTTATTATATATTTTGGATATAAAAACAAAAAAGCAAATGCTGCAACGCACAAAAAATGGCTATTAAAAGAAATTATTTTGGGACGTTCTTCTATCGTTGGAATGATTTATTTACCAATTCAAATTATGCTGCATTCAGAAAAAGTGTTAGAGAATTCTCTTGGTGTTTTAGGCATTAGTTTTCTTCTCGTTTCTTTGATATTAATAGAATACATTATGGTTGTAGAAATCCCTAAAAAAGCAGAAGCGTATCTAAAAGAAACTTATCCAGAATATGCTTTAGAAAATGGTAATTAAACATAAAGCCTACTCATAAAGTAGGCTTTCTTTATTATTCCATAAACAACGCTCTTAACTCCGTTGCTTCACTGGGTTTCATTTTTCCAGCAAGTACCAAGCTTAACTGTTTTCTTCTTAGTGCGGCGTCGTAACGTTGTATTTCTAATTCGGTTTGTGGTTCAATGGGTGGCACAGGAACTGGACTTCCAGTTTCGTCAACGGCTACAAACGTATAAATGGCTTCGTTGGCTTTATTTTTAATACCAGATTCTCTATCCTCAATCCAAACATCAATAAAAATTTCCATAGAAGTATTGAAGGTTCTCGATACTTTCGACTCTACCGTAACCACGCTTCCTAACGGAATGGCTCTGTTAAACGCCACGTGATTTACCGAAGCCGTAACGCAAATTCTTCTCGAATGACGACGCGCAGTAATACTTGCGGCTCTATCCATTCGCGCTAATAATTCGCCACCAAATAAATTGTTTAATGGATTGGTTTCACCAGGCAACACTAAATCGGTTAATGTTGTAACGGAATCTGAAGGATATTTGTTTTGCATTATTTTTTTTACAAAGATACTAACTCTGATTTAAAAAAAGGGTATAAAAAAATCCCAAATTGGGATTAGTCTATTAGCAACCAAGCGTCAACGCTATCTTTTGCTTTTATTTGAATTTTTAAATTTTGAGCTTCAGTTAAATTAGAAAAACTACCAAAAGCAACAGGAATTAAACCGTATTTGTTTTCCGTCAATAAATGCGCTTCAAAACCTTTTGATATTAAATCATTCATAGCTTTAATCGCATTTTGTTTGCTTCTAAATGCACCTGCAACTACGTGGTATTTTTCGGTATGTGATGCTTCTAAAGTTAAATCAACAGCGTTTATTGGATTTGGAATCACAAACGTAGCCTCTTGAAGTTTTTGATTTATTTTTTCTTGCACCGTTTTTTCTACGATACTTGTTTGTTGTTCAATCGTGTAGTCAAAATACATTTTGTAACCATACGTTCCTGCAGAGGCAAAAATGGCCACAGCTGCAGCGTATTTCATCCAGTTTTTTGTACGATTTTTTCCATTTAATGGAATAACTGGCGTTTCTTCTTCCGAGGTAGCATCAACTGAAACAGGCGTTTCAATTTGATGCGCAACTTCTGAAGTAACTTCTGATTGAATTTGATTTGCTCTTGCTATTTCTGGCGAATTAAAACCAGCCAAACCAAAAGAATCTGTCAAATAATTAATTGCTGTATTCGGCTTGAAAACAAAATTATGTTCTGAATTTGAAAAAATTTCACCAATATTTTCTAATACTAAACTTTCTTTATTTTCTAATTTTTCTAACCAAAAAACAACTTGAGTTTGAATTTTACTTACTGCGTTTTCGTAACTAATTTTTTCTTGTAATGCGATATGATTGGCCAATAAACCATCATTGTTTTTTATATGAGAATTAAAAGAAATTACTTTTTTCGGCGGTACAAACGAATTTTGAGCCGCAATAACTTGCGCAGATTGCCATTCGCATAAAAACGCTCCAAAACCCGGAACGCCTACGCATTGGTATCTGTACAACAATTCTGAAATGTATTTTTCTATTTTCATCTATGCAAAATTAAGTATTCAAGCCCAAAAACAAAATTTTATTAACAATTTTTATTAACAATTTAAAAATAAATTTTCTTCGTTTTGCGGTTTTTTATAAAATTACTAAAAAAATAAATATATTTGTAGGATATATTATACGCCATGTTACATAACGAATTATTACACACGCTCGCACTCTTAAAAGTGGAAGGAATTGGTGATGTTGTTGCCAAAAAACTAATTAAACAATGCGGTTCTGCTGCTGCGGTATTCCAAACCTCTAAAAAAGCATTTGTTGCCATTGACGGCATAGGTGATTATCTCTACAAAAATTTACAAGAAAAAAAGATTTTTAATTTAGCGGAAAACGAACTTCGTTTCATCGAAAAAGAACAAATTTCTTATGCTACATTTGAAGACGATTCGTACCCAGAACGCTTAAAACATTGTGCCGATGGTCCAACTGTTTTATTTCAATCAGGTGCTATTAATTTGCAAAATAAAAGAGTAATTAATATCGTAGGAACCCGTCAAATTAGCCCTTATGGAGTCGCATTTACCAATACACTTTTGGAAGATTTAGCACCATTGAACCCAATTATTGTTAGTGGTTTTGCCTATGGAGTTGACATTGTGGCACATCAAGCGGCAATGCAAAATAATTTACAAACTATTGGAGTTTTGGCTCACGGTTTGAATCAAATATATCCAAAATCACATAAAAAGTATATTTCTCAAATGGAGCAAAATGGCGGTTTTATGACCGAATTTTGGAGTACTTCAAATCCGGATAGAGAAAACTTTATCAAACGAAATAGAATTGTAGCAGGTATGTGCGAAGCTACTATTGTAATTGAAAGTGCCGAAAAAGGCGGCTCATTAATTACAGCTAATATAGCGAATGATTACAACAGAGATGTATTTGCTGTTCCAGGAAGAATTACCGATAAATTTAGCCAAGGATGTAACAATTTAATAAAAACCCAGCGCGCCCATTTATTGAATAGTGTAGCCGATTTAGTATATATTTTAAATTGGGATATTGATACGAAAAAAGAAAGTAAACCCATCCAAAAACAACTGTTTGTTTCCTTGACGGAGGAAGAACAAAAAATTTATGACTATTTAGTAAATAAAGAAAATGAATTGATGGATATTATAGCATTAGATTGCGATTTCCCTATTTTTAAAATTTCTTCTTTATTATTAAATATGGAGTTAAAAGGCGTTATTAGACCTTTGCCAGGGAAGTTGTTTGAAGCAGTGTAGGTTTAAATAAAAATTTCACAGATTAGCACGAAACTAATTTGTGAAATTTGTGAAAATCGGTGTGGCATATTTTATAAAAACCCTAATTTTTCTCGTACTCTTTTTAATACGCCATCCGCTACTTTACCTGCTTTTCTAGCTCCTTCAAAAAGTAATTTATCTACTTCTTCAGGGTGGTTTATGAAGTAATTATATTTTTCTCTTTCGGTTTTAAATTTTTCAGTTATTAAATCAAAAAGCGCTTGTTTGGCGTGTCCAAAACCATAATTTCCAGCTAAATATTTGGCTTTTAAATCTGCAGTTTGTTCTGGCGAAGCTAATAATTTATATAAGCCAAACACATTACAAGTATCTGGATTTTTAGGTTCTTCTAAAGGTGTACTATCGGTTTCAATGCTTTTTATTTGTTTTAAAAGCGTTTTATCGTCTACAAAAATATTGATGAAATTATTTCTTGATTTACTCATTTTATGCCCATCTGTTCCCGGAATAATCATAATTTGCTCATCTATTTTTGCTTCTGGTAATACAAAGGTTTCACCCATTTGGTGATTAAATCTTGAAGCTACATCACGAGTAATTTCAATATGTTGCAATTGGTCTTTCCCTACAGGAACAAAGTTAGCATCATACAATAAAATATCGGCAGCCATTAACATCGGATAAGAAAATAATCCCGCATTAACATCGTCTAGTCTGTCGGCTTTATCTTTAAACGAATGGGCTAATGTTAAACGCTGAAACGGAAAAAAACAGCTCAAATACCAAGAAAGTTCAGCCGTTTGAGGCACATCAGATTGGCGGTAAAAAACTACACGATTTGTATCTAAACCACAAGCAAGCCAAGCAGCAGCTACACTATAGGTGTTTTGTCTTAATTCTGCACCATTTTTGATTTGCGTAATCGAATGCAAATCGGCAATAAAAAGAAAAGATTCGTTATCAGGATTTTTTGCCATTTGAATAGCAGGTAAAATTGCGCCTAATAAATTACCTAAGTGTGGTGTTCCTGTGCTTTGAATTCCGGTTAAGATTTTTGCCATTTTGATTCTTGTTTTTGCAAATGTAAGTTTTTAAGTAAAAAGAGCCAAGTAAAAAGGTGCAAGTAAAAAGAATAAGTTTTTTAAAATTGTTTACTTTTGAAAATCGAATACTATCTGAGAAATGAAATTATTAAAATATCCGTTTTGGTTGCTATACCGTATCTGGTTTTACCTATTGGTATTGCTGCCTATAATACTGTTATTTCCTCTGATATTAATTACTATTTTAAGCGGAAAAACATATCCGTTGTTTTTTAAAATTGCACGACTTTGGGCTCGAGTTATTTTAATTGGAATGGGATTTAGATATTCTATAAAAGGCACTGAAAATTTTGAAGCAGGTAAAAGTTATATGTTGGTAGCCAATCATACTTCAATGACGGATATTATGTTGATGTTGTTAGCTGTAAAAAATCATCCGTTTGTATTTGTAGGGAAAAAAGAATTGGTTAACATTCCTATTTTTGGATTTATTTACAAACGTGTTTGTATTTTGGTTGACCGAGAAAATAGTAAAAGTCGTTTCGCTGTTTTTGAACGCGCACAAAACAGAATTCAACAAGGTTTGAGTATTTGTATTTTTCCTGAAGGCGGTGTGCCTGATGAAAGTATACTTTTAGATGAATTTAAAGATGGTGCTTTCCGAATTGCAATTGAACACCAACTCACAATAATTCCGTTAACTTTTTATGATAACAAAAAACGATTTTCGTACACGTTTTTTAGCGGTTCACCAGGGAAAATGAGAGCCAAAATTCATCCACCAATAGAAACAATTGGAAAAACGATGGACGATAAACTTCACTTAAAACAACAAGTTAGAGACATCATTTTAACCGAACTTCAAAAATAATAAGCATAAAAAAACGCCTAATTAGGCGTTTTTTTTATTGTACTACAACTGAAAATTCTTCATAAAGATTAACTCCATTGGCATCTTTACCTTTCCAAAATTTTAAAAGGTACGTACCAGCTGTAGCGGGCTTAAATCTTAAAATTTTCGTTTGTAATTGATTTAGCAATGGCAAACAGCCTTGTTCTTCTATCACGTAATTTAGTACGGCAATTGTTCTATTAAAACCGTCTCGGGTGTAATAAAAACCTTCAAAACCGTGACAACTAGAAGGTCTTGAATAGGTAACTTCTATTTCATTTACGGTATTTGCAGTAAAGGTTGTAGGCAAAACTACCGTTTCCACAGGTACTAATTCTAAACGAACTCTTGGCCCATCAGGTTCTTGTGTACAAGAGATAGATAGTACAAAAATACAGATAAGTGCTATTAGTTTTTTCATAATACAACTTTTTAAAAATTCCGAATCTTCAATTTGGTTTTAATCAAAAAACCATCCTAAAAAGGATGATTTTTTGTGTTATGCGTTTTGTTCTTTTAGTAATTCTTTAATTTTAACTTCTAACTCATCCATTAATTCTGGATTGTCTTTTATTAATTGTTTTACAGAATCTCTTCCTTGTCCTAATTTGGTTTCACCATAACTAAACCAAGAACCACTTTTCTTAATAATTTCAAAATCTACAGCTAAGTCTAAAACTTCACCAACTTTAGAAACCCCTTCGCCATACATAATGTCAAATTCCGCAGTTCTAAAAGGCGGCGCTACTTTGTTTTTTACAATTTTCACTTTCGTTCTGTTTCCAATAACATTGTCGCCATCTTTAATTTGCGAAGAACGTCGGATATCAATTCTTATCGAAGCATAAAACTTCAATGCGTTTCCACCGGTTGTAGTTTCTGGACTTCCAAACATTACCCCAATTTTATCTCTCAACTGATTGATAAAAAACACGGTACATTTTGTTTTATGAATGGTTCCTGTTAATTTTCTTAACGCTTGCGACATCAAACGGGCGTGTAATCCCATTTTACTATCACCCATATCGCCTTCAATTTCACTTTTTGGCGTCAATGCGGCAACCGAGTCAATTACTACAATATCTACAGCACCTGAACGAATTAAACTTTCAGCAATTTCTAATGCTTGTTCTCCGTTATCAGGTTGAGAAATAATTAAATTATCAATATCAATACCTAATTTTTCCGCATAAAAACGGTCAAAGGCGTGTTCTGCATCAATAAATGCGGCAATTCCTCCTGCTTTTTGTGCTTCTGCTATGGCGTGTAAGGTTAGGGTCGTTTTACCAGATGATTCTGGTCCGTAAATTTCGATAATTCTTCCTTTCGGATATCCATTTACACCCAATGCAATGTCTACGCCTAAAGAACCTGACGAAATGGTTTCTACTTCTTCTACAGCAGAA
>NZ_JBIKJI010000185.1:0-3513 GCF_044361065.1 Flavobacterium sp.
GATGTTGGTGTTGCTCATGTTTTAAATTCTTCATTAAATAAAACAGAAGTCAATCAGGTAAAAGCAGATATATTATCTGGAAAAACTAAAATGCTATACGTAGCTCCTGAATCATTAACAAAAGAGGATTACATACAGTTTTTAAAAACAGTAAAAATATCCTTCGTAGCCATTGATGAAGCACATTGTATTTCAGAATGGGGACATGATTTTAGACCAGAATACAGAAATTTAAGAAGCATTATTAAGCAATTAGGTGATGTGCCAATTATTGGACTTACCGCTACGGCTACTCCGAAAGTACAAGAAGATATCTTGAAAAACTTAGATATGCCGAATGCCAATACGTTTAAAGCTTCTTTTAACCGACCAAATTTATACTACGAAATACGTCCGAAAACAAAAAATGTTCAAGGAGATATTATACGATTTATTAAGCAACATAAAGGAAAATCAGGTGTTATTTATTGCTTAAGTAGAAAAAAAGTGGAAGAAATTGCACAGGTTTTACAGGTAAATGGAATTTCTGCAGTGCCTTATCATGCAGGTTTAGATGCGAAAACACGTGCTAAACATCAAGATATGTTTCTTATGGAAGATGTAGATGTGGTGGTGGCCACTATCGCTTTTGGTATGGGAATTGACAAACCAGATGTACGATTTGTAATTCATCACGATATTCCAAAATCATTAGAAAGTTATTATCAAGAAACAGGAAGAGCAGGAAGAGATGATGGAGAAGGAATTTGTTTGGCGTATTATTCGTATAAAGATATTGAAAAGTTAGAGAAATTTATGTCTGGAAAACCAATTGCTGAACAAGAAATTGGTTATGCTTTATTACAAGAAGTGGTAGCTTATGCAGAAACTTCTATGTCGAGACGAAAATATTTACTTCACTATTTCGGAGAAGAATTTGACGAAGTTAATGGCGAAGGAGCCGATATGGATGATAATGTAAGAAATCCAAAAGTTAAAACAGAAGCTCAAAATCAGATAGTTACTTTGCTAAAAGTAATTAACGATACCAAACAGTTATTTAAATCTAAAGAAGTCATAATGGCTTTAGTAGGTAAAATTAATGCCATTATTAAAGCACAAAAAATAGATACATTAAAAACATTTGGTAGTGGTGCTAAACATGACGAAAAATACTGGATGGCATTAATTCGTCAGGTTTTAGTGGCGGGATTAATTTCAAAAGACATTGAAAGTTATGGTGTTTTAAAAGTAACACGAGCCGGACAAGATTTTATTGAAAAACCCTATTCATTTATGGTGGCAGAAGATCATGAGTTCAGTGAAGAAGAGGATGAAAATATCATCGCAGCAGCAAAAGCAACAGGAACTGCCGATGCAGTATTAATGTCAATGCTAAAAGATTTACGTAAAAAAGAAGCCAAAAAACATAATGTCCCACCGTTTGTGGTATTTCAAGATCCTTCTTTGGAAGATATGGCGCTTAAATATCCAATTACTATTGACGAATTAAGCAACGTTCATGGTGTAGGAGAAGGTAAGGCAAAGAAATTCGGAAAACCGTTTATTGAATTGATTTCAAGATATGTAGATGAAAATGACATTATTCGTCCAGATGATTTAGTAGTAAAATCTACAGGAGCCAATTCCATAAATAAATTATACATTATTCAAAATATCGATAGAAAATTAGCTTTAGATGATATTGCTTCCGCCAAAGGAATAAAATTTGACGATTTACTTAAAGAATTGGAACAAATTGTATTTTCAGGAACAAAATTAAATATTAAATATTGGATTGATGATATTTTAGATGAAGAGCAGCAAGAAGAAATTTACGACTATTTTATGGAATCCGAATCGGATAGCATAGAAAACGCACTAAAAGAATTTGATGGTGAATATGATATGGAAGAATTACGATTAATGAGAATTAAATTTATTAGCGAAGTAGCGAATTAAAAATGTAGTCAAAAGTTGAAGGTCGAAAGTCATAAAGTAACTTATGAATTTACTTTCGACTTTAAGACTTTCGACTTTCGACTAAATAAACCTCTCCTCGATGTGGTCGTAAAGCATCTCTAAAAATTATCATATCGGCTTCTTCTACAACTAAATAGGCAATAGCGTACATTTCGTTTAAAATTTCAAAGCCAGTAATTTTTAAAATGTAATTTTCTTTATCTAAAAATTCTTTCAAATGAATTTCGTGATGCTCCGCGGTTTTAGCAGCAGCTTGTCCACGAAAATCCCAAATTAGTTTTATTTGTCTGTTCATTATAATAAAATAAAAATCAAAGATAAGTTTTTAGTACTTTTGAAAAAATGAAATTCACTATGAAATTAATATTTTCTTTTCTTTTTGTTGGAACTTTGACTTTTTCGCAACAACTTACTTTGGAACAAGCCATTCATTTATCGACTTTACCAATTAAATGTTTGCAACAAGAATATCCAAATAAGTTAAATCAATTACTTCTTAATACTACCGAATTATTATCGCCTAAAGAGTTACATCCTGCATTTTATGGCTGTTTTGATTGGCATTCATCTGTGCATGGTCATTGGAGTTTGGTATATTTGTTAAATAATTTCCCTGAAATAAGAAACAAAGAAATTATAATTGAAAAATTAAAGTTAAATCTTTCCAAAGATAATATACAAAAAGAAATTGATTACTTTTCTAAGTCTCATGAAAAATCATATGAGAGAACGTACGGATGGAATTGGCTTTTAAAACTTCAATTAGAATTAGAAAAATCTAAATTAAATACTTCACTTGAATTGGCTGATAATTTAAAACCATTATCTAATTTAATTATTCAACGGTATATCGAATTTTTGCCAAAACTTCTTTATCCAGTTCGAGTTGGCACACATAATAATACCGCATTTGGCTTATCAAACGCTTGGGATTATGCTGTTTATTCTGATAATATAGAATTACAAAATAGTATAAAAACAAATGCCATAAGATTGTTCAAAAATGATGTAAATTGTCCTTTTGACTGGGAACCAAGCGGAACTGATTTTCTATCTCCATGTATGGAAGAATTGGGATTAATGCAACGTATTTTACCAAAAAATGAGTTTTTAAATTGGTTAAAAAAATTCGCACCGAAGATGTTTTCTAAAAATTGGAATTGGGAAACCGCAAAAGTATCTGACAGAACAGATGGTCATTTGGTGCATTTAGATGGTTTAAATTTTAGTAGAGCATGGAATATGTATGCTTTAGCCAAGGCATATCCAAAATTATTTTCTCATTTAGTTCCAATTGCCAATCATCATTTGAATTTTTCGTTACCTTCAGTAGTAGATGGAAATTATGAAGGCGAACATTGGTTAGCTTCATTTGCTTTACGAGCATTTGAAGAGAAAAAGTAAATCTTTTGTACATTTGCAAATAAATTATATAAATGCCTCGCGAACTACTTATTCAAGTTTCTCCAGAAATGGCGAATAACGAACAAATGTTATATCAATATGTTTCTAAATTGGTACATACTTCTGTATCTGATTTACAAAAAATTG
>NZ_JBIKJI010000045.1:0-13225 GCF_044361065.1 Flavobacterium sp.
TAGAAGCCGTTTTGAATGAATACGGAATCAAAATAGGGAATGTATTAAGACGTCCAATTGACGGATTAATAGAATTTCACGTGGCTAATAGTTAATAATATTAGCAAAAGTTAATTTGTTTTAAAAGCCCGAGTAGCGAAAGTTACTTGGGCTTTTTGTTTTTAATCATACGAATTTCCAATGTTTACAGCACAAAATAGCTTGAAATTCAGTATTTTTGCAGTATAAATAGTATGTTTTACCGCATTTAATTTAATTATACCTATATGAAACTAACGCAATTATTTAAAGATTTTTTTGAAAGCGAAAAATTAGGCGGTTTTGTTTTATTACTTTGTACAATTACTTCTTTACTACTTGCTAATTCAGCATTTGGCGAAAGTTACCATCATTTTTGGCTAACCGAATTTTCAGGCAAACCTTTAGAATATTGGATTAACGATGGCTTAATGACCATTTTCTTCCTGTTAATTGGATTAGAATTAGAACGAGAAATTTATCAAGGCGAATTGTCAAACATTAAAGACGCCTTATTACCCATATTTGCGGCTATTGGTGGAATGGCAATTCCTGCGGGAATATATTTAGTATTTAATTTTGGTACAGCTACACAATCAGGTGCAGGAATACCTATGGCAACTGATATAGCTTTTGCTATTGGAATTTTATCGTTGTTAGGAAATCGTGTGCCTTTGTCATTAAAAATATTTTTAACTGCTTTAGCCGTTATTGACGATTTAGGTGCCATATTAATTATTGCCATTTTTTATACGAAAACTATTTTGTGGAGTAATTTAGCCATCGCTTTAGGCATATTTGTATTCCTTTACGTTTTGGGTAAATATTTTAAAGTTAAAAACCTACTTCCATATTTAATTGGTGGGGTTTTTATGTGGTATTTTATGCTGCATTCAGGAGTTCACGCCACAATTACAGGTGTGCTATTAGCTTTTGCTATTCCGTTTGGAAACGGAGGTAACAAATCTACATCCTACATTTTACAACACTTTTTACACAAGCCTGTTGCATTTTTAATTTTGCCAATTTTTGCATTAGCAAATACCGCCATAATAATGAGTGGCGATTGGACAAAAATAGTAACTGAAAACTATAGTTTAGGTGTGGCGTTGGGATTGGTTATAGGAAAACCTATTGGTATATTTTTACTTACTTTTTTAACCGTTAAATTAGGATGGTGTACGCTTCCAAGCGATATGAATTGGAAATCTGTGTTAGGAGTGGGTTTCTTGGGTGGAATTGGCTTTACAATGTCAATTTTTATTACACTTTTAGCGTTTGATACCCCAGAAATAATTAATAACACGAAATTAATCATCGTATTTTCTTCTTTAATAGCTGGAATCGTTGGTTTTTTGTTCTTAAAAACAACTTTAAAAGCTTAACCGTTTATTAAATTCCCAAACACTTCAAGTTATTTATAAAATAAGTATCAGGATTAGAAGTGTCTTTATAAATTTCCGATTTTAACTCTGGTTTAATTACAAAATTTACATCACCTGTTGCTGCTGCAATTTTTATTAAATACACTTTTGACGTTTTTAAATCTTCAAAATTTTCAGGAGTAAAATAAAAGAAACCAGACAAAATTCGCAGGTTGTTTTTATTTACATTGTCGTATTGCAAGTCGTTACACGTTTCAGTATCTAAAGAATTGATAAGTTTTACTTGTTTGCCATTCGCCATTTCTAAATATATTTTTGTGTTTTTGTCAATACAAATAGGAGTTAAGAAGTCTTTACTCTTTTGTAAATATTGAAAATTCAAACCTATAAAACCATCCACATCAAAAAGTTTAAAAGTTAAAAAAGAAGTAGTATTTCCAAATACACTTTCATCTATAATTTTATCTTTCAAAACACGAGTGCTACTGGTATCTGTAGCGACATCAATTTCATATTCGCAAGGTTTGTCTTGTGAAAACGTAAATTGGGTTAAAAAAAATAAAACAGTTATTTTAAAGGCTAATCTCATATCTAAATTTTTGTGCAAATTAATACAATTTTTTCGTTATTTATGTTGGTGGTAAAAAAAGCATAAATAGTGCCACCGTCTGCAATTTTATATTTTTTTCTAATTTCTTCAACAGTTAAGGGAAAATTACGAGTAGTAATATTCATTTTCTTACCTTCAAGTTGCTTTTTAAGATTTTCTTTTTTAAACGGAATCACTTCATTAATACTAAATCGTCTGCCTGGAAAATCTACTAATTCCGAATGGGTAAATAAATGTGAATGCGGATGTAATTTAGTAATATGCAGCGCATCACACAAATAATCTACACCTCCAGATTTAAGTAATGGCGCATTTGGTTCATATAAAAATTCTTGTGTTAAACTAAAGCGAGCAGGCGTATGTTCACCTAAAATAAAAGTAGTACAATCTGTTTTTTCCTTTTGAATGTTTACGGCATTAACTTCAATTTCAGCATCATAACCTTTTTCTAAAAGCCATAGAATCTCTTTTACTTCGTTTTCAATGGCTACGATATGAATGGATTTTATGTTTTCCAATTCCATACAACCTGCTGTAATATCTAATATTGGCGCAGTTTTAATTAAAATTGACTGACTTTTAGAAAAATACAAACTCAAATTTTCAGGAACATTAGGCAAACAATCTTTGAGTAAAAACACTTTTCCTTTTACATCACTTCGTCTGCTTGGATCAATATAAATCCAATCGAAAGCATTTTCAGATTGTTCTATTACTTCTGTACTATTCTGTGCCAAACAAGTAATGTTATTTACGTTCAACACACCATAATTGTGCTGTACCATTTCTGAAAGTACCGCGTTTTTTTCGCAATGTATTACGTGTTCAAATTGTTTCGAAAAATAATAATCATCTACGCCAAAACCACCGGTTAAGTCAATTAGTGAGGTGCCAGAAATCAATTCCGATTTGTATTTGGCAGTTGTCTCAGAAGACGTTTGCTCTATGGAAATACTTGCCGGATAGTAAATGTTATCCGTATTAAACCAAGTTGGAAGTTTGTGTTGCGATTTGTTTTTAGATACAATTTGATTGATAATTTCTTTCCAATCTACTTCAGGAAAAGGGTTTTTGGATAACGCTAATTTTGAAATATTGGCTTGTAAAGACGAATTAATAAATTCTTGAATTTCGGCGGAAAGAAGAGATAGCTGCATTATAAACCTTTGGTTACAATTTGAATAAAAGTACTTTTAGGATAGAACTCTTTCAGTACCACTTTTAAAGCCGTGTATACTGGAATGGCAATAATCATTCCCAATATTCCTAATAGCGTACCAGAAATTAGTGTTACCAAAAATATTTCTAAAGGATGCGAATTCGTGCTTTTAGAAAAAATAATGGGTTGGCTTACATTGTTATCAATAAGTTGCACAATGAAATATCCAATAATAACATATAATGTGGTAGGCATAACTACCAATTGAAAATCTTCGTGGATGTGTCCTAATATCGTTAAAAACGCTGTCATTACTAAAGCTATTATAGGTCCGACATAAGGTATAATGTTTAAAATAGCGCCTAAAAACGCAATAATAAACGCATTTTCTACACCAAAAATTAACAAGACAATTAAGTACATTACAAATACCAATAATAGCTGTGTTAATAAGCCAATGGTATATTTAGACAGCATATTTTTTATACGCAAAAGCGAAGCTAAAATGCGCCATCTGTGGTTCGCAGGTAAAATAGCTCGTAAATTTTTTGTAATGAGTTTTTGATCTTTCAATAAGAAGAAACAAATGAAAAATATCGAGAAAATAGCCATTCCAAAATTTCCTATGGAACCAATTATCGAATTCAAAATATCGGTAATAAAATTAAAATTGAACGATTGTGTAATCTTCTGAATGTCTATTAATTTTTTATACTGAATGTCATAGGTTTGCAACCAAACATCGACTTGATTGATGAATAATACAGAATTTTTTTCTAATGCCACCATATCAAGTAACGCTAAATTTTTACTCTGACTAACTATTAAAGGCACAAACAATAACAAGATGCCAAACGCTAAAACAATAAACAGCGTTAAAGACACGATAATAGCCAAAATAGGAGGAAAGCGTAACTTTTTTTGTAAAAAATCAGAAATAGGTTGTGCCACAAAACTTAATAAAATCGCTACAATAACATAAATTAGTACTGACGAAATTACTCCAATAATATAGCCCAAAAACACAATGCCTGCAAGAATAAACAGCGTGCGAAGTAAAGCATTAGAAATGTTTTTAGATGTCATTTTGTAATGGGTAATTGAATTAAAAAACAATTAAATTGATGTCTCTATGCTCTAAATTAAACCAATCCGCAATAGATTTATTGGTTAAAATTCCGTGGTAAAAATAAATCCCATTTTTCAATCCTTTATTGCAACGAATAGCTGTTTCAATCCCACCATCTTCAGCAATATTTATTAATGTTGGTGTTAAGATATTACTAATAGAAATACTTGCTGTTTTAGAATAGCGCGACGGAATATTCGGCACACAATAATGAATGACATTGTTTTTTATAAAGGTTGGGTGTTCGTGCGTAGTAACTTCTGAGGTTTCAAAACAACCACCGGTATCAATACTTACATCAACAATTACGGCTCCTTTTTTCATATATTCTACCATTGTTTCTGTAACTACAATGGGTGTTCTGTTTTCCCCTTTTAAGGCACCAATAGCCACATCACATCTTCGTAAGGCTTTTAATAAGGCTTTATCGTGAATGGTAGAGGTAAATATTCTTTGGTTTAATGTGTTTTGTAATCGGCGTAATTTCGTAATAGAATTATCAAATACTTTTACGTTGGCTCCTAAACTTAATGCGGTTCTTACAGCATATTCGGCAACCGTTCCTGCGCCTAAAATAACAACTTCGGTAGGAGGAACGCCCGTTATGTTTCCAAAAAGCAACCCTTTTCCGTCGTTATTGTTAATCATTAATTCGGCGGCAATTAATACAGATGCGGTTCCTGCAATTTCACTTAACGATTTTACTGCTGGATACGAACCGTCGCTATCTTTTATAAACTCGAACGCTAATGAGGTGATTTTCTTTTTGGTAAGCGCTTCAAAATAGTCTTTTTTCTGTGTTTTTAATTGAATGGCTGAAATCAGAATGGCTTCTAAATTCATCATTTCTATTTCTTCTAAAGTAGGCGGTTCTACTTTTAAAAGTATCGGACAAGAAAATACTTTTTTAGTATCTTGAGTCACTTCTGCACCTGCGTCTGAATATTCTTTATCTGTAAAACTGGCGTTTTTTCCCGCACCGCTTTCAATCATTACACGGTGTCCGTGACTTACCAATGAGCTCACCGCATCGGGCGTTAAACAAATACGGCGTTCTTGGTAAGAAGTTTCTTTCGGAATACCGATAAACAACTCACTTTTGTGTTTGGCAATTTCCAATTTTTCTTCTTGAGGAAGCAATTGTTTGGCTGAAAACGGAGAATAAATGGACATACTTGTTTTATTTTGTAGCCAAATTAAGTAATTTTCTATAAAGTTACAAGTGAGCGACTAAATAATACAGAAAACCAATGGTTTGAGATGTAGAAACAAGTATAGAATGAGAGGTTTTGTGGCGGTTAGTGTGCTTTTTTTATTTTGTTTTTCTTAATGTCAAAATATGTTGCAAAGTCTGTAACTGGCTTTCCATTTACATCAAATCTTAAGATGATTTTATCATCAATAATTGTCAATGTATCAGGAATGAAATCATTACTATATCGTTTGTCTTCAAAGATTATTTTGTTGTCAATAATATGGTAATTCCCTTTATAGACATCCTCATTGAACATATTTGAAGAAACCATTTCAAATTTCTTATCAGCTCTTAGTGTTAAATGAATTGCAGATAAATCGTCCATTAAGGTCGCTTCTAATATTTTTTTGCTTCTAAATACCTCTGAATTTATTAGTTCTGATGTCGAAATGATTCCTAAAATTAAAATCCCGATTAGAATACCCTTTCGATTTTTATTAGTTATAGACAAAACGAAAAATACAAAAAAAGCAATTACAAAAAGCAATAAAGGAATTACAGAAAAAAGCCATATTTTTTCCCAAAGGTAGTCTTGCAGGAAATAAGTTATCAGAAAAAGAGTTCCTGTCCCTAATGTAAATAAATGATATTTTGTGTTTTTGTCTTTCATATTAAAATGCACCATTACGATCCGGCGCTTGGCAAGGTTGCGAACTTCGGAACTAATTATTTTCTATCAAAGATAAAATTTCTTGAGAAATATAAACGTGAATTTACTACAAAATTCGCAATCTTGCCAAACGCCTGTTAACTGATGGTTAATCTATTTTTTCATAATATTGATTTAAATCTTCAAATAGGATAATTTTAGGATTTCCCACAAACCAAATTCTATTTACATAGGTACTAAAAGATTCTTCATTGGAAACAGTGACTTGTTCTCCATTTATATTCGTACTTGTAAATCCTTCACCGTAATCTAGGTCGATTTTTGTACCATTCAAAGTGTAGTTTAGTTTGTATTTTCCTTTTCCATAATAAGGACTTTCAAATTGATTATCTTTTTTTAGGATTAAAGTATCAACGATATGTGGATTACCTCCAATAAAAACATTTTCATAATTTCTATTTACATATGTTCCAATTAACGTATTATTGGTAAAGAAATTATTGTAAGCATAAATTGCTATAAA
Organism: Flavobacterium sp.; assembly: GCF_044361065.1. Taxonomy (GTDB): domain Bacteria; phylum Bacteroidota; class Bacteroidia; order Flavobacteriales; family Flavobacteriaceae; genus Flavobacterium. The sequence goes on from NZ_JBIKJI010000045.1 coordinate 6,690, forward strand.
AATTGAAGCGATTAAAAGAATGCTTTTTTTCAAGTTGTAAATTTTAGAATTTTTCTTCCTTTCGTAACCGTTTCGTTTTTCATAACTAGCAGTTAACGTTTTGGCGCTTGGCGAGGTTGCGAACATCGGAACCGATTATTTTATATCAAAGATAAAATTTCTTGCGAGAAATAAACGTGTATTTACTACAAAATTCGCAATTTCAAGAAATGGTTGTTGGTAGATGTTGCTTTAGTTTCTATTTACTTCTAACAAATTAAGGCTATAAACCAATTTAGAGTTTCTTTTTACCAATAGATTTTTTGACATTTTCTCTTTTATTATGCTGTCGCCAACTTTGATTTCGATGTTCTGTTTTCTCCAATGCCAATAATCAATCAACACTTTTCCATTTGAGAGTTTAATTTTTGGCGTATTATGATTCGGTTTATCGTAAAATTTTAGCACTACTACAGTTTTGTAATTTTGATTTAAAACTTTATCCCTTTGATTATTCTCAAAATAACCAAGCTTGGATAACAAAATCATCAACAGAAAAATGAGTAAAATCATTATTCCTAAAATAATTTTTGATCTTTTATCAAATATTTCATTCCAACTTTCAGTCATAGTTTTCGAGTTCGTGTGGTGCGTATTTTTATTATTCTTAAGTTTTACTATTAGTATTCCAGTTAAGTTGATTACTGCGCTTAAAATCCAGATCCAATAACCAATTTCATATCCTGTTATTTTACCATAATGCCCAGCTTCATTCTTAATTATTTCATCAAATAATAGAAATGATAATCCAAATGTTAGAGCTAATGCTGAAAATGCTAATTTAAATTTAATGTTTTTAATAGGTATAATATATGAAATAATCATAAATGGATTTAAAAGCCAGCTAATACAAGATAAACTAAATATTAGTGAAAATATACCTAATAAGAAACACATTAATCCACTCCAACTTTCACCACAATTTTCATCAACACAAAATGCTTTTTGTGAAAAAGATATAAATAGTAAAATAATACTTAGAAATGTGAAGCTTCGAATTATATTTTTATCTTTCATTAGAGGTATTGTTTTGGGATATTTGTAGCAAACGTTCCGGCGCTTGGCGAGCTTGCGAACATCGGAACCGATTATTTTCTATCAAAGATAAAATTTCTTGCGAAATGTAAACGTGTATTTACTACAAAATTCGCAATTGCTAGAAACGGCTGTTAGCAGCAGGATTTATTCTAATTTTAGTTTTTGTAATCCATTTTGAGTGTCATAAGCAAATAAATATTCATCTTTCAGCAGAAATTTTTTCTTATTTGAACCGAATTCATCTAGAAGATATCTCCATTTTTTGCCGTTATCTTTTGAAATGAAATAATAATCCGTCATAGATTTTTCTCCATAACATACTATTATTTGAGCATTTTCATTTTGATATTTTTCTTTTATTTTATAATTCTTGTTTTTAAATTTAAATTTTTGATTTGATATTTTATATTGATTTGAATTTGGGAAATACTTTTCACTGTTTTTTTTATAATTCGATTTATCTAATAAATTCCAAGTCAATCCTAAATCTTTTGATTTATATATTATTGAATCGATTTGGCTAATAATGGTATCATTTTCAAGTTTTACATTATCAACACCATCTTTTCCTCCAGCAATTGTAATTAATTTCCAATTTTTTCCACCATCTTGAGTAAAATATAAAATTGGAATAATATCTAATTTATCTATATTTTTAGATTTTACGTTTTCTATTAATTTATATCCTCCAATAATTCCTTTCAATGAATCTTGAAAAAAAATTACATTATTAAGAGTTTCATTTTCTGAAATTCCACTTCCTTTAATTTCTTCCCATTTAGAGTTGTAACTATTGCAAGAAATTAAAGTTAATAATATGAATAAAAAAAAGAGTTTCTTCATTTGCGATTTTTTCGTGTAATCTTGCTGCTAACTCGTTTATATGCGAAAATTTCAAACCACTTTTATTCCAAATTGGAAAGATTGGCGAAAGTTTTGTTTCGCATTATTAAAATCAAATATAATAAATGATTTTGAAAATTTTAATAGTGATAACCCTATTTTAATCATTTTTCAATATCAATTCTCTTTTTCCGTTGGGCAACTGTCTAATTACAATTGAGGCGTGGTCTAAAGGCAATAAGTGAGGTACTTTTTCAGGCCATTCTATAAAACACCAATTATCAGAATAAAAATATTCGTCAATTCCCATATCATAGGCTTCCATTTCAGAGTTAATTCGATATAAATCAAAGTGATAAATGGTTTCTCCACTATCGGATAAATATTCGTTAACTAACGAAAAAGTAGGACTACTTGAATTTCCTGTAACCCCTAATTCTTTTACCAATTCCTTAATTAAAGTGGTTTTACCCACTCCCATAGTGGCGTGAAAAGTTATTACTTTTTTTAAACGCGGTGTAGCAAGAATTTCTTTCGCTACTTTATTTATGTCTTCTAATGTGAATGTTGCAGTCATTATTTTTGGTTAAGGGTTAAAGGTTAAGGGTTAAGGGTTTGGCTTTCACCTTTTACCTCATACCCAATACCTTTTACTTATTTTACTTCGGATTTAAAACTATACACGGAATAATCATTTCTTCTAATGAAACACCTCCGTGCTGATACGTATTTCTGTAATAGCTAACATAATGATTAAAATTGTTTACATACGCCAAAAAGAAATCGCTTTTGGCAAAAATATAAGAACTGGTCATATTTATGCTTGGTAAACCAATTTTTTTCGGATCTTTTACGGCATATACATCTTTGCTTTCATACGTTAAGCTTCTACCGGTTTTGTATCGTAAGTTTAAACTGGTGTTTTTATCACCAATAACTTTCGATGGATTTTTGCAATTAATCGTACCGTGGTCGGTAGTAATAATGAGTTTAAAACCCATTTGTTGGGCTTGCTGAATCATTTCCAACAAAGGCGAATTTTTAAACCAACTTAACGTTAACGAACGATACGCTTTGTCGTTAGACGCTAATTCTTTTACCACATCCATTTCGGTTTTAGCGTGCGATAACATATCTACAAAATTGTACACAATAGTAGTTAAATCATTGTTTTTGCACGATTTAAAATTATCTACTAATTTCTTACCATCACGTAAATTGGTAATTTTATAGTATTCACTCTTGATGTTTAAACCCAAATGTTTTAGTTGTTCGTTTAGAAAATCTGCTTCGTGCATATTTTTTCCACCTTCATCAGTATCATTTTTCCAATATTGCGGAAATTTCTTTTCCATTTCTAAAGGCAATAAGCCAGAAAAAATAGCATTTCGGGCATATTGTGTAGCCGTTGGTAAAATAGAGTAGTAGTTCACTTCCTTTTCAGGTTTGTAATGATTGAATACAATGTTTTCGAAAATTTTCCATTGATCCAAACGCAAGTTATCTATCACTACAAACAGAATAGGTTTGTCTTTCTTACGAATTTCAGGTGCTACTAATTCACCAAATAATTTATGAGATAAAATCGGTTTGTCTGCTTTTTCGTTGAACCAATCTTCGTAATTGCGTTCAATAAATTTTCCAAATTGCAAATTGGCTTCTGCTTTTTGGCTTTCTAATATTTGAATTAAGTTTTGGTCTTCAATGGTTTCCAATTCGATTTCCCAATACACTAATTTTCTATAGAATTCCGCCCATTCATCAAACGAATTTACCATTGCCATTTCCATCGCAATTTTTCTAAATTCTTTCTGATAATCCAAGGTAGTTTTTTCAGAAATCAAACGCGAATGGTCTAAGTTTTTCTTTAAACTCAATAAAATTTGATTCGGATTTACGGGTTTTATTAAGTAATCGGCAATTTTACTACCAATGGCTTCTTCCATAATATATTCTTCCTCACTTTTTGTAATCATAATTACAGGTGTAGAAGATTTAAATTCTTTCATTTCCGAAAGCGTTTCTAAACCCGAAAGTCCTGGCATATTTTCATCTAAAAAAACCACATCAAAAGCGGTTTCTTTGTATAAGTCAATCGCGTCTTGGCCGTTGTTACAAGTAGTAACGGTATAGTTTTTCTTTTCTAAAAATAAGATATGTGGCTTCAATAAGTCAATTTCGTCGTCTACCCAAAGTATTTTTATATTGTTCATCGTATGTCTGATTTAAAAGTGCAAGTTACTATATGTTAAACGTAAATTTTCTTAAAAATTGTGTAAATTTTCGAAAATTTTTAGTTCGATTTTAAAATTTGATGAATCAAAAGTTAGAAAAAACGTTTCTTTTAAAAATCCTTGCCATCATATTTAGATAATACGACGTAAATTCTTAAACTAAAACTTAAATAAAATATTTTATTTTTTCTTACATTTGTTACACAAAAACTTATTCTGTGAGCCAAATCAACAAATTAAAAATACTCAACGATCCTATTTATGGTTTTATTACCATTCCCAATACGCTAATTTACGATTTAATTCAGCATCCATATTTTCAGCGATTACGACGCATTTCTCAAATGGGCTTGTCTTATTTGGTCTATCCAGGAGCGCATCATACCCGTTTTCATCACGCTTTAGGGTGTATGCACATTATGCAAAAAGCGGTTCAAACTCTTAAATTTAAGGGTGTTGCTATTTCTGATGAAGAAGAAAATGCATTATATGTAGCGATTTTATTACACGATATAGGACACGGACCTTTTAGTCACGCCTTAGAAAATAGCGTATTGGAAGAAGTGCATCACGAAGAGTTGTCATTGTTATTTATGGAACAGCTAAATACTGAATTTGATGGCAAATTAGCGTTAGCTATTCAGGTGTTTAAAGGCGAATACCATAGAAAATTTATGTTGCAATTGATTTCCAGTCAGTTAGATATGGATCGTATGGATTACCTGAAACGCGATAGTTTTTATACAGGTGTCAATGAAGGAAACGTAAATAGCGAACGATTAATTCAAATGTTAAACGTACAAGACGACGTGTTGGTAATGGAAGAAAAAGGAATTTATTCTATAGAAAAGTTTCTTATGGCGCGCCGATTGATGTATTGGCAAGCGTATTTACATAAAACTAGCGTAGTAGCCGAATTAACATTGACAAAGATATTAAAACGAGCAAAAGAGCTTTCATCAAAAGGTGAAGTGTTATTTGGAAGTCCGTTTTTATTGTTCTTTTTAAATCATAAAATTGAATTAAATCAAATAGATAAAACCATCTTAGATACGTTTTCTAATTTAGATGATTACGATGTGTTAGGTGCGATTAAGCAATGGCAATTTCACGATGATTTTGTACTGAGTTCTTTAAGTAAAATGGTGATTAATAGAAATCTATTAAAGATTGAATTAAACGAAGATAAAGTAAACAAAATCAAATTTTTAGAGTTAAAAGAAAAATATATGAAACAGTATGCTATTTCAGAAAATGAAGTAGGATATTTTGTGTTTAAAGGTAAACTGAAAAACGAAGCCTATAGCAAGTCTTCGGAGCCTATTCGAATTCTAAAAAAAGATAAAACAATTGAAAATGTAGTGGAAGCCTCAGATCAAATGCACTTAAAAGCATTGTCAAAAACGGTAATCAAATATTTTATTTGTTATCCGAAAGCGATAGATTAAGGTTAATTTTTATATTTTTGCACAGATGAAATTTACAGCAGGACAAATAGCAGGCATATTGGATGGAGAAGTTTTCGGAAATCCAGATGCTGAAGTATATAAATTAGCTAAAATAGAGGAAGGAACAGAAGGTTCGCTAACTTTTTTAGCTAACACGAAGTATTCCAATTATTTATATAGCACAAACGCCACAATAGTTATAGTAAATAAATCGTATGAACTTGAAAATGAAGTAAAAGCCACGTTAATTAAAGTTGATGATGCGTATAGCTCTTTTTCGAAATTATTAGAATATTACAATCAAATTAAACTAATGAAATCGGGTATAGAGCAACCTTCTGTTATTTCGGATGGTGTAACCTATGGTGACGATTTATATTTAGGTAGTTTTTGCTACATAGGTAAAAATGTACGTATTGGAAATAATGTAAAAATATATCCAAATAGTTTTATTGGCGACAATGTTACAATTGGCGATAATTGTGTGTTTTTTGCAGGTGTACGAGTGTATTCAGAATCGGAAATAGGCAATTTTGTTACCATTCATTCAGGAACGATTATCGGTTCTGATGGTTTTGGTTTTGCGCCACAAGAAGACGGTTCGTATTCTAAAATTCCACAAATTGGAAATGTCGTTATCGAAGACTACGTAGAAATTGGGTCGTGTTCTACAGTAGATAGAGCCACACTTGGTACTACATATATCCGAAGAGGCGCGAAGTTAGACAACCAAATTCAAGTGGCACATAATGTAGAAATAGGAGAAAATACGGTTATTGCAGCTCAAACGGGCATTGCGGGTTCTACTAAAATTGGTAAAAATTGTTTAATTGGAGGCCAAGTAGGAATTGCAGGACATATTACAATAGGCGATAGGGTAAAAATTCAAGCCCAATCAGGTATCGGAAAAAGTTTAAAAGACGGAGAAGTTGTG
>NZ_JBIKJI010000186.1:0-3482 GCF_044361065.1 Flavobacterium sp.
TTATTACATAGTATCCAAAATTATAATAAAATCATATCAATATTAAAAATAGTATTTAAAATAGTATCTATTTTAAATACTATTTTTAATATTGATATGATTTTATTATAATTTTGGATACTATGTAATAATAATAAATCCTTAAAAAACTATAAACTAGCTAATTAAGGATTTTTTAAAGTACACCTATCAAGTGAAAATCTAACTCGATTTTTCAAGAATTAGAGGTTATTTATAATATTAGAGCTGTTTAGCTTCGTGTTTTCTATATTAAGGAACTAAAATTTGAATTTATTTCGTTAATATTTGCTTTTAATTCTTTAATGTTAGTATTGGTTTTTTTATTAATAATTAAAGCAATTAAAGGGATACTTATTGTTAATGCCAGAAATACCAAAATCCAAAAATTAGACAAATCAGACTTTGCTTTGTTTTCCAAATTATTGTAGTTTTCTTGTAATAAATTTTCAATTGATGCACGTTCGTTTTCTTTAAGTTTTGTTTGCGTTTGAATGAATTTTTGTTGGTATTCTTTATATTTTTCTGGTTGATTTATAGCCAAATAGTTTACCGATAAGCCTAAGTATATTTCTTGATTTAAGACCAAATCATTAACGTTTTTGGCTATAAAATAAGCTTGATTTAATTCACTTATTGCATCGGCATACGCTCCGTTAAAAGTGTGTATTTGTGCAATACCTTTAAGTGCAAAAGCTTCTAAACTTTTAGCGTTAACTGACTTTGCACCTTTTAATGCTTCCTTAAAACTTTGTTCGGCCAACCCATTTTCTTCTAATAATAAGTAACAGTTCCCTTTGTTATATTTTGCAATACTTATCTTAGTTGCATTTTCATTTTTTTTGTTATTGTAACTTAAGGTCTTAATGCCTTTATCAAAAAAACTAATGGCAATGTCACAATTAAGCTTTTCTTTATATATAAATCCTCTAACCACGTAATTAACCCCTAAAAAACTAGTTATCGAATCTTGAACGGGATATTCTAAGCACATTTTTTCTGCTCGGTCTAAGTAGGTGATGGCACTTTGATATATATTAAGTTGATGGTACTGAATTCCTGCTTTTGTATCTATTGAGATTTTAAGTAATTTATCTTCTGATTTTGGCAACAATTCTAAAGCTTTTATCAAATATTTTAATGATTTTTGATACTCTCTTTTAGAGGAATACCCATCTGAAACTAATTTGTACGCTTTAATCTTTAAATCAATATTATTTTTTGATAATTGAATGATTTTTAACCCTGTAGAAATTACTTTTTCTGGGTTTTCATACATTTCTACATTTGATGTTTTTATTAATTGCTCTAACTTTTTTTGATCTTGTGCAAAAACAGAATAACGGGTAGAAAGTAGAAGTAAGATTACTAAAATAAAACTTTTTTTATTCATTTTCTGATGGCGTTATTTGGGTATCATTTCTTTCATTTTTCAATATATCGATAAATGTTATTGGTGAAATGCCACTGATTGATTTAAATACAGTTGCAAAACTACTGTGAGATGTAAATCCACTAAGTTCTGCTAAATAACTAATTTTATAATTACAGAAGTTTGGTTCGGTTTTTAGTTTTTCAATAATGAAATTAACTCGTAATTTATTTATATAAGTATTAAAATTTATATGATAATGTTTGTTGATAATTTCTGAAAGGTACTTAGTATTGGTTTCAAAATGTCCTGCTAATACAGCTAATGAAATATCTTTATTTGTAAATTTCGAACTTGATTCAAACTTTTTGAGTTTGTTTAATATTTGTTGTTCGGTTTCTACGGGGATGCTATTTTTTTTATTGATTACTTCGTTTTTTTCTACTTTACTTAAGATGTTTTTATTGGTAACTTTCAAATAGCTAATTATTTCAGTTAGTCTTTTTTTGTAGGTGTATTTTTTATATACAACGAATCCAAATACAATTGAAAATAGAAGAAACAGCCCTATACTTAGATAAAGTTTTTTAGTAAAATCGGTTTTTTTTACGGAATAGTTTATTCGATATTCGGAATTAATTAAATTATAAACGGTATTTATAGCTTCTTCTTCTTTTTTTTCAATTTCTGTTTTTATGGTAAGAAGCTTTGTATTAAATAACTTGTATTCTTGTTCTTTATTTAAAGCCAAATAACTTAAAACTAATGTTTCTGTTGTGTTTTCTAATAGATAAATATTGTCTAATTCAACTAATATTTCTTGTGATTTTAACGCACACTCAATTGCTTTTGAATAGTTTTGTTGATAGAAATAATTTTTAGCAATTTCATTCCAAACCTGTATTTCAAAATATTTGTCTTCTTTATTTATTAGTTTTTTTAAGCTTTCTAATATAGGGATGTTGTTATGAAAATCCCCTAAATTATTATTTATTCTAGATTGTATTAGTAAAAAACGTTTTTTTGATATATTCTCTTTTTGCAAAAATGAATTATAATTGTTTTTTTGAATAATCTCTTTTGCTTTTTTATATTCTTGTTTATGAAGTAATAGCTCTAACTCTTCTAAAATAATTAGTGATTTTATTTCATAAATCTGTTTACTGTTTGTCAAATTATTTACTTCGTAACGTGCTTTATTTAAGTAAATATTACTTTGTTTGTGTAAAAAAATTGATTTTAAAAGTGCTGTTTTCTCAATATTAATTTTTGCTTTTTGAAAAACAGAATTTGATTCTGTGTTTGTATTTGCTTCAAATAAATAATTTGCAGCATTTGTATAGTCTCCTAATATGCTGTAGATTTTGGAAATTAACAAATTTAGTTTTACTTTTTCTTCATTTGTATTTGACCCTTTTAGAAGTAATAATGCTATTTTTAAGGATTCATTTGGCTGAAAAGTTGCGCTATTTTGTGCCTCAGCAATTAACAATTGTTGTTTTGCTGCATTCTGTCCGTTTAATCTACTTGGATGAAAGATTAAAAACAAGAAAATAATAAAACTAAACAATTTATAATTCATAGCCTATTTAATATTAGCCAATAGCAGATGTATTAATTACAAATGTAGCTAATTCCTCTAAAAAACAATGAATTTTTTTATTTATGCTATTTTTTTAAAGCGAAGTGTGCCTTAAATAATTTTTGTTGGTCTTTTTCCTTATATTCTATGGTAAACCAATAGTCTGTTGATGGTAGTACTGAACCAATATAAGTTCCATCCCATCCTTGACTAGTTTCAGTTGGTGTAATTTGCTTTATTAATTTTCCATATCTATCAAAAATAAATATTTTCGCATCTGGTTGATTTAGACCTTTAATATTCCACGTATCATTAATTCCATCGCCATTTGGTGTGAAATATTTTGGGTAATCTATTACCATTACTTCTTTTGTAAGATAGGTACAACCTTGTGTATCAACAACAGTAATAATATGTTTTCCACCACTTACCTCTGTAAATACGTTTGATTCTTGTAAAACCCCATCGTCCAATTGATATAACAATGTTCCTGTTCCACCTATAACGTTT
>NZ_JBIKJI010000187.1:0-3445 GCF_044361065.1 Flavobacterium sp.
AAAAATAAATTCTACATTTTTGAAGATTTTATTTTTCATAAATGTGCTGTCTATAGAATTGATATCAAATTCAATTTTTTCATACTTATCGTATTCGTATTGATTAAATTGTCGTAATCCATTTTTCTTTTTTCTTTCCCATATTTTTCTAAGAATATCTATAGCAGGATTGTTTTTCTTTGAAGTTTTTCCGCCATATACTTTTACTTCGGCAATTTCGTTTGCGTTTTCTAAAACAATTTTTAAATCGTAATTATGTTCACCTGAAAGCGATATTTCTTTGTCTTTATATCCAACAAAGGAAACCACTAAAGTAGGAAACGTTTTTTTTGATTCGAGATAAAATTTTCCATTTTCGTCGGCAATTACGCCTTCTGCGGAATTTTTAAATGCTACCGTTGCATAAGAAACAGGTTGTTTGGCGTCATCTAATATAATTCCACTTACTTTTGTTTGGGAAAAAGCAAGTGATGAAATTAGAATAATAAGCGTTAGTAGGTTTTTCATTTGGGTATTTAATATAAAAAATCCCGAAAAAATCGGGATTCAAATATACTTTATTTTAAAGTAGTAGACAAATTGAAAATTTTATTGCTAAAATAATTATTATCTAATTATCTAATTATATTTATTTATACATAACTTTTTTAACGGCTTTTACTACATCGTTACTATTTGGCAACCATTCTTTTAATAAAGTTGGTGCATATGGCGCTGGTGTATCTGCAGTTGTGATACGTTGGATAGGTGCGTCTAAATAATCGAAAGCACGTTCTTGCACCATATATGTAATTTCTGAAGCAACAGAGGCAAATGGCCAAGCTTCTTCTAAAACGACTAATCTGTTTGTTTTTTTAACCGAATTAATAATACAGTCGTAATCCATTGGACGAACGGTTCTTAAATCGATAATTTCACAAGAGATGCCATCTTTTGCTAATTCTTCAGCAGCGATATGTGCTTCTTTGATAATTTTACCAAATGAAACAATAGTAACATCAGTTCCTTCACGTTTGATATCTGCTACACCAAGTGGGATAATGTAGTCTCCTTCTGGAACTTCACCTTTATCACCATACATTTGTTCAGATTCCATAAAAATTACAGGGTCGTTATCACGAATGGCAGCTTTTAACAAACCTTTTGCATCATAAACGGTACTTGGAACAACCACTTTTAATCCTGGAGTATTGGCAAACCAGTTTTCAAAAGCTTGTGAGTGTGTGGCTCCTAATTGTCCTGCAGATGCTGTTGGTCCACGAAAAACCATTGGCATAGGAAATTGTCCAGCCGACATTTGACGCATTTTAGCTGCATTATTTATTATTTGGTCAATTCCTACTAAAGAGAAGTTGAACGTCATATATTCTACGATTGGTCGGCATCCATTCATTGCGGAACCTACTGCGATACCTGCAAAACCTAATTCTGCAATTGGTGTATCGATAACACGTTTTGGTCCAAATTCATCAAGCATACCTTTTGAAGCTTTATAGGCTCCATTATATTCTGCAACTTCTTCTCCCATTAAGTACACCGTTTCATCACGACGCATTTCTTCGCTCATTGCTTCACAAATAGCTTCTCTAAACTGTATTGTTCTCATAAAATTAATTCTAAAACTTAGTGAATGGCAAAAATAATAAATTTTAATGAGTACGCTCATTATTATTTAATATTTTTACTCAATCGATTTCTTTAATAATATCTTATCAAATTCTTATTTTTACTTACTTAAATTCAACAATTCATAAAATTTATTTAATTTTTGTGAAAAAACAATATTTTATATGCGTGCATAATATTTTTTTAAAACATTTTTTGTAATTTCGTGGCATCAATATAAAATCAGTATAAAAATGAAAATATTAGTTTGCATCAGTCACGTTCCTGATACTACTTCAAAAATTAATTTTGTTAATAACGATACCGAGTTTGATACAAATGGGGTTCAATATGTTATTAATCCAAATGACGAGTTTGGTTTAACCAAAGCAATTGTGTTAAAAGAGCAAAATGGTGCCCACGTAACTGTTGTTAATGTAGGTGGTGCAGATGCCGAAGCTACATTAAGAAAAGCCTTAGCCATTGGTGCGGATGAAGCCATTCGTATAAATACCAATCCGACAGACGGCTTATTTGTTGCAAAACAATTGGCTAACGTGGTGAAGCAAGGTGGCTACGATTTAATTATTGCAGGTACAGAATCTATTGATTATAATGGAGGAATGGTACCTGGAATGTTAGCGGGATTATTAGGTTTTAATTTTGTAAATGCTTGTATTGGAATTGAAATTTCTGGCACTGAAGCTACAACGATTAGAGAAATTGATGGCGGTAAAGAAACGGCTACATCAAGTTTACCTTTAATTATTGCAGGTAAAAAAGGATTGGTTGAAGAAAAAGATTTAAGAATTCCAAATATGCGTGGTATTATGACCGCCAGAACGAAAGCATTAAATATTGTTGAACCAACTTCAGACGCTAATGCCACTTCTTCAGTGAAATTTGAAAAACCAGCAGCAAAATCAGCAGTAAAATTAATCAGCGCAGATAATATAGATGAATTAATTAATTTATTACACAACGAAGCTAAAGTAATTTAATTGTAAATCGCAAAACGTAAATCGTAAATCGTAAATCGTAAATAAAAAGATATGTCAGTTTTAATATATACAGAATCAAACGAAGGTAAATTCAAAAAAGTAGCTTTTGAAATTGCTTCATATGCTAAAAAAGTAGCCGATATGCTTGGAACAACAGTTACTGCCGTTTCAATTAATGCTACAGAAAATAATGCTTTATCTGCTTACGGAGTGAGTAAAGTGTTAAAAGTAACAAATGATAAATTAAATTCTTTCAGCGCCCAAGCGTATGCAGATGTAATTAAGCAAGCTGCAGAAAAAGAGGGTGCTAAAGTGGTAATTTTAGCTTCAACTACAGATAGTTTACACATAGCTCCATTGGTAGCTGTACATTTAAATGCAGGATTTGCTTCAAATGTAATTGAAGCGCCTTTAAGTGTAACTCCATTTCAAGTTAAAAGAAGTGCTTTTTCTAACAAAGCATTTAATTTATCAGAAATTGCTACAGATGTAAAAGTTTTAGGAATTTCAAAAAATTCATTCGGATTGATTGAAAATGCAACTTCATTAACGGAAGAAGATTTTTCACCAGCTTTATCTGATGCAGATTTTGGGGTAAAAGTAACCAATTCAGAAAAAACTACTGGTAAAGTAACCATTGCTGATGCTGAAATTGTGGTGTCTGCAGGACGTGGATTAAAAGGACCAGAAAATTGGGGAATGATTGAAGAATTAGCAACTGTACTTGGTGCAGCAACCGCTTGTTCTAAACCTGTTTCGGATATTGGATGGCGTCCACACGGGGAACACGTAGGGCAAACAGGAAAACCAGTTGCGGCTAATTTATATATTGCTGTTGG
>NZ_JBIKJI010000065.1:0-10718 GCF_044361065.1 Flavobacterium sp.
CATACACGGCGGATTAAAAGCAGTAATTCAAGTGCTACAAAAAGCAGCAATAAAAGCAGATGATACGTTAATTTTTTTAGGAGATTATGTAGATGGTTGGAGCGAATCGCCAGGCGTTTTAGATTTTTTAATTGCCTTATCGGAACAACAAAAATGTATTTTTATAAAAGGAAATCATGATGAATTGCTTTTGGATTGGTTAGAAAATCGGCATGAGAATATAAAAGAAGAACTATGGTTTAAGCATGGCGGCAAAGCCACCGTTGATGCTTATTTAAATATTTCAACTGAAACGAAACAAAAACACATTACCTTTTTAAAATCATTACGAAATTATTATTTAGATGCTGAAAACAGGTTGTTCATTCATGCGGGTTTTACTAATATGAATGGCGTTTCACAAGAATTTTTTCCAAAATTAATGTATTGGGACAGAACGCTCTGGGAAGTGGCTTTATGTTTAGATGAAACTATGGATAAAAATTCGCCTTTATATCCAAAAAGACTAAAAATTTATTCTGAAATATTTATAGGTCACACGCCTGTTTCTAAAACTGAAATTGTGCCGCCGCTTTGTAAAAATTCTGTTTGGAATTTAGATACTGGAGCCGCTTTTTTAGGCGTGTTAACCATTATGGATTGTACTTCTAAAGTGTTTTGGCAAAGTGATGAATTGCGTGAGTTATATCCAAACGAAATAGGAAGAAATTAATACTTATATTTGCCCATAATTAGGAATAAATAACAGCCATAAAAACAGAAATAATGAGTGTAATTGAAAGAAAATTAAAAGACAGAAGCGAGTCAAAATGTGAAATTAGTGGTGCCGAATTGGATTTAGTGGTGTACACTTTACCACCTTATACAGAAGAAAGTTTAGCTCATTCGGTTTTGTTGACCAAGCAATTAAAAGATCAAGTGGAAAACCCAGATACTATGAATCCAAATGATTGGAGAGGCTTATCTGATAGTATGTGGAACGAAAATTTACCTGTTCAAATTTTATCTTGGAGAATGTTAGCACGTTTAAAAAACATCGATACTTTAGAAATGATGTATTTAGACGAAGAAGCATTAGAATGGGCAAAAGCTACAGGCGAAGGCGAAGAAGAAGACGAAAATAAAATTGTTCATAAAGACAGTAACGGTGCCATTTTAAAAGATGGAGATTCTGTGGTTTTAATTAAAGATTTAGATGTTAAAGGCGCTACTTTTACTGCAAAACGAGGCGCAGCAGTTCATAATATAAAAGTGGTTTGGGACGATGCCAACTTGATTGAAGGTAGAGTAGAAAACCAACATATTTATATTTTAACACAATACGTGAAGAAAACGAAGTAATTAGTTAATGTATCATATTAATCCTGACAGGTTTCAAAAACCTGTCAGGATTTTAGAGATTTAAAACCCTGCATACACCTTATTTGCAGGGTTTTTATTTTTTAAATATATTTTTTGTACATTTCGCAATAATTTTAAACCTTTTCGTGATTTAATAGTCTAATTATAAATATGTTAAGCATAGGGTATGGAAAAAAAATATTCGAGAAGAAATCTTTTTAAAAAAGTATTCCTTCGAAGAGAAGAAAGTCAAGATCCTCTTTTTGAAAAATATAAAAGAAAAAACTACGGTTTAAGAAGATATCAATCTATTGACACTAATGCGGAAACCAATAGAATAGGTAACATCACAAGTGGTTTAACGCCATATGCTGGAGCTTGGAATACGGCTTCGGTTTTACATTTATTACGAAGAACACAATTTGGTTTTAAATTTTCTGATGTTAACGGGTTAGTACAAGCGGGTTTTAATTCGAGTGTCAATTCGTTGCTAACCATTTCTAGTACAGTACCAAATCCACCAGTTAATTACTATCAAAATGTTTTTGCTGATGAGGGAAATATCCCTTATGGAAGCGATTGGACACAACACGCCTTTAATTCCAATAGTATTGGAAATACTACAAATTTCTATAGAATGAATGCTGTTTCTTTATGGAATTTAGGACAAGGTCTAAACCAACAACTCAATATAAGAGAGAAAATGACTTGGTTTTGGTATCATTTTATTCCTGTTGATTTTAATACGGTTAGGGTTTCTCAAAATAACTATTGTGCTACAAATTCTGCACGAATATCTCACGAATACGTTCAAAATTTTAGAACTAATGGTTTAGGTAATTTTAAAACTTTAATTAGAAATATGGCCACGCAACCCGCGATGATGTATTATCTAAATAATCAAGCCAATACCAGTAGTGCGCCTGATGAAAACTTTGCTCGAGAAATAATGGAGCTTTTTACACTTGGAAAAGACCCTTTGAGTCAGTTTACAGAAGCTGATGTGGTGGCAGCAGCAAAAATTCTTACGGGTTGGCGCGTTCAAAATTTAAATGCACATCCAACTACAACAAGCTTTGTTTCAACGCAACACAATACAAGTACAAAACAATTTTCAGCTTTTTTTAATAATACTACAATTACAAATAATGGTAGTGCAGAATTAGATGCATTTATCGATATGATATTTTCTAAATCGCAAGTCGTATCCGAATACATTTGTAGAAGATTGTACCGTTATTTTGTATATTATGACATTGATGCCAATATAGAAGCGAATGTTATTGTGCCATTAGCACAGCATTTTGTTGCTAATAACTGGGAAATTGCACCTGTTTTAGATAAATTATTTAAAAGTCAGCATTTTTATGATATGGCAAATTATGGGGTGTATATTAAATCACCTTTCGATTTAGTTATTGGTTCGCTTCGTACTTTTAATATCAATTATAACGTAACTGACCAAACAAATTATTATGCGCAATATTCTGTTTGGAGTGCCATAAGTAGCCGTTATTTACTAACTATGGATCAAACAATGGGAGCCATTCCAAATGTTGCAGGATGGCCAGCCTATTATCAAAATCCAAATTTTCACGAGTATTGGATTAATTCTAATACGGTACAAAAAAGAGCTGCATTTATTGATGCTATTTTTAATGGGTTCAATTTAACATATAATGGTTTAACAACCCGAATTGAAGTAAATGTGATTGCGTGGGTTTCTCAGTTTGCACCCGCAGTAATTTCTGATCCAGACTTATTAGTAAACGAATGTGTGAAATATTTACTTCCTATTGATTTAAGCAGTTCTGTAAAAAACAACTTGAAAGTACAGAATCTTTTATCAAATCAAATAGAAAATCATTATTGGTCTGGTGCTTGGAGTAATTATGTTAACAATCCAACAAATGCCGGTTTTACCAATATCGTAAAAACAAGATTAAAAAGTTTGTTACTTGCTATTACGCAACTTTCAGAATATCAACTAATGTAATTGTTATGAAAAGAAGAAATTTTATAAAAACGACTGCTTTAGCAACAACGCCACTTTTATTTAATGGGATTCCAGTTATGGCATCTTCGGAAGTTGATAGTGTAACATTAGAAAAAATGGCACTTTCTGCCATAAACTGTGGTAAAATATTAGTTATTATTCAGCAAAATGGTGGTAACGATGGGCTAAATACGGTTTTCCCATTAGACAAATGGAGTAATTTAGTTAATGCGCGTGCTAATATATTAATGCCTGAAAGTAGTGTATTAACTTTAAATAATAATGCAACTACGGGATTACATCCTGCTATGACAGAAATGAAAAATCTGTACAATAATGGAAAAATGATGATTGTGCAGGGGGTATCGTATCCCAATCCAAATTATAGTCATTTTAGAGCAACTGATATATGGTTTACGGCATCTGGAAGTAATCAGAATTTAAATAGCGGTTGGCTTGGAAGGGCATTAGATGTTAAATATCCAAATTATCCAATGGATTATCCTTCGCCTGAAATGCCGCATCCTTTAGCTATTCAGATTGGGTCAACGTTGCCTTTTTCATTGCAAGGACCAAATATGAATATGGGTTATAGTGCTCCAGATCCGAATGCGTTACTTAATGTTATTAATGGTATTACAGATCCTTCGCCAAATTCTGATTATGGCCACGAACTTACTTTTCTTCGATTAATGAAAGACCAAAGTAATGTGTATAGAAATGTGATTCAAACCGCTTATAATTTTGCATTAAACTCGGGAGTTACTTATCCAACAAGTAACAAATTGGCCGACCAGTTAAAAATTGTTGCCAAACTTATTAATGGAGGATTACAAACTCCAGTTTATATTGTAAATCATCCTAATACTCACGACACACACGAAAATCAAGTAGATAATAATGATAAAACGCAAGGTTCCCAAGCTATAAATTTGACCTTATTGTCTCAAGCTATTGGCGCGTTTCAGCAAGAAATTACCTATATGGGTAAAGATAATGATGTGACTGGAATGACGTTTAGTGAATTTGGTAGAAGAATTAAAAGTAACGCAAGTAAAGGTACAGACCACGGTTCGGCAGCGCCAGTTATTTTCTTTGGTGGCGCATTAAACACCAGCCCTAATGAAGTGGCAAATACGACGCACCCCATTCCTGGAATGATAGGAACTTCTCCTGTTTTACCAACAAATGCTGCGGTAAATGATCAAATTCCAATGCAGTTTGATTACAGACAAATTTATACCACCGTGATGCAAGATTGGTTGTGTATGTCTGAGACTGAAGCCGCAGAAGTTTTGGGAGGTAATTATGTAAAATTACCCATATTTGATGCTACTTTAAGTGATAGTATCAATTTTGAAGATGAAAACAACCAAGGTGTGCTTTTGTATCCAAACCCATCTAAAGACGGAATTTTAAAGGTTTTGTTTTCAGATACCGTAAATACTAACGTGCAATTTACAGTGTTTTCAGTTAATGGAAGTCTAATTTACAATACTGTAGAATTTATTTTAGAAAATAATAGCACCTTATATTATCAAAATTTATCTTCTGGAATGTACATATTATCCATTGAATGGAACAGAAAAAAAGTATATAAGAAATTTATTATTGAGTAATTAGGGTTTTAATTTGCCGATTAGGCAATGTGATACTACAAAACCTGCAAAAATATTGCAGGTTTTTTTATTTTAAGAATATTTAGTAGATTTGAAAAACTAAAAAGTGAAACAAAACTTCGCCTATCTTGCCTATACGGGCAGTATACTAGTCTGAAAATTTCGCAAATAAACGAGTTAACTTAAATTCTACAAAAAAATTAGGCATAAGAAAAAGCACTATATTTGAAAACTAATTTAAAAAAATGACAGAAGAAAAAAGAATTGAAATACTAAATAATGCTAAAGATTTTTTCAGAAGTGAAATTGTAACTAGCCATATTGAAGGTGCTTGTAAACGAGCAAGTAAATTATCTGAATATAATGTGAATCCTTTTTTATTCAAATATTTAGCAAATTTTCTAACTGGAAATGACAATGCTGAAAGCATTGCAAGAGCTTTAGTTTTACCAAGAATTCTAGGTTCATCAATTAATACATCATTCGGAATGAAAATCCAAAAATTAATAGGACAATTATTTCAAGGATTAGGTTCAACAACATCAGGAATTGATATTGAATTCATTGATGCTGTTGATGGACGCAGAAAATATTGTCAACTAAAAGCTGGTCCAAATACAATTAATCACGATGATGTCGTAACTGTTATTAATCATTTCAATGGTGTTAGAAATTTAGCAAGAACAAATAACTTAAATATTGGAATAAATGATATGATTGTGGGAGTTATTTACGGTGAAGAACCTGAATTAAGTTCACATTATAAGAAAATATCTAATTCATTTCCTGTGATAATAGGAAAAGAATTTTGGTATAGACTAACAGGGAAAGAAGATTTTTACTTTGACTTGATTGATGCAATTGGAGACGTAGCATTAGAAGTTGATGGAAGTCATATTGTAGAACAAACCATTTCAAATCTAGCATTAGAAATTCAAGCAAAATATTTTGAGTAAAATAGAAATCTTAGATTTTTATTTTACTCTATAATAATCATTTAAAAACTTAATAATCGAATAGCCAACTTCGCGACCTAAATTTACAGGAACAGCATTTCCAATTTGTTTGTATTGTTGAGCAATTGGCCCTAAAAATTGCCAATCATCTGGGAAAGTTTGTATTCTAGCATATTCACGCACTGTAAACGGTCGAGTTTCGTCTGGGTGACATCTTTCAGTTTGTTTTTGGGCAGGACTACAAGTTAAAGTTAAACAAGGTTCATCCCAACCTATTCTTCTAGCCATACCAGTTTTTCCACCACCTAAATAAAAACTTGCACCCATAAAATCTTTCTGTATATCTATAGGTAAATCTCTCCAATATCCTTTAGGTGGAACTAGATCTAAAACCCTTTTTTTACTTTCAGGATATTTTGCACCACTTGACTTTTGTACATTAGATTCAAACAATTGTCCTTTTTTAAGTGCATCTGAAAGATTATATATTTTTTTATAAGGCTTTGGATATTCATATTTCAAATGAATATCTTTCCTAACTCCAACTAAAATAAGGCGCTCTCTTTTTTGTGGAACTTTATAATTTATAGCTTTTAAAACTTGTACAGGAACAACATTGTAGCCAATTTCATCCAAAATAGAAATCATACCTTGTAAAGTTTTTCCGTTATCGTGATTCAATAACCCTTTAACGTTTTCTCCGATACAAATTGGCGGATTCACTTCTTTGATAACACGTGCAAATTCATAAAACAAAGTTCCTCGCGCATCTTCAAATCCTAATCTTTTACCTGCATAACTAAATGCTTGACAAGGAAAACCTCCTGTAACAACATCTACTTGATTGTAATATTCGGAAAAAATGAAATTCTTTATATCTCCTTCAAGAACATTCCAATTTGGTCGATTATTTCTCAAAGTTGCACAAGCGTGTTTATCAATTTCATTCAAAGCCACACATTTCAATCCAGCTTTTTCCATTCCAACAGCCAGACCTCCAGCACCAGCAAACAGCTCTAAAACCTTGTATTCGTTTTCAGGTTCGACAAAATTGGAAATTGTTTCTTGGACATCTGTCTGAAGAAAATTAGCAAATAAAGTTTCAACATCATTTTTTCTATAAACTCTATAATTACTCATAGGTTCACGAACGGCAGAAAGCTTTCCTTCTTCATCCCAACGACGAAGTGTTTTTGTACTCTTGTTGAGTAACTTTGCTGTTTCTGAAATAGTTAAATATTCACTCATAACCAAATTATACAACATTAGACATTGGTTACAAATATAATAGAAAATATTTCAAACTTCCAAAAAAAATAAAAAATATCTACAGATAACAAGCATTTGTCAAGATTTCTTTGGTAGTCGCTGCGCTCGTGTCCGAATTTTGTAGTAAATTCACGTTTACGTTTCGCAAGAAATTTTGTCTATAAAACAAAAAACCCCTACAAAAATTTACAGGGTTTTTCTATTTCCTGCAAGGTCTTTTTGACCTTGTAGGTAACTCTTAAAAAAAACCTACAAGGTTTTTAAAACCTTGCAGGATGTTTCGCTACATTACAAATCAAACTTAATACCTTGCGCTAATGGCAATTGATCTGAATAGTTTACGGTATTGGTTTGTCTTCTCATATACACTTTCCAAGCATCTGAACCTGATTCTCTTCCGCCACCCGTTTCTTTTTCACCACCAAAAGCACCACCAATTTCTGCACCAGAAGTTCCGATATTTACATTCGCAATTCCACAGTCTGAACCCGCAAAAGATAAAAATTTCTCTGCTTCTTTCATACTGTTTGTCATAATGGCTGAAGATAAACCTTGTGCTACGCCATTTTGTTTTTCAATAGCGTTTTCCACTTCGCCTTCGTATTTCATTAGATATAAAATAGGGGCAAATGTTTCGTGTTGCACAATTTCAAAATGATTTTCAGCTTCAATGATAGCTGGTTTTACATAACAGCCAGATTCGTATCCTTCACCTGATAAAACACCACCTGCTACTAATACTTTTCCGCCTTCAGCTTTTGCTTTTTCAATTGCGGCTAAATACGTGTTCACTGCATCAGTATCAATAAGCGGCCCTATATGATTTTTTTGATCTAATGGATTTCCAATGGTTAATTGCCCGTAAGCGCCCACAATGGCATCTCTTACTTTATCGTAGACACTTTCGTGAATGATTAATCGTCTTGTAGAAGTACATCTTTGTCCGGCAGTTCCCACCGCACCAAAAACGGCTCCAGGAACTACAACTTTTAAATCGGCAGTTGGTGTGATAATAATGGCGTTATTTCCACCTAATTCCAATAAAGATTTTCCGAAACGTTGTGCAACAGTTGTACCAACAATTCTTCCCATTCTGGTAGAACCTGTAGCAGAAATTAATGGGATTCTTACGTCTGTAGTCATCATTTCACCTACTTTGTAATCACCGTTAATGATACAAGAAATTCCTTCTGGTAACTGATTTGCTTTTAAAATATCTGCAATAATATTCTGACAAGCGATAGAACATAATGGCGCTTTTTCCGAAGCTTTCCACACACAAACGTCACCACAAATCCAAGCTAATGCCGTATTCCAAGCCCAAACCGCTACTGGAAAGTTAAAAGCCGAAATAATTCCTACTACTCCAATAGAATGCCATTGTTCTCTCATTACGTGCCCAGGACGTTCAGACGGAATGGTTTGTCCGTTCAATTGTCGAGATAAACCTACGGCGAAATCGCAAATGTCAATCATTTCTTGTACTTCACCATATCCTTCTTGTAACGATTTCCCCATTTCATAGGAAACTAATTTTCCAAGTGGTTCTTTTAATTCTCTTAATTTATTTCCAAATTGTCTAACAATTTCGCCACGTTGGGGTGCTGGCATAGCACGAAACGATTTGAATGCAGCTGTAGCACTTTGCATTACTTTTTCGTAATCAGCAGCTGTGGTTGTTTTAACTTTTCCGATTAATTGACCATCAACTGGCGAATAACTTTCAATTATTTCTCCAGATGAAAAACTGTTAGAACCCGTTGAGGTTCCGTCATTAATTTCTTTTATTCCAAGTGCTTTTAAAGCTTCAGGCATTCCAAATTGTGAGGCAATTGTTGACATTTTTAACTTTTTTAAATGATTTTGTTATGATTATGCAAATATAATAAATTGATTTTAGAATATAGAAAATAGAATAAGATGTGGTTATTTTACAAATTTTGGATTGCTTTCCATAACCGTTCCGCATTTTTTACACGTTCTTTTTTCTTCTGAAGCATAAAAATCGTTGAAATGTGTAAGGAAATCGTTTTCAATATTGTTCAACTCAAAATATACTTCGTGAAGTTTGTGATTGCACGAATCGCAAAACCAAAGCAATCCGTCTTTTACATCCAAATGATTTCGTTTTTTTTCAATTACTAAACCAATAGAATTTTCTGTTCTGCTTGGCGAATGTGGTATTTTAGCGGGTAATAAAAACATATCTCCAGCGGAAAGATGCATCGCTTTTTTTTCCCCGTTTTCTTGAATATACACAGTAATATCACCTTCTAACTGATAAAATAATTCTTCGGTTTCGTTATAATGATAGTCTTTTCTGGCATTAGGTCCTGCTACAATCATTACAATATAATCGCCTGAATCTATATATAAATTTTTATTTGCAACTGGCGGAACAAGAAGATGTCTGTTTTCTTCTATCCACTTATTCAAGTTGAAAGGTTTTGCAATTGACATAAAAAGAATTTTAAAAGGTAAAGTTACAAAATAAAAAGTACCTTTAATTATTTTTTTATTGGTGTCCAAAATACTTAAAACAACTCACTTTTAGTGTGTTTCTAATTCAGGTTTTGAAAAATTTTGCCACGGATTTCACGGATTTTCACGGATTAATTCGTGCTAATTTGTGTAATTTGTGTCAAAAAAATAAGTTATTCAACTTTGCGCCAAGCAAAACTAAGAACTTCAAGTCCAAGTGGTTTACTTTTTTGCTTCTTTTATCAAGTAAATATAAGACGGGAAATGATCCGAATATCCAGGTCCTAAAGCGCCATTTCGCAACGCATATCCTTTATATTGACCCGTTTGTTGAATCATAAAAGGAGCATTGTACACACCAGCTTTCCAATATCTCCAAGAAGAATAGTCTTTTCTCAATAAAGGCTCAGAAATGATAATTTGATCGAAAAAATCCCAAGAATCTCTAAAAGCTAACGTTCCAATTCCTTTATTCATTAATTTTTCGGCAGGATTGTAAAGTCCTAACGGTTGTACCTCTTTTTCATCTCCTTTTGCGCCTAAAACCTGTTTTACACTTTTATTAAAAGGACCGTCATTCAAATCGCCCATTGTGAAGATTTTCGCATTCGGATTAATAACTTGTAACGAATCGATAATTTTTTTGTTTAACGCAGCTGCGGCTTCACGTAGTGGACTACTTCTTTTTTCGCCACCTCTGCGCGAAGGCCAATGGTTTACAATAAAATGCATTTCTTCACCGTCTAATAATCCTGTCATTAATATTTGATCTCGAGTGTAAATTCTTTTGGTTTTTATGTCTACCACATTATCATCGGTATCTTCTACTTTTTCTTTGTCTTTTGCTTTTTTATCGGTTTCATCTTCAGTTACGATAAGTGCATAATTTTTATAACTCGTTGGTTGAAAATGTCCTTTTTGATATAAAAATCCGGTATCAATCCCTCGTCTATCTGGCGAATCGAAATGAATTACGGCGTATCCTTTTGCTGCTAATAAGGGTTGTTTGCAAAGATCTTCTAACACTTGTCTGTTTTCAATTTCAGCGACACCTAA
>NZ_JBIKJI010000046.1:0-12872 GCF_044361065.1 Flavobacterium sp.
GCAGTTGAAGGTACGCCACTTGAAGATGAAAAACCAGTTGAAATATGGGAAATGATTCGTATGGTAGCTACCACAAGAATTATTATGCCTGAAACGCAAGTACGTTTATCTGCAGGAAGAACCAATATGAGTAGAGAAGGACAAGCGATGTGTTTCTTTGCAGGTGCAAATTCTATTTTTGCTGGTGATAAATTGCTTACTACACCAAATCCTGATGTAAATGAGGATATGAAAATGTTTGAAATGCTTGGATTAAATCCGCAAAAACCATTCATTAAAAAAATGCAACCTGAAACAGTAGAAGCAGCAGATTCAAAATTTGAGGCCTTAGGTGAAAAACCAAAATGGAGCCGACCAGAGCATAAAATTGAAAGAAATTTAGAAGCTTCTGGAAAAAAGTAAGCTTTAAGTTAAATTTTAAAGAAATATAAATCCCATATCTTTTTAAGTATGGGATTTTTTAAGTTATAAAAAGGAAAAGAGCGACTATTTACCAACCAAATAAAATGAGAAAAAACTACTTTCTGTCACCCTTTGTCCAATTTATACAAATATTAATTCGTTATTAGATTCTGTGTTTTCTAAAATAACGTCTTCAATTATGTCTTCAATATTGCTTGTATAATTTATGGGTATAATTCTATTAGATAAAACCCACATTTCTATTAAATTAAAATCTAAGTTTTTAGCTGTTAATACGCCCATTTTTTTTAACGCGAAGGCGTTGCATTCTTGTTCAATTTGTTTTTTGATAGGAATAACAAATAATTTCTTTTTCAGGAATAACGTTTCGGCAGGTAATTCAAATCCAGCATTACATAAAACGCCAGCACTTTTTGCAATAGATTTTAAAAATTCGTTTTCATCAATTGGAAATACAGTGCAATTATTTGCCGTGTAAGACGAAGTGGCAGCTTTTGAAAATACAATCCAATTGGCAGATGTTTTTTTCAATTCTTTAATAATTTTTATATCTGAAAACGAAGGCAAATACACAACATAATGTCCGGCATTTGAAGTTTTTAAGTCGCTTATTTTTTTTCTTATTACTGGTCTGAAAATATGTTCGTTGTATTCTTCAAAGTGAAAACCATATTTTTTAACAACAGGTGCGTAGTTTTTAAAAATTTTCCAACTCAACCATTTAATTTTTTTAGGTTTTGGTGTTTCATTAAAAAATAAAGATGATTGATGTGATAATGCCACTATATTTCCACCTTTAAATTTACAAGCCCAAGCTGAAATGGGTTCGTAATCGTTAATAATTAAATCATATTGATGTACGTTTAACTTTAAGACTTGATATATAAATTGAGCATAATTGTTTTTATATAACGTTTTCAAAAAAGAAACATTTCCGTTACTTCCATAAAATAATGAAATACCTTTAAAATCCAAAGCTACTGGAAAGCCCAATTGAATTTGCGATTGACTACCACTTGTTAAAACAGTAACTTCGCCATATTTTTTTAATATCGGAATAATCTCTTGAGCTCTTGCTAAATGACCATTTCCAGTTTTTTGTACGGCATATAATATTTTCATATTCTTTTAGTTAAATGAAACTACTTCTTTAATTAATTCGTCAATATTTTTCAAATCCACATCTTGGTGCTCTAAATCCAATTCTTCTTTAAAATCGTATTTGTTGTAAGTGTATATGCTCCAGTTTTTGTTGTGATATTCTAAAGCGGTTAAGTTTTCAATCCAATCGCCACTGTTTAAATACACGCAATTCCCGTTTTTACTTTCTACTTCTCGTATTTGAGGTTGATGAATGTGTCCACAAATTACATAGTCAAATTCATTTTCTATGGCTAATTCTGTGGCAGCGTTTTCAAAATCTCCAATAAATTTTATGGCATTTTTTACGTTGTTTTTTATTTTTTTGGAAAACGAATATTTTTCTTTTCCTAATTGTGTTAAAAACCAATTGGTTAATACATTTAAACGAATTAAAAAATCATATCCAATACCGCCTAATTTGGCAATCCATTTTGAATGTTGTACAGAAGCATCAAAAACATCACCGTGAAAAAACCAGGCTTTTTTGCCATCAAGAGTCATTATTTTTTTATTTGTCAATTCAATATTTCCGAAAGAAGTATCGGCAAATCGACGTAAAAATTCATCGTGATTTCCTAAAATATATACGACTTCAGTCCCTTTTGAGGCCAAATCAATTATTTTTTTAATCACTTTTAAATGGTATTTTGGAAAATAACTTTTGCTAAATTGCCAAATATCTATAAAATCTCCATTAATGATTAATGTTTTTGGAGAAACAGATTTTAAATAAGTAAAAAGTTCTTTTGCTTGACAGCCATAAGTTCCCAGATGGGTATCGGAAATAACTACAACATCAACATCTCTTGCCATAATACGGTTCAGTATTGTTTTGGCAAAGTAACAGTTTGTTTGTTAAGTAAATACTATTAGAAAATTAAGAAATTAATGTATGTGAAACTACCTAATTAAATTAATGTTAATTAGGTAGTTCAAAAATTTACTGCGTTACAATTTGCAACGTTTCTCGGCTAATTTGTTTTACTAAAACGTTCTTGTCTTTTTCAATTACTTCTGCTGAAATGGCATCAAAATGACGAATGGTGTATAAAGAAACGTTTTCATTATAAGAAACTTTGAATTTTTTTGATAAAATGGTTTTCAAATCTTTAAATTTATCAAACGTGTCTTCAATACATACGGAAAAACTAATAGCTGTATTTTGAATTAAACTCACTTTAATTTTATGTTTATGAAATAAAGCGAAAATTTCACTAATATTTTCTTCCATTATAAATGAAAAATCAATTGAGGAAAGCGATACTAAAATTTGATTTTTCTTTACAATAAAACAAGAAGTTTTTGGTTCTAAATCTACGCCAGTCCCTACTTTTGTTCCAGGTAATGTAGGGTTTAGAAATGATTTTACATACAACGGAATTTCTTTTTTCTGTAAAGGTTGTAAGGTTTTTGGATGTATTACACTTGCGCCATAAAAGGCCAATTCAATTGCTTCTCTGTACGAAATTTGATTCAGCAACACCGCATTTTCAAAATACCTTGGATCGGCATTTAAAACACCTGGTACATCCTTCCAAATGGTTACACTTTCAGCACCTAAGCAGTAAGCAAAAATGGCAGCAGTATAATCGGATCCTTCACGACCTAATGTAGTGGTAAAGTTATTTTCATCTGCACCAATAAAACCTTGGGTAATAAATAACGATTTTTTTCTATTTATTTTAGAAATCAATTTTTGAGTGTATTCCCAATTTACATTGGCATCTCTGTAATTCGCATCCGTTTTAATGTAGTGACGCACATCTAACCATTGGTTTGTAATTCCTGCAGCATTTAAATAATGACTCACAATAGTGGTAGAAACCATTTCTCCAATACTAATAATTTGATCGTATACAAAAGGATAATTTGGCGATTTATTGCTTCTAACAAAATATTCTAAATCATCAAAATGCGTATTTACATCAAAAAATACTTCGTGCTCCTCATCGTCAAATAAATCTAATAAAATTTGATTGTGATATTTTCTGATGTCTTGTAAAGAAGCATATAATTCGTTCGACTTTTCAAAGTAATTTTTAATTACTACTTCAAGTGCATTTGTAGTCTTTCCCATAGCGGAAATCACTAACATTACATCTTCGTAACCAACGGTTTGTAATACATTTAATACGTTTTTTATTCCTGCAGCATCTTTTACAGAAGCGCCCCCAAATTTAAATATTTTCATAACTTATCAATTACAATATTAAAATTTCACATCCCAATTGGTTATTGAATTTTAATGAGTTGTTTTTTCTATATTATTTATAAATGTCTCAATTCCTATTTCATCCATATGAACCACGCGCCAATCATCTAAAACAGTTGCCCCGCTTTTTTTGTAAAATTCAATTGCAGGTGTGTTCCAATCTAACACATTCCATTCTATTCGTCTTACGTTATCTTTTTTGCCTTGTTTTATAATTTCGGTGTATAATGCAAATCCAGCGCCAGTTCCTCTGTTTTTTTCTCTAACTATTAAATCTTCTAAATGAATGGTTTTTCCCTTCCAAGTTGAAAATCGATAATAATACAAAGCTACACCAATAATTTCATTTTGCACTTCTGCTACAAAAGTATAAAATAATGGATTTTCAGAAAAGCCATCTCGCACTAAATCTTCTACAGTTACAACCACCGCATTCGGTTCTTTTTCAAAAATAGCTAATTCTTTAATTAAAGCCAAAACTTCTGGCATATCTTCTGGTATTCCTTTTCTAATAATCATTTTTTCTTGAAGCTATTTCCTGCTTTCCACTATATCTTTTTATTTTATGTTGCCTTCGAGAGCCTCAGTCAACATAAAATAAAAAGGATGCCGTTACAATCAGGGCTATTTTACATCCGTTTTTCAATACATTCTTCTGCAAAAATACATATACACAAACAACTTTCTAAATTAATTTCGCATTATCACAAAAATAACGATATTTGTGCAACAATTCAACTCAATCGATTTCGTAATGGAACAAAGCAACAAAACCTTAGGTGAATACATCATCGAAAATCAAAATGCATTTCAATATTCGTCTGGCGAATTATCCCGAATTATCAACTCCATCCGTTTAGCTGCAAAAGTAGTTAACTACAAAGTAAACAAGGCAGGTTTAGTGGATATTGTAGGTGCCGCTGGAGATCAAAACATTCAAGGTGAAGACCAACAAAAACTGGATGTTTATGCCAATGAAGTTTTTATTCAAACATTAATAAACCGAGAAATTGTTTGCGGAATTGCATCTGAAGAAAATGACGATTTTATTACGGTTGCAGGTTCAGATAAAAGTCATAATAACAAATATGTGGTATTAATGGATCCGCTTGACGGCTCTTCAAATATTGATGTGAACGTATCTGTTGGAACAATTTTTTCAGTTTACAGAAGAATTACGCCAGTTGGAACCCCAGTAACTTTAGAAGATTTTTTACAACCAGGAATCAATCAAGTAGCGGCTGGGTATGTTATTTATGGTACGTCAACTATGTTGGTGTATACAACCGGTTGTGGCGTTAACGGATTTACCTTAAATCCAGCTATCGGAACGTTTTATTTGTCGCATCCCAATATGAAATTTCCTGAAAATGGCAGTATTTATTCTATAAACGAAGGAAATTATGTGCATTTTCCTCAAGGGGTGAAAAACTACCTAAAATATTGCCAATTAGAAGAAAACGATCGACCATATACTTCAAGATATATTGGAAGTTTAGTGTCCGATTTTCATAGAAATATGATTAAAGGAGGTATTTATATTTATCCAACCAGTTCTAAATCCCCTAAAGGAAAATTACGTTTGTTATACGAATGTAATCCAATGGCATTTATTGCCGAACAAGCAGGAGGAAAATCTTCTGATGGGTTTGGAAGAACTATGGAAATTATCCCAACCGAATTACACCAACGCGTGCCGTTTTTCTGCGGCGTAAAAAGTATGGTAGAAAAAGCAGAGGAATTTATGGAACAAGCTAAATAAAAATTCAAAGCGACTGAAATGTCGCTTTTTTATTTCCTAAAAATTCTGTAAGTTTGAAAAACATTTTAAATGAAATGGTATGCAAGAATTTTTAATATATTTCAATATGGGATTAAAGCACGTGTTAGATATCACGGCTTATGACCATATCGTTTTTCTAATTGCGTTACTAATTCCGTACACCTTTAAAGATTGGAAACGCGTGTTTTTATTGGTTAGTTTGTTTACTTTAGGACATACTTTAGCCTTAATTTTATCTGTTTTTGGGGTGGTTTCTATTTCGGTAACTGTTGTAGAATTCCTTATTCCAATTACTATTTTAATCACTGCTTTATATCATTTGTTTACAGCTGGCAAATCGGCAAAAAAAGAAACTATTTCTTTTGTAGCTATTGTAACAGTGTGCTTCGGATTAATTCACGGACTTGGATTTTCAAATTATTTTAATACCATAATGGTAGGTTCGGGAATGACTAAGTTAGTTCCTTTATTAGAATTTGCTTTAGGAATTGAGGCTGCTCAACTAATTGTGGTTCTTGCCGTATTGCTTCTTGCGTATATTCTTCAAACTTTTTTTCGTTTTTCAAAAAGAGATTGGGCTTTGGTATTGTCAGGATGTATAATTGGTGTAGTTTTGCCAATGATATTACATAGCGAAATTTTTAAGTAAAAGTTATTTCACAGAGCTACACAAAGAATCAGCAGAGTGACACAAAATCAGTATTAATTCCATATAATATGTTCAAAAAGTATTAAAAATAAAATCTTTGCGAACCTTAGCGGGAAACTTTGCGTTTCTTTGCGGTAAATTTAACAATGAAAGAAAAGAAAAAATTAAAATACGATTTGGCCTATTTGCGTATCGCATCAGAATGGGGAAAGTTATCTTATTGTAAACGTAAACAAGTAGGGGCTATTATTGTTAAAGATAAAATGATAATTTCTGACGGTTATAATGGTACACCAAGTGGCTTTGAAAATTGTTGTGAAGATGAAGAAAACCTAACAAAGTGGTACGTACTTCACGCAGAGGCAAATGCCATATTAAAAGTGGCGCGTTCTACACAATCTTGTGAAGGGGCTACTTTGTATATTACCCTTTCACCTTGTAAAGAGTGTAGCAAATTAATTCATCAATCTGGTATAAAACGTGTGGTGTATTTAGATGAATACAAAGACACTTCAGGTGTAGATTTTTTAAGAAAAG
This sequence comes from Flavobacterium sp., assembly GCF_044361065.1. Lineage (GTDB taxonomy): Bacteria > Bacteroidota > Bacteroidia > Flavobacteriales > Flavobacteriaceae > Flavobacterium. The sequence continues at coordinate 6,748 of NZ_JBIKJI010000046.1, forward strand.
CAGGTGTAGAAGCCGAACATTTGCAAGAAATTTATGAGTAAACATCAAAATAAATTTTATATTTATATACCTATAATCATCGCCTTGTCTTTTGCGGGTGGAATGCTATTGGGAAGTAAATTAGATGTTTTACAACAAACCAACTTAGGTTCAAAATCTGCAGGAAAATTAAAGCTTAATAAATTACTCGATTTTATTGATAAAGAATATGTAGATGAAGTAAATACCGATTCTATTGTAGATTTAACAGTTTCCGGAATTTTAGAAAACCTCGATCCACATTCTGTTTACATTCCAAAAGAACAATTGGCGGCTGTAAATGAAAGTATGGAAGGGAATTTTGTAGGCATTGGCGTAAATTTTTATATGTATAAAGATACGTTAACAGTTATTAAGCCCATTCCAAACGGCCCTTCTGCAAAAGCAGGAATACAATCAGGAGATAGAATTTTATTTGCCAATAATAAGCAACTTTTCAATAAAAAATACCAATCAGAAAATTTATTTCCAATTTTAAAGGGTGAAATTGATTCACCTGTTAATTTGATAGTGTATAGAAAATCTGAAAACAAAAAATTTAAAGTAACTGTTGTTAGGAATTTAATTCCAGTTAAAAGTATAGATGTTGCCACAAAAATAAACAATAAAACAGGTTATATTAAAGTAAATCGATTTGCCGAAACTACATATAGTGAATTTCATAACGCTTTAGTATCTTTAAAAAAGCAAGGAATTAAAGAGGTAATTATAGATTTAAGAGAAAATGGTGGCGGTTACTTAGAAATGGCTGTCGCAATGGCCGATGAATTCTTAATAGACAAGCAAGTAATCGTTAAAACCAAAAATAAAAAAGGAAATGTAGATGAATCTTACGCTACTTCAAAAGGTATTTTTGAAACAGGACGTGTGTACGTTTTAATTGATGAAAATAGCGCTTCGGCAAGTGAAATATTCGCAGGTGCCATCCAGGATAACGACAGAGGAACTATAATTGGACGTCGCTCTTTCGGAAAAGGATTGGTGCAACGCGAAATGAAAATGAATGATGGTTCTGCGGTACGATTAACCATTGCAAGATATTACACACCTTCAGGTAGAAGTATTCAAAAACCTTATGAAGACAAAGGCGAAAAGTATTTTAACGAATTTGAAAAACGTTTTTTAAGTGGCGAATTATATGAAGCAGACAGTATTAAAGTAGCCGATAGTTTAAAATTTAAAACCAAAAAAGGCAGAATTGTATACGGCGGTGGCGGAATTATTCCTGATGTATTTGTACCGATTGAAAAAAATCATAATAAAGAAGGTTTAGAATTACTTTTGCAATCGGAAATAATGAGCTATTATGCTTTTGAAAAATTAGATGAAAATCGAGCATTTTTCAGTAAAATGAATGCGATACAATTAAAAAACGAATTGTTTAAAAAGGACAAATATTTTAATCAATTTAAAGAGTATATTACTTCAAATGGCTTGCTTTTTAATATATCCAATCAAAAGGAACAAGTGCTAACGTATTTATATGCTGAATTTTCAAAACAATTATTTAACGACACTTCGTATTATCAAATTGTACTTCCAAAAGACAAAATGATTACTAAAGTGTTAGAAAAGCAGAAATAATTTAAGAAAACCTTTACACACTTTGTATTTTGCTTAACAAATGGGTGTTTTAAATAGTCTATTTTTGATTTTCTAAAATTAAGGTATGAAAATTAAAATTACGCTGTTTCTTTTATGTTTTGGTTACTTCCAAAATTCTTTTTCTCAAAGCATCAAAGGAAAAGTGATTTCTAATAAATTGCCTATCCATAATGTTGAAGTAATTAATACAAATAGCAAAGAAGTTATAAATACAAATCAAGAAGGTGCTTTTGAAATAAAAGCCATAACTTCAAATTGGATTACCTTTTATCACAAAGACTATGATGTGGTAAAAATATATGTTGACTCGCTTTTTGACTTCAACAAAAGTTTAGAAATTGAACTTTTTCAGAAATCTACAACAATTGAAGAAGTGCAAGTTGAAAAGAAACAATCATTGACAAAAGGAATGAAATATGGAATGCCTGTTATACCATATAATAAACCAAGTGTGAGTTTTTCCGACGGAACTGTAAATACACCTGTAGATTTTATTCAAGTTTTCGGACTGATTAAAAAACTATTTAAGAATAAAAATAAAGTCGCTTTTAAACCAAAAGAGCCTGTTCAGTTTAGAACTTTTACAGCTCAAAGTTATAGTAATGAGTTTTTGATGAAGAGTTTGAAATTAAAACAAGAAGAAATTGAAGAATTTCTAAATTATTGTAGTTTTGATTCCAAATCAAAAGAAGCAGTTGGAAATATGAATAGAATGACCTTGCTTCAATTTTTAATTGAAAAATCTGAAGAATTTAAAAAACTACATCAGAAATAACAACTTATACCTTCACAGCATCGTGAATCTGAACTGGTTTCCCATCATTCCATAAAGTCAAAACATCTGTAGCAGCACTTGCGCCACTTCCAGCAGCGATAACGAGTTGACTTCTGTGTCCGGCCAAAGTTCCGATAGCATAAATACCTTCTGTTACCAAATGATCATTATTTTCTAACTGAATTCTGTTTTTCTCTGGAGACGCTTTTTTGTGTGGAATAATGTAGTTTTCCAAACCTTCAATTGTAAACGGATTTCCAGCGCCAATACCAATCATAATTAGTTTTGAATGGTAAGTGTTTTTATTTGTGGTAATTGTGAAGTTATTAAATTCACCAGAAATTTTCAAAACTTTCTCGTTTTCAATTTGAATAATATGCGGATAACTTTCAGATAAATGGGTTACGCTTTCCTCTAACAATTCGCTACCTAATTTTCCTGAAGAAATTCCGTAGGCATTGTTAAAAACAGCTTTTTGTAACGAAGAATTTTTCTGATGTGCAATAATGCCAATTTGTTTATCAGCCATAAAAGATTTCTCTTTAGCCGAACCAAAAATTAATGCAGCTGAAACTCCAGCAACACCACCGCCAATTATTAAAACGTCAAACATATTATTTTGTTTGTTCTACTACTTTTTTTGCAACCCTAAAAAGTGTTACGATAAGGATAGCGCAAAATGAAGCAATAATTCCAATTATTGCAATTGTACTTTCTCCTTCAAATGGTTTTTCAAAATCAATTTTTGTAGCATTAAAAATAATTGTGATTACTGATAATGCGATAATAATGTAACTAAATATTTTCATTTTTTATTTATTTAAATTGCCTGAGGCTATCGATGGCAACAATTTATTTTAAATTATACAAACAATCCTTTAACGTTAGCGGCAAATAACTTTATTGAAATGGCTAACAAAATAACACCAAAAACTTTTCGTATTATTCCTAAACCATTTACACCTAATAATTTTTCAATTTTTCCGGACGATTTTAAAACAGCGTATACCAAAATAACATTAATTAAAATGGCAATAATTATATTAATTTTATCATAAACGGCTCGTAAAGATAATAAAGTCGTCATAGTTCCAGCACCTGCAATTAGTGGAAAGGCAATAGGAACTATGGAAGCAGTAGTTGGGTTATCTTCTTTATATAATCGTACCCCTAAAATCATTTCTAAAGCTAAGAAAAAAAGCACAAACGATCCTGCAACAGCAAACGAGTTGGCGTCAATACCAATTAATTTTAAAATTTCTTCTCCCACAAATAAAAAAGCAATCATAATTATAGCTGAAACTATAGTTGCCTTTTCTGATTGTATATGTCCAATTTTACTTCGTAAATCTACAATAATAGGAATACTCCCTAAAATATCAATTACAGCAAATAATATCATCGATATGGTAAAAACTTCTTTCCAGTCAATCATAAAATGTTTTTTGCAAAGATACGGATTAAGTTCAATTGGCGTGTTTTCAAATTGAAATTTGCCGTATTTAATTCCTATCTTTGCGCTTTAAATAAAATAAGTATGTTTCAACTTCAAAAAACCATAGTTTCTGAAGAAATTTTAGAAAAAGACTTCGTATGTAATTTAGCGGCTTGTAAAGGCGCTTGCTGTGTAGATGGCGATGCTGGTGCCCCTTTAACCCTAGAAGAAACTCAAATATTGGCTGATATTTATCCAAAAGTAAAACCATTTTTACGAAAAGAAGGTATTGCCGCTATTGAAGCACAAGGAACGCACGTTATCGGAACGGATGGCGAATTAGAAACTACATTAATTAATGGGAAAGATTGCGCGTATGTGATTTTCGACAATAAAACCGCACTTTGTGGGATCGAACAAGCTTATAATCAAGGAGAAGTAAGTTGGAAAAAACCAGTATCTTGTCATTTATACCCAGTTCGAGTAAAAGAATATTCCGATTTTTCAGCGGTAAATTATCATAAATGGCATATTTGCTCAGATGCTTGCGCTTTAGGAGCAGAATTACAAGTTCCTGTTTATAAATTTGTAAAAGAAGCCTTGGTTCGAAAATTTGGAATCGATTGGTACGAAGAATTAGAAAAAGTAGCCGAAGATTTAAAAAAATAGACCTCAAAAAAACACCTCAAAAAATCGTGTTAGTAGTTGTGTTTTCAGCTGATTAACCCGATTTTTTTATTTTGTTTAACGTTATTTAATATATTGATAATCAAATAATTATAAAAATATTTTTAATTTTTGTAATAATGTATGATTGTTAAAAACTTAGTCAAATTGTGAATAAGTTTGACTTTTATTATTCAATTGATTTATTGAAATTTGTAAAGTTAAAAATATAGAGAATGTATCTCGCTTAAAATTATAAAATCAATTACTTATGTCAATCGTTGAGCCAATTTTACAAGAAAACAAAAACAGATTTGTAATTTTTCCTATCAAACACCACGATATTTGGGAATGGTATAAAAAAATGGAAGCCAGTTTTTGGACTGCTGAAGAAATTGATTTGTCTCAAGATTTAAATGATTGGAATAATAAGTTGTCTGCGGATGAAAAATACTTCATCAAACACATTTTAGCCTTTTTTGCTGCTTCTGACGGAATTGTAAATGAAAATTTAGCTGAAAATTTCGTAAATGAAGTGCAATATGCAGAAGCTAAATTTTTCTATGGTTTTCAAATTATGATGGAAAACATCCATTCTGAAACTTATTCGCTTTTAATTGATACTTATGTAAAAGATGAAGCTGAGAAAAATGAATTATTTAACGCTTTAGATGTATTTCCTGCAATTAAGAAAAAAGCAGATTGGGCATTAAAGTGGATTGAATCGGATTCTTTTGCAGAACGTTTGATAGCGTTTGCAGCTGTAGAAGGAATTTTCTTCTCGGGAGCATTTTGTTCTATTTACTGGTTGAAAAAACGTGGATTGATGCCAGGTTTAACCTTTTCTAACGAATTAATTTCTCGTGACGAAGGCGTACATTGCGATTTTGCCGTACACTTACACAACCATCATTTAGTAAACAAAGTTTCAAAAGACCGTATCAGAACCATTATTGTTGATGCGTTAAATATCGAAAGAGAATTTATTACAGAATCGTTACCTGTTTCATTAATTGGAATGAATGCTGGATTAATGACGCAATATTTAGAATTTGTAGCCGATAGATTATTAGTAGAATTAGGATGTGATAGAGAGTACAATACCTCAAATCCATTTGATTTTATGGATATGATTTCGTTACAAGGAAAAACAAATTTCTTTGAGAAAAAAGTAGCTGAATACCAAAAAGCAGGTGTTATGAATACAGATACTGAAGCACAAAAGATTACTTTTGACGCTGATTTTTAAAAGAAAAACTTATAATACAGATTTCCCCAAATCCTGCATTCACTTTTCCTAAAACGTAAGTTGCTTTTGTTCTTAAAAAGCGACAAGCCCTACTTACTGGCAAAAAAATAAGTATTACAAATAACCCGAATCAGTAAAGGGATTTGCTGTTTCAAAAAAACAAAAACTATGTACGTAATTAAAAGAGATGGCCACAAAGAGCCAGTAAGTTTTGATAAAATCACAGACAGAATTAAAAAACTGTGTTATGGTTTAAATGATTTAGTAGACGCTGTAAAAGTAGCTATGCGAGTTATTGAAGGATTGTACGACGGGGTAACTACTTCAGAATTAGATAACTTAGCAGCTGAAACGGC
>NZ_JBIKJI010000188.1:0-3394 GCF_044361065.1 Flavobacterium sp.
TCTGTTTTAATTACTACCAACTCGTTTATATATCTGAAAAATATCAGTATTATCTTTTCCCAAAGTTAATAAATCAATTCCAATATTCTTTGTAGAATGTTTCCTACAAAAATGTGAGAAGTTTTTATATTTTAAAATTACAATTTCTTCTCATCCACATCCTTTAAAAACTGAATTACACCTGTAAAATACGTTTCTTGGTCGTCGTATTGTGATAAATGGCTGCCGTTTTTACAAAATAAAAAGCGTCCGTTTTGTACTTGTGTTGCCATCCATTTCATATGTTCAGGATCCATAGTGTCGTATTTTGCACCAATGGTTAAGGTAGGAACGGTCAATTCTTTTATTCGTTTGGATACATCCCAGTTTTTAATATAGGCATCACCTGTAATACCAAATTCGCTATAGCCTTGCATAGAAATATACACTTCAGAGTTAATGTGTTTGAAACATCTGGTAATGGATTCAGGCCATTCTTTTTGTGGTTTTCTTAAAATATGTTGGGTGTAATAATGTTCAAAAAGCAATTCCGTATAACGTGGATTGGCAAAATCATTATTTTTTTCCAACTGCATAATTTCGTTATATACGTCTTTGTTCAATTGTGGACCCAATACTTCCTTAGCATATTTGTTATACAACGGAATGCTTGAAACCATATTAGAAATAATCAATCCTTTTAAATTTTTCTGATATTTTAAGGCATAATCCATCGCTAAAATCCCACCCCAAGATTGTCCTAAAATGTAAAAATTGTCTTTGTTTAAACCAAGTGCTATGCGTACTTGTTCCACTTCTTCTACAAAGCGTTCATTTGTCCAAAGCGATTTGTCTTTTGGCTGGTCGGAATAATACGAACCCAATTGGTCGTAATAAATAAATTCGATGCCTTCTTTTGGAAAATAGCCTTCAAAAGATTCGTATAATTCGTGCGTTAAACCAGGTCCGCCGTGTAAAAGCAATACTTTTATTTTCGGGTTGTTCCCAAATCGTTTTGTCCAAACTTTAAAAGTGCCTTTAGGTGTTTTTATCGGAATCATTTTAATACCACCCGTGTATTGGTCTGCTTTTGAGTCAAAGGTGTGGTAGGTCTGTAACGAAAAATCTTCGCTCTTTTTACAAGAAAAAAAAGCGAAGATTAACGTAATGAAAATATATTTTTTCATACTAAGAGTTGTAAATTTTATCGTAAAGGGTTTGGTATTTCTCTTTGATTATTTTACGTTTTAATTTCATTGTTGGTGTTAAATGCCCTGCATCAATTGACCATAAATCGGGTGTTAATTCAAAACGTTTTACTTGTTCCCAATTACCAAATTTTTTGTTGGCTTCATCAATATCTTCTTGAATTCGTGCAATAACTTTTGGATTGTTACAAAGGTCTTCGTTAGAATTTCCTATATCAATATTATGTCTGATTGCCCATTCTTTTACAAAATCAAATGCCGGTTGAATGAAAGCCGCAGGCATTTTTTCGCCATCGCCAATAACCATAATTTGCTCAATAAAACGAGATTGTTTGAATGAATTTTCTAATACTTGTGGCGCAACATATTTACCTCCAGACGTTTTAAACATTTCTTTTTTACGATCTGTGATTTTTAAGAAGCCATCGGCATCAATTTCACCAATATCGCCCGTATGGAAATAACCGTTTTTAATTACTTCTGCGGTTTGTGCTTCGTCTTTATAATACCCAATCATTACGTTTGGTCCTTTACAAAGAATTTCGCCATCTTCAGCAATTTTAACTTCAACGTTTTCAATTACTCTACCAACAGTTCCAATTCTGAAACCGCCATTTCGCATATCGTTTACAGAAATTACTGGAGACGTTTCAGTTAATCCGTAACCTTCCATAACCGGAATTCCAGCTGCTGTAAATACTTTGGTTAAACGCGTTTGAAGTGCCGCACTTCCAGAAACTAACATTTCCAATTCGCCACCTAAACCTTCTTGCCATTTAGAGAAAATTAATTTTCTGGCAATTCCTAATTTGAAGTTATAAAAGGCACCATTTTCATTATACGGTTTGTAATTCATACCTAAATCTAATGCCCAAAAGAATAATCGCTTTTTAATTCCTGTTAAATCAGCACCTTTTGCGTAAATTTTATCGTATACTTTTTCTAAAAGTCTTGGTACAACTGACATTACGTGCGGATGTACTTCTTTTAAATTGTCAGATATTTTTTCAATACTTTCAGCAAAATAAATAGATATTCCACCATATTGATACAAATACGTTAACATTCTTTCGAAAATATGGCAAATCGGTAAGAAACTCAATGCACGCGTACTTCCTTTTCGTAATGGCATTCTTTTATCTGAGTTTAATACATCAGAAACAATATTATCGTGCGTAAGCATTACACCTTTTGGTCGACCTGTAGTTCCTGAAGTATAAATTATAGTTGCTAAATCAGAAGGTAAAACGGCATCTTTACGAGCTTCTACGTCATTTTGATTTGCGGTATCGTTACCTGTTTCTAATAAATCACTCCATTTTTTACAACCAGAAATTTCGTTAAACGAATAAATATCTTGTAATAATGGAATATTAGCGTGTACTGCTTTTAATTTATCGTATACTTCTTGGTCGGATACGAAACAGTATTTTGCTTCGGAATGATTTAAAATATATTCGTAATCTTCAGAAGAAATTGTTGGATAAATAGGAACGTTTTGTGCTCCAGTTTGTAAAATTCCAATATCTGAAATGTGCCATTCTGTTCTATTGTTTGAAGAAATGATAGCAATTTTATCATTTTTTTCAACACCTAAATGTAATAAAGCTCTTGATAAAGCATTGGCTTTATTGATGTATTCTTGTGTAGAAGTTTTAATCCAATCAGAACCATTTTTAGTTACCAAAGCATCTGGTAAGTTGAATTTTTCTAACTGATAATAAGGAAAATCAAAAAGTCGTGTTACATTTTTCATATAAAAAGTTTTTTTTTAAACTGCAATTTATAAAAAAATAGAACTTTATAAAAATATTTCATCGAAAAACTTTGAATATTGTTAATTTTGCATCAATTAAATATTAATTAAATGAAATCATTTTTCAGATTAAGCGAATACAGCGTGTTGTTTTACAGAATAGCTTTGGCGTATTTGTTTTATTTTATAGCTCGAATTTTATTCTACACCTATAATTACGATATTTTGGATGTAAATTCAGTAACTGAGTTTTTACAGATTTCGTATCACGGTTTGGTTTTTGATACTACGGCTATTTTATATGTAAACGGACTATTTATTTTATTGTCTACTTTACCATTTTTTATAAATACAAAACCGAAGTATCAAAAAGGATTGTTTTATTTGTATTTCATTTCAAATTTATTTTTTTACGCCTTTAATTTTGTCGATTTAATTTATTACAAATACA
>NZ_JBIKJI010000189.1:0-3393 GCF_044361065.1 Flavobacterium sp.
AACTTTGCAGGTTGTGCCGTAATTATTTCGCACGACAGATGGTTTTTAGATAGAGTTTGTACGCATATTTTAGCTTTTGAAGGCGAGTCACAAGTATATAGTTTTGAAGGAAGTTTTACAGAATATGAAGAAAACAAACGCAAACGATTAGGTAAAGATGTTACCCCAACTCGAATTAAATACAAGAAATTGATTCGATAATTTTTTATAAAGTAAAAGGGCTGTTTCATATAAAACAGCCCTTTTTTTTATGTGTTAAACTGAACGTCACCAAATTTCCAATTACTTAAATATCCGACAATAAAAAAAGCAAATACATACAATTCGAGTAAGGTTAAAAGAATAAATAAAATTACTCGAAAAGCAAAAGTACCTTTTTTGTAATACTCTTTAAATGTTTGATAATAGCTAAAGATTGGAAGTAGAATAATAGTAATTCCAATAATTATTGTGAGAATTTTATAAATAATATCAAAATATTCTGTAAATATTAAAAAAGAAACTATAGTGTCAAGTGTATTGATTAGTAATATTCCTAAGAATGTAATTCCTGCAATAATTAGATGTTCGCTGAAGTTTAATTTACGTTTTCTGAACAGAATAAAGCTGTTTATGGCAAATAACGGAACGAATGAAAAAATTAAAATTTTGGCATTTTTAATCAAAAAAGGTTGAAATTTATTACCAAAAGTATCTTTTATTACTATTGTTGGATGGTCAAAATATTCGTTAACTAATTGAGCGTGATAATTAGATAAAAATAAATTTAAACCGATAAGCAATAAGATAAAATAAAAAACATTGTAGTATCTAATTCTTTTACCTTCAATATAATCTAATGCTGCTTTTCCAGGGCGTATTAATGATTCCTTTGCAGTAAATAACATTCCTTTTTCAATATGAAAAAGACCGTGCAAGAAATGATGTTTTATGAAATTTTTAAAGTCAATTCGATGAATAGCTGTTTTTTGCCCGCAATGAGAGCAAAAATTCCCACTAATTTCCTGGTCGCAGTTTAGACATTTTGTAGAATTGTTCATACTTTTTTTTAAAACGCAATATTACAAAAAAATCAGCTTATTGAAAGCTGATTTTTAAATTTTATTTTTTGTTATCTATCCATTTTCTGGCATTCACAAAGGCTTCTAACCAAGGTGAAACGTCGTCTTTTTGATTTCTGTCTGGATAATTTGCCCAATTCCAAGGGAACGTAGAACGCTCAATATGTGGCATCATAACCAAATGTCTTCCAGTTGTGTCGCACATCATCGCCGTATTATAATCCGAACCATTTGGATTGGCTGGATAGCTCTCGTAGCCATATTTTGCAACAATATTATACGCATTTTCAGGCATTGGTAAATTGAATTTTCCTTCACCGTGCGAAATCCAAACCCCTAAAGTGGCACCTTCTAATGAAGAAAGCATCACCGAGTTGTTTTTCTGAATTTTTACAGAAGTAAAGCCACTTTCGTGTTTGTTAGAATCGTTGTGTTTCATTTTTCCGTGCACCTCGTGCTCAGGATTAATCAGCTCTAATTCCATCATTAATTGGCACCCGTTACAGATTCCAACAGAAAGTGTATCTTCTCTTTTAAAGAAGTTTTTTAAAGCAGAGTTTGCTTTTTCATTGTATAAAAAGGCACCTGCCCAACCTTTAGCGGAACCTAATACATCTGAATTAGAGAAACCACCTACAGCACCAATAAATTGTATGTCTTCTAAGTTTTCTCTACCCGAAATTAAATCGGTCATATGCACGTCTTTTACATCAAATCCTGCTAAGAACATTGCATTTGCCATTTCTCGTTCAGAATTACTTCCTTTTTCACGAATAATAGCTGCTTTTGGCCTTGCACCAGCGGGAATTACAGGTAATTTACCATCAAATTGCGATGGAAATGAAAATTGCAAAGCTTGTTTATCAAAATTCTCAAAACGTTCTTTTGCTTTGCCGTTTTTCGTTTGTTTTTGATCTAATAAATAAGATGTTTCAAACCAAGTTCTTCGGTACGTGGCAATATCCAAATTCCAAGTTCCAAATTCCAATTTTCCAGAATTAGTAACTTCACCAAGATTGAAAAATTCTACTTTATTTTCATTTAAATAAGCTTCAAATTCTTCATTATTAGCAGGTTGAACGACAACGCCGATGTTTTCTGAAAATAATATTTTGACTAAATCTTTTTCTTCAAAACAATCAAAACTTAATTTCATTCCCGTTTCCTCAAAGTTTGAGGTTCCCCCTTCGGGGGTTAGGGGGCTGAAACATAATTCCAATAAAGTCGTAATCAAACCACCACTACCAATATCGTGTCCGGCTTTAATTTTTCTGTCTTTTATTAAATCTTGTAAGGTATTGAATGCTTTCTTGAAGAATGCAGCGTCTTTAATAGTTGACGTTTCATTTCCTACTTTATTTTGCGTTTGATAAAATGAAGAACCTCCTAATTTAAAAGTATCTTGTGAAAAATTGATGTAGTAAATGTTTCCGCCATTTCGTTGTAAAACAGGTTCTACTACTTTAGTGATATTCGAACAATTTCCAGCTGCTGAAATAATAACCGTTCCCGGTGCAATTACTTCGTCATTCGGGTACTTTTGTTTCATTGATAAGGAATCTTTTCCTGTTGGAATATTGATTCCCAATTCGATAGCAAAATCCGAACATCCTTTTACAGCTTCGTATAAACGGGCATCTTCACCTTCGTTTTTACACGCCCACATCCAGTTTGCCGATAATGAAACCGATGCTAAACCGTCTTTTAATGGCGCCCAAACTAAATTTGAAAGGGATTCTGCAATAGCATTTCTACTTCCTGCTACCGGATCAATTAAAGCTGAAATAGGAGCGTGCCCAATAGAAGTGGCAATTCCTTCTTTTCCTTTATAATCTAAAGCCATTACACCTACATTATTTAAAGGCAATTGTAACGGACCTGCACATTGTTGTTTGGCTACTTTTCCACCTACACAACGGTCTACTTTATTGGTTAACCAATCTTTACAAGCTACGGCTTCTAATCGTAATACTTGATTTAAATAGGTTGGAATTTCACTTGTATTATATTCTGAATTACTATAATTTCTCGTAATTGTTTTGTCGTTCATTATGGTTTTTGGCGAACTTCCAAAAAAGTCTTCCAAGGCATAATCCATTGGTTTTAAACCTGTCGATTTTGATTCAAAAGTAAATCTATGGTCGTTGGTTACATCACCCACTTCATACATTGGCGAACGTTCTCTATCGGCAATGCGTTGTAAGGTTTCTATGTCTTTTTGACCAATAACCAAGCCCATTCTTTCTTGCGATTCGTTTCCGATGATTTCTTTCGCAGAAAGCGTAGGATCGCCCACAGGTAATTTATCTAAATCGATTAAACCTCCTGTTTC
>NZ_JBIKJI010000047.1:0-12828 GCF_044361065.1 Flavobacterium sp.
GAAGAAGCGAAGCGTGGGCTAGAGATCAATATGTTTATGCTCGAATTGAATTTAATGTACCTTTGAAAGTAAATCTGGTTAAAGAAGAAAACAAGGAAAACACTAAGTTAGAAGGAATATATAAAGGAACTGAATTGACTTTAAGTTTCTCAAAACAAATCAAAAAAGGCGAAAAAATACTTGTAAAAGTATCGCTTTCGCCTACGAGTTATGAAGGTGCCAAACTAAACAGTTCTGAAATCAAAAATTGGGATTTTGAAAAAGTTAAGAAAGAGGCAGAAACCCTTTGGAACAAAGAATTATCAAAAATTGAAGTCACTTCTGATGATAAAGATAAGTTAGCGATTTTTTACACAGCTTTGTATCACACGATGATGCAACCCAATATTGCCCAAGATATAGACGGAAAATACCGTGGTAGAGACAATAAAATTCATCAAGCGGAAGGCTTTGATTATTATACCGTTTTTTCACTTTGGGATACCTTTAGAGGAGCACATCCGTTATATACTTTAATCGATAGAAAACGAACTTCTGATTACATCAATACGTTCATCAAACAATACGAACAAGGTGGTAGATTACCTGTTTGGGAATTGGCGTCTAATGAAACGGATTGTATGATTGGTTATCATTCGGTTTCTGTAATTGCAGATGCAATGGCAAAAGGCATAACAGGTTTTGATTACGAAAAAGCCTTTGAAGCCAGTAAAGCCTCAGCTATGAGAGATGTTTTGGGCTTAGAAGCCTACAAGAAAAACGGTTTCATTTCAATGGATGACGAACACGAAAGCATTTCTAAAACCTTAGAATATGCGTATGACGATTGGTGTATTGCTCAAATGGCTCAGATAATAAAAAACGGCAATGAAGTTGCTCGTTTTTCAAAACGTTCTGAAAATTGGAGAAACACTTTTGATTGGGAAACCGGTTTTATGCGTCCGAAGAAAAACGGTGGTTGGGACAAACCTTTTGATCCAAGAGAAGTGAATAATAATTTTACAGAAGGAAATTCTTGGCAGTATTCGTTTTTCGTGCCACAAAATATTTTTGGAATGATTGAAGCGTATGGCGGACCTGAAAAATTTGAAGCCAAGTTAGATGAAATGTTTAACAGCGAAAGCAAAACGACAGGCAGAGAACAAGTCGATGTAACGGGTTTAATTGGTCAATATGCGCACGGAAACGAACCCAGTCACCATATGGCGTATTTGTATAATTATGTTGGAAAACCTGAAAAAACAAAAGAAAAAGTACATTTTATTTTAAATGAATTTTACAAAAACACGCCCGATGGTTTAATTGGCAACGAAGATTGCGGCCAAATGAGTGCTTGGTATGTTTTGAGTGCTTTGGGAATTTACAATGTTTCACCTGGAAATATTGAACCTTCTTGGAGTACAACTGAACCATATTTTGAAAATATTAAAGTCAATTTTGAAAACAAAACATCAAAAATAATAACTAAAAATATGGGTTTATCATCTTTTGGATTAGAGATAATCAAAAGAGAATTATTTGCTTTACCTGAAAGAATCATCACTGTTCCAATAATTCAAGCAGAAAGTAAAGCATTTAAAGATAAATTGAAGATAGAATTGAAATCTCAAAATGCGAATGATAAAATATATTTTAAAATAAATAATTATGTTGAAACATTAGAAAAAAAATCATTTGAATTATATAATCAACCTTTTGAAATTCAGCAAAATGCAACAATATCTTGCTATGTTTTGAATAATAATTCTCAAAGCAACACCATATCTGCTCAATTCTTCAAAAAACCTAACAACTATACCATCAACATCAAATCCAAATACAATCCGCAATATCACGCTGGTGGTCCTGATGGCTTGTTAGATGGTATTTTAGGAACCGAGAACTGGAGAAAAGGCGATTGGCAAGGCTACCAAAGTCAGGATTTTGAGGCTGTTGTTGATTTACAAGTGGCGAAAGATATTACTGAAATTTCAGCCCGTTTTTTACAAGACCAACGTTCGTGGATTTTAATGCCAACCAAAGTGGAATATTACATTTCAGATGATAATGTGAATTTTACCTATTTCGGTTCGATAAACAATACATTAGATCCAAAAATAGAAGAAAATACGATTTTAAATTTCACTGCTAACGAAACCAATAACAAAAAAGCACGTTACGTAAAAGTTATTGCCAAGAACTTCGGAAAATTACCAGAATGGCATCAAGGTTTTGGCGGTGATGCGTTTATATTTGTAGATGAGATAATTATAAAATAATCAAAAAAAATCCCATAACTTAATCTGTTATGGGATTTTATATTTAAAACCTTATTTTTTATTCACGAAGTTTAATATGGGTTTCAATTGCTCCATATCAATATTCGATTTTTGCAGAATACTTAAAAATTCCATTGCGTTTTCTGGTTTCATATCGTTTCCTAAAACTCGAACAACCGTAAAACCTAATTCTTTTTTGTTTCCAAACAGAATTAACTCGTCAATTTCTTTATTATCACCAACTATCATTATAGAGGCGTTTTGCCCTACTCCATTTAATTTTATTAATGGTTGATACACGGTGTCTTTTAAAATTTCTTTAACTTCTTTTATTTCTTTTGTATATTGAGCGTTATTTTTTCCGTCTTTTTTAAAAGCTAAAATATTTACTTTATCAAACGATGCTAATGCCGCTTTTTCTGACGCAGATAACTTACTTTTATTAATATTTAAAATAGAAGAGGAAACGTCTAATGACATAAATTCCTTTTTTTCGCCACTTTCCACAAAGTATTTTTGTAAGGAAGCTTCTTGTTTACAACTGAATGTAATGACTGCAATAGCAAGTAAAAATACCTTTTTCATCCGATTATTTTTTTTCAATTTTACTTAAAATATCGGCTCCTGGAAGATTTAACTTTTTTACAAGTAATGCAATTTCACTCAAAGGAAAATCGCCTTTTATAGATACAATTGATGTTTTTACACCATTAAAATTACCGTTTACCACAACTAAAACTTCTTTTACATTGGTTTCATTTGCATCTGTTTTTCCGTACACTTTTATAGCATTTCCATCTTGCGTAGTGGACGAAATCGCATCTAAAGGATTCGATTTTAAATACGATGCCACTGCAGAATTTAAATCGCCACTCCATTTCGCTTGTGAGGTGTAATACGCTTGTAAATTATCTAATTTTTTAAGTAAATTCATATATTGCTGCATTTCTTTATCTTTTGCATCAACTTTAACTTTACTCATTAAATCGAACATTTTTTTAGAAACCACAATGCTTTCTACACCATCTTTATCTTCTAATTTATCAAAAGCATTTTGTGAAAACACTAATGACGAAACCATCAAAGCAACATAAACAATAATTTTTTTCATAACTCACTATTTTTTAATTTGAATATCAAAATCCATTCCAAAGATTAGACAACATTAAAGTAAAATTGTTACATAAAACAAAAACGCAGCATAATCTTACGATTTAGAAAATTTTAAAACTTTAAATTGATTCCTAATTTAAAGTTTCTTCCTCTTGCAGAATATCCAATATTTTCATAAAAATCTTTATCTAAAATATTTGTAACAGCCGTAAAAACAGATAATCTATTTGTTAGAACCTCATAAGAAATATTCGAATTTAAGATTTGATACGAGGCCAAAACGGTATTAACAGTAGCAAAAGTATTGTTATCAAAAAAAGCGTCGTTTCTGGATTCCACATATTGATATTGTGTATTCCAATGCATTTTTTTTGTTAAGTCTACATCAAATGAAACATTTACTTTATGCTTCGGAATTAACTTGCTTTGCGCTTCGGCAACTTGTGTAAACGTATAATTTCCATTTATAGAAAAATAAGAAACAGGTTTTAATACTAAATTAGTTTCAACACCTTTTGCAATAACTTGACTTGAATTATTAATGTATTTCGATTCATAAGTGACTTCATCGGTAAAAAAGTCGTAACTATTTTCTTCTTCTCTATAAAAACCAACCGCATTAAATGAAATTTTATTCTGAAACAAATTTGTTTCAAAACCCGCTTCAATAGTAGTGTTTTCTTCTGGTTTTAAAGTTAAATTTCCGTAGGGCGAATACAATTGATATAACGATGGCGTAATATATGCGGTGCTATAAGAAGAAATTAACTTTAAGGGCATTGTTTTAAAGTTGAACGAAGGATTAAAATTAAAAGTAGTATAATTACCATATACATTATGATTGTTAATTCTTGCACCCGCATTAATATTTAGTCCAAAATTTGAATAATATACCAATGTTGCGTAAGGATCAAACACGTTAAAGTTGGCTTGAGTATTTTTGATAGATTCATAAGCGCTTTCTTCCAGCATATCCATAAACTGAAATTGAGTTCCAAGTATTAAAAAAACCTGTTTTGAAAAATTATATTTGTTAAATAAATCGGCATTCAAACTTCTGGATTTGTAATACGAATAGTCAACACTGGAAGTCCAAGAGCTGTAAGTGTCGTATTTTCTTTCCAAATTTGTATAACCTGTTACAAAATTTAATTCTCCATTTACATATTTATATTTCGTGGTAAAACCAACCCTAAACTGTTCTGAAAAAGAAATGTTTGCCACTTCATCTGAAAAACTTCCACCATCAAAAGCAGATTTTAATCGGTCATAATTAGCAAAAGCCTGAAAATTAATTTTAGAATTAAAATCGATACCTATTTTTTGCATAATATTTACTCTTGAAAAATTATCTTCTTCAAAATTTGTACCTGCAGCTTCACTAATTCCTTTTGTTTCGGTACTATTTAATGATGTTAAATACGAAAAACGACCTTTTGTTCCATTTACAGAAAACCCTTGATTAAAATCTTGAGCACTTGTTTTTGTTTGATTGGCCACATTTTGTGTTCCTAAATTTATATAAGCGGTACCTTCGATTTCTTTTTTTACCGCTTTCTTTAATGTGATATTTATTAATCCTGTTGCAGCTCCAGAACCATATAAAGTACTGGCTGCTCCTTTCATAATTTCAATACTTTCAATTTGCTCTACAGGTAACAAACGTAAGTCGTATTGCAAACCAATTCCTGAAGCATCTGTTACAGGAACTCCGTCAATTACAATTAATACTTGGCGACTTCTTCCGCCTCGAATATAATATGCTAAATTTTTTCCGGTTCCAGACTGGTTCCCATTTACTTCTACACCAGCTACTTGACTTAAAACATTGGCTAAAGATTGGCCTTTTTTGTTTTCTAAATCTTTTGCTGTAATTTTTTCAATAATTTTTCCTGATTTTTCTTTGCTTTGCGCAAATTTGGTGTCGGAAATTACAATCTCTTGAATTGTTTTTGACAGATTTTGTTCTTGAGCCATAGCAAAAGAAGTTACCAACGTAAAATACGCAGATAGTTTAATGAAATTACGTTTCATTTTTACAATTTTAATTTTCCAATATGGGAGAAAAGTATAGAATTACCCATACCCAAACCTTTTTTCCCGAAAGTTTGATATTCAATGAATGTGGCAGGTCTCCTGGCTTGCATATTAGTGTCTTCCTTCCCATCTCGTTTAAAGCGAAACAGTGGATTTGCAGATAACACTAACGTATAATAGCATACAGTTGCGGGTACAGCTCAGGTGTTTCACCTGATTCCCTTTTAATGAATTTCTATGTTATAGAATTTCAACCATAATCAGACCACAAAAGTAATTTATTAAAAATTAAAATCAAACTATATAAATATCTTTTACTTTTGTAAAAAATTACACCAATGTATAGGTCTCGAAAATTTGCTTTTATTTTACTTTTATTTGTTTTTATTCAGTGTAAGAATAATAATGAAAACACATTAAAAAAAGCTTCGAACAACGAAATAAAACACGCAAAAGGACTGTCAATTATCACTAAAGATAATTATTCTGTAGTGGAAGTAAGTTCGCCTTGGCCAAATTCTAAAAAGAAATTTTTGTATATTTTAAAGAAAAAAAATGCTATTATTCCTGTAGAATATAAAAACGTGCCACAAATACAAGTTCCAATAAAAAATATTGTTCTAACATCAACTACGCATATTCCATCATTAGAAATGTTAGGTGAAGAATCAAAATTAGTTGGATTTCCAAATTTGAATTACATTTCTTCAGAAAAAGTAAGGAACTTAATTAATGCTGGAAAAATAAAAGAATTAGGGAGCAATCAAACCTTGAATACGGAAGTTCTGATAAATTTACAACCGGATATCATTATGGGCTATGGCTTAGACAATAGTAATCCAATTTTAGATAATTTAGAAAAAAATGGCTTAAAAGTAATTTTAAATGGCGATTGGAATGAACAATCTCCTTTAGGTAAAGTGGAGTGGATTAAACTTTTTGGTGTCCTTTTTGGGAAAGAAAAACAAGCAAATGCTATTTTTTCAACAATTGAAAATTCTTATAACGAAACCTTAAAATTAGTTGAAAATACTACTAAAAAACCAAGTGTTTTAAGTGGCTCAATGTATGAAAATACTTGGTATTTACCACAAGGCGAAAGTTGGGGTGCGAAATTTATAAGTAATGCCAAAGCAAATTATTTATGGAAGCATACAAAAGGAACAGGTAGTTTGGCATTATCTTTTGAAAAAGTATATAGTATTGCCAAAAATGCCGATATTTGGTTTATGGATCAATATACTTCTTTAGAAGAAATTAAAAATGCAAATCCGCATTATTCACAATTTAAAGCTTTTAAAGCAAAAAATATTTATTCGTTTAGTAAAAAGAAAGGCAAAACGGGTGGTGTAATTTATTACGAATTGGCGCCTAATCGACCAGATTTGGTGTTAAAAGATTTAGTAAAAATATTTCATCCAGAATTATTACCTAATTATCAACTATATTTCTTCGAAAAATTAAATTAAAATTGAAAAGAAACATCAAACATAAAATCCTGTTTACTTCATTACTAATTGGTTTAGTAGTTGTTTTTTTACTAAATATTGGTTTTGGTCAAGTTGCCATTCCTTTAAAAGAAATACTAAAATCCTTAGTGGGAATTGAAACCAATAATGCAACGTGGGAATATATTATACTGAATTTTCGATTACCAAAAGCCATTACAGCAATTTTAGTTGGTATTGGTTTGTCTATTTCAGGATTGTTGATGCAAACTTTATTCAGAAATCCACTTGCAGGACCTTATGTTTTGGGATTAAGCTCTGGTTCAAGTCTTGGTGTGGCTTTTGTAATTATGGGCGCTTCAATTTTACCAGGATTTTTTGCAGAATTTTTTGTATCCAGTTTAGGTATATTATTCGCCTCCATTTTAGGAAGTTTATTTGTATTATCTTTAGTTTTTTTAGTCTCCAAAAAATTAAAAGACACACTTTCAATTTTAATTGTTGGCTTAATGTTTAGTAGTTTCACTGGAGCAATTGTTAGCGTTTTAACTTATTTTAGTACCGCAGAACAATTACAAAAATTCACATTTTGGTCTATGGGAAATTTAGGAAACTTAAGTTGGTTACAACTTTTAATTTTAAGTATTTCTGTTACGATTGGGTGTTTATTTAGTCTGTTTTCTATAAAAAGTTTAGACGCATTTTTATTGGGTGAAAATTATGCGAAAAGCATTGGAATTAATATAAAAAAACAACGAAATATAATTTTTATTTCAACCGGAATATTAGCGGGTAGTATCACTGCATTTGTGGGACCAATTGCTTTTGTAGGTTTGGCCGTGCCACATATTTCGAAATTACTTTTTCAAACAAGTAATCATAAAACATTATTTTTTTCTACGATGATTTTAGGTGCGGTAATTATGCTTATTTGTGATACTGTTTCACAATTACCCGGATTCGATTTTACATTGCCAATTAATGCAATTACATCAATTTTAGGAGCACCAATAGTAATTTGGTTGTTGATAAGAAAAAGAGGAATCAGTTAGAATTATATGATGATGATTAATAACACTAACATATTACAAACTAAAAATCTATCCATTGGTTATACTTCCAAAAAAGAAGTAAAAACTATTGCGACTGACATCTCTATTTCTTTAAATAAAGGAAAATTAATTACGTTAATTGGTGGAAACGGTATTGGAAAATCGACTTTATTACGAACAATTACAGCTATTCAAAAACCGATTTCAGGTGAAGTTTTTTTGAATGAAAAGGACATTTTTTCAATGGATAATTCGGATTTGGCACAACAACAAAGTTTAGTTTTAACCGATAAATTACCAAGTAGTAATTTAACCGTTTGGGAATTAATTGCTTTAGGCAGACAACCCTATACCAATTGGATTGGCAATTTAACTGATGATGATTATTCGAAAATTAAAACAGCTGTTCAACTCACCAATATTGAACATTTAATAGAAAAAAAACATTACGAAATTTCAGATGGACAATTACAAAAAGTTTTAATTGCAAGAGCCTTAGCACAAGATACTGATTTAATTATTTTGGATGAACCCACAACCCATTTAGATTTGTTTCATAAAGTTTCGGTGTTTAAATTATTACAAAAACTGGCACACGAAACAGAAAAATGTATTTTATTTTCAACTCACGATATCGATTTGGCCATTCAGCTTTCTGATGAAATGATAGTAATGACAGAAGGTTTCTGTATTCAAGATCAACCTTGCAATTTAATTAAAAAAGGTGTTTTTGATACGTTATTTAAAGATGAGCATATTGTTTTTGATAAAGAAAAAGGAAAGTTTATTGTGAGATAGAAATCTCACCATTAAGAAATTAAGAATAGTTTAGCTGATTTTAAAAATCTTAATTTACTTAATGTCTTAATGGTAAAATCTACTCCAAAATCCTATCAAAACTTTCCTTAAAAATTTCTTTTACTTCGCCAGCTTTTAAATCATCTAATTCAATATTCCCAACTCGAATTCTAATTAATCGTAAGGTTGGAAATCCAACAGCAGAAGTCATCTTTCGTACTTGTCGAAATTTTCCTTCAGTTAGCGTTATTGAAACCCAACTTGTAGGTCCGTGTCGCTCGTCTCTAATTCTTCTGCCTTCACCAATGTGAGTTGGATTATCAATTAATTTAACTTGACATTTTTTTGTTATATATTTTTTGCCGTGAAAACCAATTTCTACACCATTTTTCAGTTGTTCAACGGCTTTTAATGTAATAATTCCATCAACTTGCGCATAATATTCTTTCTCCACTTTTTTACTTCGAACCAATTCACTCATCATTCCATCAGTGGTGAGCAATAATAGCCCTTCAGAATCTTCATCTAATCTACCAATCGCCATTGTGCCTTCTGGAAAATCATAAAGTTCACCTAATTTTCTTTTATTACGCTTTAATTCGTAAATAAATTGACTAATATATCCGTGTGGCTTATGTAAAATAAAATGTTGGTGTATCTTCATAGTGCAAAAATAGTTTTAATTCTAAACATTTAGAATAATAGAAAATTAAAAATTAGAAGAACTTTATGTGTTTTATTTTTATAATTGAGGAAAAATTTAAAAAAAATAGTAATTTTACTATCTAACAAATTTTATTCCGAAAATGAACACATCTATTATCTTAGTATTCGCCATTTTAATTGCTTTAGCCATTGGTTTTTACATTGGAAAGCTACTTTCAAAAACCCAGTCTAATGCTGAAAAAAGCAATTTAGAAGGGCAATTAACATCACAATCGCATCAACTTGCAGAATTAAAATCATCGTTTCAGAATTTGCAAATCGAGAAACAAAAAATACAAACTGAAAAAGAAGAATTTGCCGTTTTATTGGCAAAAAAAGAAAATGATTTCGATAATTTATTAGATCGTACCAAAGAACAAAAAGAAGAATTAAATCATTTGCAAGAGAAATTTACTAAAGAATTTGAAAATTTAGCCAATAAAATTTTAGAAGAAAAAACGCAGAAATTTACCGAACAAAACAAAGAAAACTTAAAAAATATTTTATCACCATTACAAGATAAAATTTTACATTTTGAGAAAAAAGTTGAAGACACACATAAAGAAAGCATTGATTATCACGCTGCTTTACGTCAACAAATTGTTAGCTTAAGCGAAATGAATGCCCAAATGAGCAAAGAAACCATCAACTTAACCAAGGCTTTAAAAGGCGATAGTAAAATGCAAGGGAATTGGGGCGAACTCGTTTTAGAACGTGTATTAGAAAAATCTGGATTAGAAAAAGGTCGAGAATACGAAGTACAACAGGCGTTTACAACTGCAGAAGGCACAAGAATTTTACCCGATGTAATTATCAATTTACCTGATGGAAAAAAGATGGTTGTAGATAGTAAAGTATCATTAACGGCTTATGAAAAATATGTAAATGAAGAAGATGATGTGCAACAAAATATTCATTTAAAAGAGCACGTAAATTCGGTTAAACGACACGTAGAACAATTAAGTAACAAACGTTATCAAGACATTTATCAAATGGAAAGTCCTGATTTTGTTTTGTTGTTCATTCCAATTGAACCCGCTTTCGCATTGGCGTTACAAGAAGATTTAACCTTATACAATAAGGCATTTGAAAAAAATATTGTGATTGTAACTCCTTCTACACTATTAGCGACTTTACGAACTATTGATAGTATGTGGACCAATCAAAAACAACAAGAAAACGCCATTGAAATTGCGCGTCAAGCAGGTGCCTTGTATGATAAATTTGAAGGTTTTGTTTCAGATTTAATTAAAATTGGTAAGAAAATGGACGAAGCCAAAGTAGAATATTCTGCAGCAATGAATAAACTTACCGAAGGAAAAGGAAATTTAGTTACAAGTGCTGAAAAATTAAAGAAAATGGGAGCTAAAGCAAAAAAAGCTTTACCAGAAGCTATTTTGAAACGAGCTGAAAATGACGAAGATTTATTAATTGAAACTGACAATTAATTCAGAGTATATGACAAACAATATGACCCTTATTCAAAAAGTACTTATATATGGAATATTAGCTATTGTATTAGCTGGCGCTTCGTACGTTTCTTTTTTATACTACGCAACTTTTAGTGACGGAATGCGTGCTGGCGAATTAATAAAATTTAGCCATAAAGGTTACTTTTTTAAAACTTGGGAAGGTGAATTAAGTCAAGGTCTTTCAAGTTCACAAAAATTTGCATTTTCTGTAATGGATAATGAGCCAGAAGTAATTGAACAATTAAAAAACAATCAAGGGAAATTTGTAAGAATAGAATATATTGAACGTTATGACACTTTTTTATGGTGGGGCGATTCTAATTATTATATTACAAAAGTTCAACCTGAAAAATAAACTTATTTTAATAGTAAATAAATGAATACAGCTAATACAGTCTCAGCATCTAAAGTAACGTTAACTCAATTAATGTTGCCATCGCATAGTAATTTTAGTGGTAAAATTCACGGTGGCTATTTATTAAGTTTAATGGATCAAATTGCTTTTGCTTGTGCTTCTAAATATTGTGGAAGTTATTGCGTAACAGCATCCGTTGATACTGTAAATTTTTTGAATCCTGTTGAAATCGGCGAATTAGTCACCTTAAAAGCAAGTGTGAATTATGTAGGTAATAGCTCAATGGTGGTTGGAATTAGAGTGACTTCTCAAAATATTCAAACGGGAAAAGTAAAACATACCAATTCAAGTTATTTTACTATGGTTGCCAAAAATGAAAAAGGTGAAAATGTAAAGGTTCCAAAATTAATTTTATCAAATTTAGAAGAAGTGCGACATTTTTATGAAAGTATCAATAGAATTTCTGCTAAAAAAGAATATTTAGAAGAGGAAATAACTTTAGATTTTGAATCAAAAGAAGCGCTAAAGAATTTAGAAAAATATAATGTTCTTCTGAAATTAAAATAAATTTCAGATTTTTTAAATTTTTATACAAGTAAAAGAATTTAAACTTTCCAAATGCAAAACTGTTTTGGTGTTTGATTCATTTTTAGAATACATTGGGGAAAATTTAGCACCATAAACTACTTCATTAAATGTATATGAAGTCCTTTTAGCAACTGTAGATGAATACATATCGTCAAATGTTTTTATATAAACTAAAATTTCTCCAATAGTATTTTTATAATCAGATTGATTTAAATTAAATAGTGGACTTTCCTCATCTATTGGATGCACTAATGTCCAACTTAAAGTTAAAGAATTTATTTTACCCATTTCTAAAGGTAAATTATAAAATTTATTAGAAATAACTCCATTTTCATCAATTAAAATACCAACAGTAACAAAAGCTTCAGCATCAGTTAAATTGGTGTTTTTATGAGGTGCCAAACGCATCATTAAAGCGGTTCCTTCTTTATAAGGAGCTATTAACGCATTTTCTGAAAACTTTATAAATGCATTTGGTTTACTAAATCTTCCGTAAAACAAACCTGTTGCTATTGCAAAACTTAGCAATCCTGACAATGCTTCTACAGCTGCCACAAAACTGGCTAAAAAACCTGAAGGACTAATATGCCCATAGCCAACTGTAGTAAAAGTTTGAATACTAAAAAAGAAAGCTTCACCAAACTTATCAATTCTTGAAACGGAGGTTACTCCACGCAAATTCTCAACTCCAATTAACATATAAATGGAAGCAAAAAACAAATTGACAATAAAATAAAAAAGAATTATTATAAAGAAAAATTTCCATCGTGGTATTTTTAACATAGTATGATACCAACTAATACCTTCCAAAAAACCAATACCCACTTTTTGAATATTTGCATTCCCGTTTTTATTTATGAACCGACCGCCATAATTTTGAGAATTTGTACCAAAACCGGTATTGTTTTCAGCTTTTGCTTTTTTATTTATTTTATGAAGTAATGCCATATATTAAAAAAGTCCCAATAATTTGGGACTTTGTAAAAGTAATATTTTTTATAA
>NZ_JBIKJI010000191.1:0-3378 GCF_044361065.1 Flavobacterium sp.
ATTTACAACGAAAACAAAAAACAAAAACAACACTAATTTCGTTTTGAAAATAAAAATATTGGGCTGTTATGCCGCAACTCCAAGAACCATAACCAATCCTACATCGCAAGTTTTAGAGATTAAAAGCCATATGTTCTTAATAGATTGCGGTGAAGGCACACAAGTGCAATTGCGCAAACACAAAATTAAGTTTTCACAAATTGAACATATTTTCATTTCCCATTTGCACGGCGACCATTTTTTTGGTTTAATTGGATTAATTTCTACTTTTATGTTATTAGGTAGAGAAAAAGATTTACACATTTATGGTCCGAAAGGCATTAAAGAAGCCATTTTATTACTGTTGAAATTAGGAAATGCTTACACTTCTTATAATTTATTTTTTCACGAATTAACTTCCAAAGAAAGCGAAATTATTTACGAAGATGAAAAAGTAAAAGTCACTACAATACCCCTAAAACACAGAGTGTACACCAATGGTTATTTATTTGAAGAAAAAAACAAAGAACGTAAACTAAACATAGATGCTATTTTAAATTATAATATTGAAAAATTATATTACAATAAAATAAAATTAGGCGGCGATATTACTTTGGATGATGGAAGAATCATACCCAATTCAGAATTATCATTTGATCCTGAAGAACCTAAAAGTTATGCCTTTTGTTCGGATACTGTGTATAATGAAGATGTAATTCCGATAATTAAAAATACAACGGTTTTATATCACGAAAGCACGTTTTTAGAAAGCGAATCTCATTTAGCTGAAAAAACTATGCATACAACTGCGAAACAAGCCGCGAAAATTGCTAAATTAGCAGAAGCAAAACATTTATTATTAGGACATTATTCAACTCGATATGGAAATATTGAATTATTCAGAACCGAAGCTAATGAAATTTTTGAAAACGTATTACTTGCAGATGATGGATTAGAATTTGAATTTTAAGATATATTACACAGAGTTTCACAAAGATTAACAGAGAAACCCAAAATTTATATATTTGATTTTTAAATTAGCAAAATAAAAATCTAAACCTTGACCAAAAACCCTTAACCATAAACCAAAAACCATTAACCTAAAACCCTTCACCCTTTACCCAAAAAAAATGAAAGATTTATCCGATTATAGAAAATCATACGACAAAAGTGAATTGTTAGAGAACACCATTCCTGATGATGCGATTCAATTGTTTCATAAATGGTTTTATGAAGCAGAAGAACAGGAGAACGGTGAAGTTAACGCTATGACAGTTTCTTCAATTGGATTAGATGGTTTTCCAAAAAGCAGGATAGTGCTACTGAAAAAATTCAATGAAGAAGGTTTTATATTTTACACCAATTATAATTCAGAAAAGGGAAAAGCCATTTTACAACATCCAAATGTTTGTATTTCATTCTTTTGGCCGATATTAGAACGCCAAGTAATCATTAAAGGAATAGCTGAAAAAACAGCATCACAAGTTTCAGATGCTTATTTTGATTCTCGTCCTGAAGGTAGTAAGTTGGGTGCTATTGTATCGAATCAAAGTGAAGTCATTCCATCAAGAGCTTTTTTAGATGAAAAATTAAAAAACTTAGAAACAGAAGTTTCAGGTTCTGAAATTAAACGACCAGAAAATTGGGGTGGATTTTTAGTAAAACCCGTTGAAGTGGAATTTTGGCAAGGAAGAGCCAATCGTTTACACGATAGAATTCGTTATAAATTAGAAGCTGATTTCAGTTGGAAAATAGATCGTTTATCGCCTTAATGGTGCTTATTCGGATTCGTCATTTTCGTCATCTTCAGTAACTGCGTCCAATTCGTCTTCGTCACTTACTAATTCGAAAAAACTAAAAGTTGTACCGCCGTATGTTCTTGCAAACGAAAAATTATCCAAATGTTCTAATTTCGTGTCTTTAGAATGTTCAATAATTAGCATTCCTTCTTCGTCTAAAATATCATTTTCAAAAATCAAAACGGGTATTTTTTCAAAATCTTTTTGATCAATATGATACGGTGGGTCTGCAAAAATTATGTCGTAACTTCCTTTGTGTTTTTGTAAAAATGCAAAAACATCACTTTTTATTGGCGTAATATCAAAGTCAAATTCAGTAGCTATTTTTCGTATGTAATTTACACATCCCATATCTGCATCTACTGCTACAAGAGGCGTGGCACCACGAGAGGCAAATTCATAAGCAATATTACCTGTACCCGAAAACAAATCCAATATTTTTAATTCTCCAAAATTAAAATGGTTATTTAAAATATTAAATAAAGCTTCTTTGGCCATATCGGTAGTAGGACGAACGGGCAAATTCTTTGGTGCTTGTAATCGTCTACCTTTATATTTTCCTGATATTATTCTCATGAGTGAAATAAAATAAAATGCTTTAATAGGTCGCTTTCAGGAACATCTAAAACGGATTTTAAATGAGAAACATCTAATAAACTACAGTTTCTTATATATTTATATGCAATTTTAAACGCATCACTTTCTTCTGAAATCGCACCTAAAAACTGAACAGGAATTGTTTCTGGATTTAGTTGTAATTGTTCGTAAGTGAACAATAAAAAATAAATAAAATCTTCTAACGAGTTATACGTGAAGGTATTAAACAATAACAAATTTGTGTTTTTGGTTACCGTAATTTCAAATCTATCGTGTTGAAAATGTACCCAAACTTGTTTAGTATCCTTGTTTTTAGAAAAATCTAATGCTTTTTTTACAAATATGGAGTTGCAATTTTTATAATCAAACGTATCGTAATGGTCTAATAAATAGTTGTTTATATTCGTATACGGAATAAAAACATTATTTAAATCGTACGTGTCTAAATAATCAAAAGCAAAATAATCAGTTTCAAAAACTTTCGAATTATATTGCAAATAACTTCCTAAATAATTGGGATCAAATAAAGAAGAAGGCACCAAGGTGTTTAAATTAGAATTGTGTAACACCACAACATCATCATATTTATCATCTAAAATAGGATTCTCTACAAATATTTTCCACAATTCTTCTTCTAAAACATTGTTTTTGTTAATAGAATACGATTTGCAGGTAATTATTTTATTCGAAATCAAATCAATAACACAAAAAGAAAGGTCACTATATGACACCTCAAAGCAAAGCTTTTTATATGTTTTTTGAGTAATATCCTGATTCATATTTTTTATTTGAAATACAAATTTACATTTTTTACGAGAATTAAAAACCCTCAAATGAAATTATATTTAAAATCCTTGCTATATTTGAAGTTCGTAAACTAAAAATGAATGTCGCCAACGCAATTTTATAAAATTTTAATAGATCATTTTCCTTTTCAGCCCACTGCAAATCAGGATATTTTCTTCCAAAAAATGGCGGCGTTTGTGCTTCATTCTAATGATGC
>NZ_JBIKJI010000048.1:0-12802 GCF_044361065.1 Flavobacterium sp.
TCGAACGAGAATAAACCATCAATTTTAGAGATTTTTACCCCAGAAAAAATAAATGATATTGTTTTATTAGATTACTTTAAGAAGTTGTAATTTATTTTTTAGATAAATCATAAATAAAAAATCCTCTACACTATTGAGGATTTGATTTTATTTTTTTCCAGCTTTAAATTTAAATTTTTCAACCGGATTTTGTTTGGCTGGTTTTTTATCGTTGCCAAATTTATTTTTTCCAAACGCTGGTTTTTTATCTGAACTTTCACCGGTTTTTGGTTTAAAATCCTTTTTGTCGCCAGTTCTTGGTTTAAACTGTGTTTTACTATCCGTTTTATTATATGGTTTTTTCGGTTCGTAAATGGTTTTATCTGTTCGTTCTGTTTGTGTTTCGTAATCTTTGTGCGACTTAATTACTTCACGTGGATTTTTTGGGTTTTCCTTTGTCCCACGTAAATGAATAATTAATCCGTTTAAGAAATTACGAAGTACTTGGTCGCCACATTCCATAAAATTAGCGTGGTCTTCCGCACGGAAAATATCACCTAATTCGCCTTTCGACATTTTAAAATCGACTAAATTTAAAATTTCAACTATTTGGTCATCACGTAATTGTAATGCTACACGTAGTTTTTTGAAGATATCGTTGTTATTCATTTTATTGTTTATGGTTTGTTATTCGTAAATCGTAAATCGTAAATCGTAAATCAATTTTATCAGAAAAGCCAAAGATACGCTTTTGCAAATGCATTTCGCCATAATTTTTCGTTATGTTCGCCCTCTTTTACGATTACTGATTTATTTAGCTTTTGGCATTCACAGCGTTTTGAATTGATTATTGTTTCCATTTCTTTCATATCAGAAACCATTGCACCGCTATCTTCTTTATCGCCACAAAGCAAATAAATTTTGGTAGTAAATTTTGGTATGTGCTCCATTTTTTCAAAAATTTCTTTTTTGTTAATCCAAAAAGCAGGCGAGAAGCAACCTACCTTTCCAAAAACCTCTGGATATTGCAAAGCTGCGTAAAAAGAAACCAATCCACCAAGTGAACTGCCCCAAATACCCGTGTTTTTTGCGTTTGTTTTGGTTCTGTAGGTTGAATCAATATGAGGTTTTACTGTTTTTACAATAAATTCTAAGTAGGCATTGGCATTTCCGCCGCCATATTTTTCGTTTTTATACGGAGTAAGTTCGTCTATGCGTTTTTCATTTCCGTGTTCAATACCAATGATAATGACTTTCGCTTTCAAACTATCTAAGGTTTCATCAATGTTCCATTCTCCAGCATATGAAGCCTTTACATCAAATAAATTTTGGGCATCGTGCATATAAATTACGGGATATTTTTTATTGGATTTTTCGTAATTTAGAGGTAAATACACCCAAATTTTCTTTTTGGTTTGAAGCTGTGGTGCGTCTATTTCAAATGTGGAAAATCGCTTTTGTGCTACTGTTTTCGTAATAGAAATCAAAAAAAAGAATAGAAATAGTCTTAAAAATTGTTGCATTTTTTTATATTTGAAGATTACTATAAAAACCCTTTGGGTCTAATTAGCATTATATTTTATTTAGCCACTAATTTTCGAATTTTTTGTATTGCAATCTCTATTTAATTCGAATTTTCATCAAAGATGAACTAATTTTTACTAAAATTTTCAAATATTCGAGAATTCGTGGCAAAAAAAAAGTAAAATAAAAACACTTTTAATAATTACATCCAACTGGATATAAAAGTAATAATTTTGATGGAAACTACTCAAGAAAAAATTAGTTTGTTGCAAGAAATGATTTCGTTTGCTTTAATTGACGGCGAATTACACGATAAAGAATATGATTTTATTGAAATTGTAGCCTATGAATTACAAATTGATAAAGCTACTTTATTGAAATTATACGAAAATAAAGGTGAAGTTAAAGTAATAAAAGACGAAATGAACCGAATTTGTCAGTTTTATCGTTTGGCTTTATTAATGCGTTGTGATAATCTTTTGCACGAAAGAGAAATTATAAAAATTAATGAAATTGGCATTCATATGGGACTAAATCCGTATGCGATGAAACGCGTTTTAAAACTAATTGAAGAGTCGCCAAATCATATTGTGGATGCACATACATTAATTGCTATTTTCAGTGAACAGTTGAATTAGGTTTTCTTTAAGGTAAAAGGCAAAAGGTAAAAGTAAAAAGGTTTAGAGTTTACTTTTATACAGGCTCCGCATACAAATCAAATTCTGTAGCGTCATTGATTTTTAAATTTACGAAATCTCCAGTTTTTAAATAGAATTTTGAAGCGTCTATTAATACTTCATTATCTACATCTGGACTGTCAAATTCCGTTCTTCCAACAAAATGTTCGCCTTCTTTTCTGTCGATGACACATTTAAATGTTTGTCCAATTTTTTCTTGATTTATTTCCCAAGAAATTTGTGCTTGAATGTCCATAATTTGTGCGGCTCGGTCTTGTTTTACTTCTTCTGGAACATCGTCTTCTAATAAATAGGCGTGTGTGTTTTCCTCGTGAGAATAGGTAAAGCAACCCAAACGTT
Source organism: Flavobacterium sp. (assembly GCF_044361065.1). Classification (GTDB taxonomy): domain Bacteria; phylum Bacteroidota; class Bacteroidia; order Flavobacteriales; family Flavobacteriaceae; genus Flavobacterium. The sequence goes on from NZ_JBIKJI010000048.1 coordinate 2,541, forward strand.
CGAAACGCATTTCCTCAACCCAATTTTTAAGTATATTGAAATCTTCTTCAGTTTCGCCAGGATACCCTACAATTAAAGTTGTTCTAATGGTCATTTCAGGAACTAACGCTCTAAAGTCTTTAATTAAATTCGTTGTTTTTTCTTGAGTCGTTCCGCGTCGCATCGATTTTAAAATGCTATCTGAAATGTGTTGTAGCGGAATATCTAAATAATTACAAATTTTTGGTTCGCGTTTCATTAATTCTAAAACGTCCATTGGAAAACCAGTAGGGAAGGCGTAATGTAATCGAATCCATTCAATTCCTTCCACTTTAACTAAGGCTTCTAAAAGTTCAGCTAAATTTCTTTTTTTGTATAAATCTAAACCGTAATAGGTTAAATCTTGTGCAATTAAAATTAATTCTTTAACCCCATTTTTTGCTAATTTTTCTGCTTCAATCACCAAATGTTCAATAGGAGTAGACTTGTGTTTTCCTCTCATTAAAGGAATCGCACAAAAACTACAAGGTCTATCGCAACCTTCAGCAATTTTTAAATAGGCGTAATTTTTAGGCGTTGTGGTTAAACGTTCCCCAATTAATTCGTGTTTATAATCGGCACCTAATGCTTTTAATAGTAAAGGTAATTCTGTAGTACCAAAAAACTGATCAATATTTGGAATTTCTTTTTCTAAATCGGGTCTGTATCGTTCAGATAAACAACCTGTAACAAAAACTTTATCTACTAAACCTTGTTCTTTCTTTTCGGCATATTCTAAAATCGTATTTACCGATTCTTCTTTTGCATTATCAATAAAACCACACGTATTAATTACTATGATATTTCCTTCGTCTTTTGTGGCTTCGTGTGTTACTTCTTTTCCGTTGGCACGAAGTTGTCCCATTAAAACTTCACTATCATATACGTTTTTAGAACAACCTAAGGTAATGACGTTGATTTTATTTTTCTTTAAAGACTTGGTTCTCATAGTATTTGTTTTGTTTCAGGGTGCAAAATTAATAAAAAAATGTCGCTAAACTTGAAGTAAAGCGACATTTGTGAAATATTTGTGTGTGATTTAAAAATTTACCACATACGTTAAAGTGACATTATTGTTTTTATTTTTAATTCTTGCCGTATCATTTAAGCCAGAAGTTAATAAGGCTTCTGTTCTTTCACGATTTTCGTTAGTATACGAAATATCTAATTTAGAATTTCCGAAATTATATCCTAAACCACTAGAATAACTTGTTACATCACCAAAAGCGGTTTTTACTTTGTAAGGACTTTGTTCAAAGCGATACCCGCCTCTAACGCTCCATTGTTTTATTTTGTATTCACCACCAATTCGTAGTTCATAACTATCTTGAAGTTCGTTTTTTATTTGCGTATTTAAAGTACTAAAAATGATTTCGCTATTAGGTTTAAATTGTGTTTTTGCAAAGTTTTTTGAAATATAATCCACACTTAACAATCCTTTTTTACCAAATAAAACAGTAGCACTGCTTGTTAATATACTCGGTGTTTGAATTTTATAGGTTGGATATACATTGACAGCATTTGGATTTACGAATGCCTGATTCATAGTTGTATTTGTAGCATTGTAATAATTTGTTGAAATGCTTTGTGTTAATTCATCATTTAAGCGATACCAAGTTGGTGTTTCGTATGCCAATCCTAATCTGATGTTTTGATTCGCTTTATAAATGGCTCCAAAGTTCATAGAAAACCCAGAACCGTATGTATACAATTCGTTGTTGAAACGTGCCGTGTCAATGCTAAATCCAGTAGTATAAAAAGCATTTAAATTACTTTCGTACAAAGAGGAAGATCTTAAATAATCTGTAAAATGAAAATTCATATTCATACCTACATATAATCTATCTTCGTAAGCACCAGAAAAGTTCATTGTAAATTTCCCATTATAACCTTTGGCTTGTATAGTATTTTTATGAAAATATTTACCTCCACCAGGCACATTGGTATAATAATTATCAGTTGCGGAGTCATAATCAATCAGATACGAATCGTAACCTAAAAGGGCTTGTTGGTCAATGAAATCTAAATCTTCATAATAATTTCCTCCAATATTACCCGTTCTAGCATTTGCAAATCGTAAAAAATAACTGTCCATTGAGTTGAACGGATTTGTACCTTCACTTACAATAAAGTCATCAAAATTATTAGCGTTTTCATAATTCAACCCTAAAGCAAATTTTTTCCATCCACTTTTTGCTTGATTATCATTAAAAACAAATACTGCACCCAATTGATTAATGTCTAAAGAATTATCGTTTGATTTAGTATTTGTTCCAAAATAATTAGCTGTATTGCTTTTATTGAAACTAGAAAGGGATATTGTGGCTTGATTGTAATTAAAAATTGAAGAACCTGCTGGGTTACTATTTATAGCTGACAAATCGCCTCCAACAGCACCAAATGCACCACCCATTGCTCTGTATCTGGCAGTACCATTTAAATTTTGTATGCCGTAACGTAATGCATCAGACATAGTGGTTTCTTGTGCGCTAACAGTAAAAGCACTTCCTATTAATAAAGAAAATAGTATCTTTTTCATATGTTTAAAATTATATTTTTAACCTGCCTGAAAGTTTCAAGCAGGTATTTTTTAGACTTGTTTATTATCTTCCTCCACGACCACCGCCGCCAGATCTTCCGCCTCCACCAGTAGAGCCGCCTCCGCCAAATCCTCCTGAACTTCTTCCGCCACCAAAGTCGGAACTTCTAGGTGTAGATATTGTTCTTGGCGCTTCACTTCTAGGGGTTTCATTTCTTGGAGTGTATGTTCTAGGTTCTGAGGTTTGTGTTCTCGGAGTTCCAGTATTGGTGTTTCCTCTCGGATTATAAGTTCTTGGATCAGAAATAGGTGCTCTAGGCGTTCCTGTATTTGTGTTTCCTCTTGGAGTAAAAGTTCTCGGTTCTGAAGTTTGAGTTCTAGGTGTACCGATTGAATTTCCTCTAGTTTGACCAATTTGAGTTCTAGGGCTTCCAATACTATTTCCAACTCTTCCAGAAGTTAGTCTTCCAGAATTACCATTATTATTTATATAGCCACCACGAGGTCCGTTATTGATTACCACATTTCTGCCGCCACCATACCAACCATTCCAGCCCCAACCGTTCATTCCCCAGTTATTGCCATACCAGCCATTCCAGCCCCAACCGTTACCATACCAGCCATTCCAACCCCAACCGTTCATTCCCCAGTTGTTACCATACCAGCCATTCCAACCCCAACCGTTCATTCCCCAGTTATTGCCATACCAGCCATTCCAACCCCATCCGTTCATTCCCCAGTTGTTCCAACCCCAGTTGTTCCAACCCCAATTATCATTTACAATTACAATATTATTGTTGGTTGGGTTTTCACCCCATCCACCATATCTAGTTCCATTTTCTTGAACATATACCGTGTCGGGTGCTGATTTATAGTTGTCTACATCCGTTAATACTTCTGTAGGTCCAAACTCTTCTTTCATACTTTTAAATTGTTGAGCATAGGCATTGCTGTAAGAACCTGAACTGGTTTCGTTTTGTACCACTCGTTTTGCTTTATCTGAATTATCAGGACCATAAACGCCATCATCATCATAATACGACGAATTTTGATACGAACCACAACTTACTACTGTGATAGTACCTACAATTAGACTTAAAAATCTAAGTGTTTTTAGCTGAAAAATGCGATTTGTTTTCATATATATTAATTTTTATTGTTGGTCTTTACAAAATTAAGTAGTTTTGTACCACTAAATTAATACAAATTAAACAAATTTTGTGCCAATATTATAAAAATGAGTAAAAATTTAACAACTAGAAGCGAAGATTATTCTGCTTGGTATAACGAATTGGTCGTAAAGGCTGATTTAGCTGAGAATTCAGGGGTAAGAGGTTGTATGGTAATTAAACCATACGGTTATGCAATTTGGGAAAAAATGCAGGCTGAATTAGATAAAATGTTTAAAGAAACCGGTCATAGTAATGCATATTTTCCATTATTTGTACCAAAAAGTATGTTTGAAGCGGAAGAAAAAAACGCAGAAGGCTTTGCAAAAGAATGTGCTATTGTTACTCATTATAGATTAAAAAACGATCCAGATAAACCAGGTAAATTAATGGTGGATCCAAATGCGAAGTTAGAAGAAGAACTAATTGTCCGACCAACTTCTGAAGCCATAATTTGGAGTACATATAAAGGATGGGTACAATCTTATCGTGATTTACCTTTATTAATTAACCAATGGGCAAATGTAGTGCGTTGGGAAATGAGAACGCGTTTGTTTTTAAGAACTGCCGAATTTTTATGGCAAGAAGGGCATACCGCACACGCTACTAAAGAAGAAGCATTAGATGAATCAGAAAAAATGATGCACGTTTATGCTGATTTTGCTGAAAATTTTATGGCGATTCCTGTTGTAAAAGGATTAAAAACAGAAACAGAACGTTTTGCTGGAGCAGATGAAACGTATTGTATAGAGGCTCTAATGCAGGACGGAAAGGCATTACAAGCTGGAACTTCGCACTTTTTAGGTCAAAATTTTGCCAAAGCATTTGATGTAAAATTCACCAATCAAGAAGGGAAGCAAGAATATGTTTGGGGAACGTCTTGGGGTGTTTCTACTCGTTTAATGGGGGCTTTAGTAATGACACATTCTGATGATAATGGACTGGTTTTACCGCCAAACGTAGCGCCAATTCAAGTAGTTATCGTTCCGATTTTTAGAACTGACGAAGAATTTGAACGTATTTCTGAAGTAGCAAATGGTTTAGTTGCGCAATTCAAAAAACTTAATATTTCTGTAAAATTTGATAACAGAACCACTCAAAAACCTGGTTTTAAATTTGCAGAATGGGAATTAAAAGGTGTGCCAGTTCGTTTAGCTATTGGTCCGAAAGATTTAGAAAACGGAACTTTTGAAGTAGCACGAAGAGATACTTTAACCAAAGAAGTAAAACCTGCTGATGGAATTGTATCGTATATTCAAGATTTATTAGAGCAAATTCAGAATGATTTATTTAATAAAGCTATAGATTATCGTACTGAACATACTACAGAAGTGAATTCGTATGTTGAATTTAAAGATGTTTTAGAACATAAAACAGGTTTTGTTTCTGCGCATTGGGATGGAACCGCTGCAACCGAAGAGAAAATTAAAGAGGAAACCAAAGCAACGATTAGATGTATTCCTTTAGATAGAGTAGAAGAAGCCGGCGTTTGTATTTTCTCTGGAGCACCATCAAAAGGAAGGGTTTTATTCGCAAAAGCGTATTAAGCGATTTACGATTTACGATTTACGATTTACGATTTGGAATTTTAGATTTGGAATTTTAGATTTGGAATTTCTATTTTTAATAAATGTCTTATAAATAGAGCATTAAACGAAGGTTTTCAAAAAAACTGAAAATTTTCACATTAGGTATTGCACAAATAAAAAATAGTTGTATTTTTGCACTCGCATTACGGAAATGTAATGGTCCGTTCGTCTATCGGTTAGGACGCCAGGTTTTCATCCTGGTAAGAGGGGTTCGATTCCCCTACGGACTACACTGTTTTTACTGAAACATTAAATCAGTTACTGGTCCGTTCGTCTATCGGTTAGGACGCCAGGTTTTCATCCTGGTAAGAGGGGTTCGATTCCCCTACGGACTACAAATTAGTTTTGAAATGGTTTTATGAAATGGGTTTTGGTGTCTCCTTTACTTGTTTTGTTAGTTAAAACTGAAGTGATTGGTTTTTAAAATCAATTGTGGGAGGCTTTTCTTATTTTTCTACTAATGCATAAAATAGTTATTTACATTTAAAATATAAAAAAATGGCAAATCATAAGTCAGCTTTAAAAAGAATTAGAAGCAACGAGAAAAGAAGAGTATTGAATAAATACCAACACAAAACGACACGTAATGCAATTAAAGCAATTCGTTTAGCAACTGTAAAAGCAGAAGCTGCAGCGAAATTACCTGTTGTTATTTCAATGATTGACAAATTAGCTAAGAAAAACATTATTCATGCTAATAAAGCGTCAAACTTAAAATCTAAGTTAACAAAATTAGTTGCTAAATTATAATAGTAACTTAAGATAATTTAAAAGTCCTGATGAAAATCAGGACTTTTTTTGTTTATTATCCTTTATTTATCTGTTGCCTGAGGTTCTCGAAGGTAACAGATTAGTAATACTTATTAATTTTAATATATTGAAAATGAAACATTTTACTTCTAAATTTATTAAAATGTAAACTAAATGAATAGTTGTTTGAATATCAAGATAATAAACGTACCTTTGCACTTTCAAAAAAAGAATATATGTCATCTATTAGAAACATTGCAATTATTGCCCACGTTGACCACGGTAAAACTACATTGGTTGATAAAATTATGTATCACTGTCAATTGTTCCGTGATAACGAAAATACTGGAGATTTAATCTTAGATAATAACGACTTAGAGCGTGAAAGAGGTATTACAATTACTTCTAAAAACGTTTCTGTTTCTTATAAAGGAACTAAAATTAATATTATTGATACGCCTGGTCACGCCGATTTTGGTGGAGAAGTAGAGCGTGTATTAAACATGGCCGATGGTGTATGTTTGTTAGTAGATGCTTTTGAAGGACCAATGCCACAAACGCGTTTCGTATTACAAAAAGCGATCGATTTAGGTTTAAAACCTTGCGTAGTTATTAATAAAGTAGATAAAGAAAACTGTACGCCAGAAGAAGTTCACGAAAAAGTATTCGACTTAATGTTCGAATTAGGCGCTACAGAAGCACAATTAGATTTTCCAACAGTTTATGGTTCAGCTAAAAATAACTGGATGTCGGATCATTGGGAAAATGTAACGGATAATGTTGAAGCATTATTAGATATGGTTATCGAGCATGTACCAGCTCCAAATGTTGGACAAGGAACACCTCAAATGTTAATTACATCTTTAGATTTCTCAGCATTTACTGGTCGTATCGCGATTGGTAGATTAGAAAGAGGCGAATTAAAAGAAGGAATGAACATTTCGTTGGTAAAACGTGATGGTACTATTACAAAATCAAAAATTAAAGAGTTACACACTTTTGAAGGTTTAGGTCGTAAGAAAGTAGAAAGTGTAATTGCTGGAGATATTTGTGCCATTATTGGTGTAGATGGTTTTGAAATTGGTGATACTATTGCAGATTTTGAAAACCCTGAAGCCTTAACTTCTATTGCAATTGACGAACCAACAATGAGTATGTTGTTTACAATTAACGATTCACCATTTTTTGGTAAAGAAGGTAAATTTGTAACGTCTCGTCATATTAGAGAAAGATTAGAAAAAGAGTTAGAGAAAAATTTAGCCATGAGAATGGGTGAGACGGATTCTGCAGATAAATTCATGGTTTTTGGACGTGGTGTATTACACTTATCGGTACTTATTGAAACTATGAGAAGAGAAGGTTACGAATTACAAATTGGACAACCACAAGTTATCATTAAAGAAGTTGATGGTGTTAAATGTGAGCCAATTGAAGAATTAACTATCGATTTACCGGAAAGTTTATCAGGTAGAGCTGTAGAGTTTGTAACTTTACGTAAAGGTGAAATGTTAAGTATGGAAACTAAAGGGGAACGTATGATTATAAAATTCAATATTCCATCTCGTGGAATTATTGGATTACGTAACCAATTACTTACTGCTACTGCAGGTGAAGCTATTATGGCTCACCGTTTTATAGGATATGAACCGTATAAAGGAGAAATTTCTGGACGTAACAAAGGTTCGTTAATTTCTATGGAAAAAGGAAAAGCAATACCTTATTCTATTGATAAATTACAAGATAGAGGTAAGTTTTTTGTAGAACCAAATGCTGAAATTTACGAAGGTCAAGTTATTGGTGAAAACTCTCGTGGTGATGATATGTGTGTCAACGTAACGAAAGAGAAAAAACAATCTAACGTTCGTTCATCTGGAAATGATGAAAAAGCAAGAATTATTCCTCCAGTTATTTTCTCATTAGAAGAAGCTTTAGAATACATTCAAAAAGATGAATATGTAGAGTGTACACCAAAATCGATTCGTTTAAGAAAAATTTATTTGACGGAAACGGAAAGAAAACGTACCAAAATATAATTAGATTTTATATAAATATATTAAACCACGAATTTCATTTGATTTTCGTGGTTTTTTAATATTATTTTACCACAGATTCACAGATTTTATCTATACAGATAATCTGCGAATCTGCGGTGAAAATTATTAATTTAGAAATTATTTGCAAATTCAATATTTAAAAACCCTAACTTTGTTAGTATAAAACCTAAAGCCATGGAAATTAAATTAAAAAACGGAATTGATAGATTAGAATTTGGTATGACTCCAAAATACGTAGAAGCGTTATACGGAAAACCAAATAAAACGTTTACAGACGACGAAAACAATACGATTTATGTGTATAACAAAGAACGTATGAAGTTGACGTTTTATATTGAGGAAGACATGAAATTGGGCTATATTACGACTACACATCCAGACATTAAATTATTTGGGACTACCATAATAAATAAAGTGTGGGATTTAGTAAATGGCGATTTAGCACTAAACAAAATCACCAAGTTTGAAAAAGATTCAGAAGAAGGGATTGATATTTATTTTAACGAAGACAATTGGTTGTTTTTCCACGTCGATTATGACGAAATAGTTGAAGTAGAAATTGGTGCAATCATCAATGATAAAGACGAATTTGAATGGAAATTTAGAGGATAAAAACAAAAAAAGGCAAACATCTAATTTAGAGTTTGCCTTTTTTTATTTCTGTATAATAGTATTAGATAACTTTTTTCTTTTGAGAAGCATAAATGAAATAAAACCCAAGTATGATAAAAGGAATACTCAACCATTGCCCAGTAGATAAGGCATTGAACATTGAATATTCTTCAAAGCCACCTTGACTGTCTTTTACAAATTCCACAAAGAAACGAACCGACCAAAGTAATACTAAAAACGTTCCAAATAATAAACCTGGTTTGTTTCTGGCATCTGTTCTCCAATACATATAAAATAAGATAAAGAAAACAGGAATGTATAATAAGGCTTCAAATAATTGAGCTGGATATCTGTAAGGAATTTTGTCTAAAATACCTTTAAACTGAACATCATTTGCAATCGCATTATAGGCTTGTGTTCCGTCTGGTATATTTGTTAATTGCGAGGCTACTTGCGGCGGTAAATTATCTTCACCTTTCACAAATTTCATAGCCATAAAAGTGTCTTTTGATGTTTCTTTTCCAAAAATTTCAGAATTCATAAAGTTTCCTAAACGAATAAAAACGGCTCCTGAAGCAACAGGAATTACAATTCTATCTAAAATCCATAATAACGGACGTTGTAGCACTTTTGTTTTGATGTAATACATCGTAATAATAATAGCAATTGCTGCACCATGACTGGCTAATCCACTAAAACCTGTAAAATGTAATTCTGGTTTTGTGCTTATAGGTAATAAAACACTTAAAGGGTCTTGTGAGAATAATTCTGGTTGATAAAAAATAACATGACCTAAACGTGCACCAAGCATTGTAGCTACTATGGTGTATACAAATAAATTATCTAATTTTTCTATAGACTCTTTTTCTCTTTGGAAGATAAATTTAGTAATGTACCAGCCCAAAGCAAAAGCAGTTACCCACGTTAAGCTGTAAAAACGAATCATGAAAAAACCTAAATCGATACCTTCTGTTGGATTCCAAATCATAATTTTTTAGTTTAAATGTTTATAGGTTTAAAAGTTTAAAAGGATTACCGAATATTGTTTTTTATATGTTTAATTTTTTATATTTATTTATGTTGCTTTCGAGAGTCTCAAGCAACGGTTACTTTTTAGAGCTTCTTGAACTGGTGATTCCGAGAGTCTCAAGCAACGGTTACTTTCGAGATTTTTAAGCAGCGGTGACTGAGGCAATCGAAGTCACTTTTTAAGGAACTGGATCGTAACCACTTTTTCCCCATGGGTGACAACTTGTAATTCTTTTTATAGCGAGCCAACTTCCTTTTAAAATGCCATGTTTTTCTAATGCTTCTTTACTGTAATTCGAACAAGTAGGAGCAAACCTACAAGTTGCCGGCGTTAAAGGCGAAATTACAATCTGATAAAACCGAATAATTACTATAAATGGAAAAATGAATAGTTTCTTCATAATTTTTATTTTGTAAATCGTAAATCCCAATTCGTAAATCCGAAATTACAACGTAAAACTCGTTCCTTCTTTTCCGTCTTTTAACTGAATATCTAATACGG
>NZ_JBIKJI010000192.1:0-3369 GCF_044361065.1 Flavobacterium sp.
CAGTGGAGGGACTCGAACCCACGACCTGCTGATTACAAATCAGCTGCTCTAGCCAGCTGAGCTACACCGGCGACTCATTTTGCAGTGCAAATATAGTCTTGATAATTTAATTTGCAAAAAAAATAAACTTTTTTTTTGCGATTTTTTTTAGTTTAATTCGTTCACTTTTGCAACAAATTGATTTGCAGCAACTTCGAATTCAGCTTTTACTAATTTGTAATGTGCTTTTTTATTTTCAACATTTTTTTGGTTTACTTTTACCATTAATGCATCAAATGTATCGTAAATATCTCCTACTAAAGCCTCTGAAGATTCAGTTGGTTTTCCTGTAGAAGTCATTTCCCAAATATATACTATGTTTAAGATATCTCCTAAAACGTAGTTAATTTCTTTTTTCAAGTTTTTAACGCTTGCCATTTTCTTATTTTTAAAAATTATGATGCAAAAGTAAACAATATATCAATACGCTGCTAATTAAATTGTAATTTCCAATAGAGTTGCTTCACCAATAATTTCAAAACCATCAATTATAGCTGGAATTAATATAGTATCCCCTTTTTTAAATTCAGCTTTAAAATGTAGCATAATAATAGTGAAACTTCCTTCTGTACACATCAAAACCGTAAACGATTCTTTCGTTTTTTTCCAATTGTAAATATCTGAAATTTGTAAAATATTGGTCTTAAAAAACGGACATTCTACTAAATTAACTGACTTATTTTTAACGACTTCGTAGTCTAATTTAGTATTTTTAGGTTCAAAGTTTATTGCATCAAGAGCTAAATCTGTATGTAATTCTCTACCAACTCCATTTGCATCTACCCTATCCCAATCATATAATCGATAGGTAATGTCGCTTGTTTGTTGAATTTCTGCAATTAAAACACCCGCACCAATAGCGTGAACGGTACCTGTTTCCAGAAAAAAAGCATCGCCTACTTTTACAGGAGTTTCATTTAAAACTGCAACTAATGTTTTATTTTCTAAATGTTCTTGATACTCTTTTTTATTTGTTTTGTCTTTAAATCCAACAACCAATCTTGCATTATCATCGGCTTGCATTACAAACCACATTTCGGTTTTACCAAAAGAATTGTGCCGCTCTTTTGCCAATGCATCGTTTGGATGTACTTGAATAGACAAGTCTTCTTTGGCGTCAATAAATTTAAAAAGTAAAGGAAAATTATTTCCGAAATATTGAATGGACTTTATGCCTAATAACTCTGTAGGGTATTTTTCAATTAATTGATTTAAATTCAATCCTTCAAATGCTCCATTAACAACAACACTAATATCATTTTCTACAGTTGTTAACTCCCAGCTTTCGCCAATTTGGCTGCCATCAAAAGATTTATTTAAAACTTCTTTTAGTTTGGTACCTCCCCAAATTCGTTCTTTAAAAATGGGTTTGAAAAGTAAAGGATAAAACAACATTTATTCGCCTCTATAAGTTACAAAATTACGTGGCGTTTCATATAAAACGACTTCTAAATCTAAATTTAAATTAATATGTGTTCTTAATTTTTGCCAAATAACAACTGAAATATTTTCGGCTGTTGGATTTAAATTTTCAAAATCGGGAACATCCAAATTTAAGTTTTTATGGTCAAACGCATTTTCTATATGTTCTTTTATTAAATCTGATAAAATTTTAACATCAATTACAAAACCAGTTTCCTGATCAATTTCACCCGTAACACTGACAATTAATTCGTAGTTGTGCCCGTGATAATTTGGATTGTTGCATTTACCGAAAATGGCATCGTTTTGTTCCATAGACCAATCTTTTCGATATAACCTATGTGCAGCATTAAAATGTGCTTTTCTACTTACTGTTACTTTCATTTTTTTATTTATTGTCATCAAAATGATGATAAAATTCCTCAAATATTATTTTAAACCAAACGGTGTAAAGATTCGGATTTGCAATCATGTCATTTTTTACTTCTTCAATCTTCATCCATTTCCAACTTTCTACTTCATCTTTATTAATATCGGGCATTTCGTAATAATAACCAAGCATAACATGATCTAATTCGTGTTCGGTTAACCCGTTATCAAATGGAGCTTTATAAATAAAATGAAACATTTCTTTTAGTTCTGTTTCAAAACCCATTTCTTCTCGAAGTCGTCTGGTGCCAGCTTGAATATTTGTTTCATTTTCTCTTTGATGACTACAACAAGTATTGGTCCACAATAAAGGAGAATGGTATTTATGATGCGCACGTTGTTGCAACATCAACTCATTTTTATCATTTAAAATAAAAACAGAAAAGGCTCTGTGCAAAACTGCTTTTTCATGTGCTTCAAGCTTATTCATCAATCCAATTGGATTGTCATTTGCATCAACTAAAATAACTTTTTCTTCTACCACTCTTAAATAATTAATTGTCAAATTTACAAAAAAAATAATTTTTACAGCAAAGATATACTGAAATAAAGACTTTAACGTATTGTTAATAAAATTGGGTTGGTTATACCATAAAAAATTGTATTTTTACGCTTCTAAAATTTTAAAAGAAAAAATGGGTAAAATCATTGCAATTGCCAATCAAAAGGGCGGGGTAGGAAAAACAACAACTTCGATAAATCTTGCCGCGGCATTAGGTGTTTTGGAAAAAAAGGTACTTTTAATTGATGCCGATCCGCAAGCCAATGCAAGTTCTGGGTTAGGAATTGACGTGGAAAGTGTTGAAATTGGCACCTACCAAATAATAGAACATAGTAATACAGCAGAAGAAGGCGTTATTCCTAGTAGCGCACCAAATGTTTGGATTATACCCGCTCACATAGACTTAGTTGCCATAGAAATTGAATTGGTTGACAAAGACAATAGAGAATATATGCTAAAACAAGCCTTACAAGAAATTAAGGAGGAATATGATTATATAATTATTGACTGCGCACCATCTTTAGGTTTATTAACGTTAAATGCGTTAACCGCTGCAGATAGCGTTGTAATTCCTATTCAATGTGAATATTTTGCATTAGAAGGTTTAGGAAAACTATTAAACACAATAAAAAGTGTACAAAAAATTCATAATCCAAGTTTAGATATTGAAGGATTACTTTTAACTATGTACGATACCCGTTTACGATTATCAAATCAGGTAGTTGAAGAAGTTCAAAAGCATTTTAATAATATGGTGTTTTCGACTATTATTCAAAGAAATATAAAATTAAGTGAAGCACCAAGTTTTGGAGAAAGCATTATAAATTATGATGCAACAAGCAAAGGAGCTGCAAATTACTTAAATTTAGCAGAAGAAATTATCAAGAAAAACAGTAGTAACTAATGACAAAAGCAGTAAAAAAACCTGTGTTAGGAAGAGGCCTTTCAGCACTTTTAAGCGATCCTTCAAACGACAT
>NZ_JBIKJI010000194.1:0-3335 GCF_044361065.1 Flavobacterium sp.
TCGTAGCTCTTGTAGCCAAACCACATGCGTTATTGTGTTTTAAAATAGCAAAAGTTGGATCGTTATGTTTGAACTCATTTATTAAATTTACAGAAGCATCAACGTCTAATAAATTATTATAAGACAATTCTTTTCCGTGAAGTTTGGTAAACATTTTATCAAAATCTCCAAAGAAAAATCCTTTTTGATGTGGGTTTTCACCATAACGTAAAATTTGCCCTTTTTCTTCGCTAATTTTTAAATAAGTATCTTCAGTATTGAAGTAATTAAAAATGGCCGTATCGTAATTTGATGAGGTATGAAACGCTTTAGTAGCCAACAATTTTCTTTGTTCAATAGAAGTAGCGCCTTGATTTTCAGAGTAAAAATTCAAGAAAGTAGCATATTCATCTACAGATGCCACAATCACAGTATCTTTAAAGTTTTTCGCTGCAGCGCGAATTAATGAAATCCCACCAATATCAATTTTTTCGATACTATCAGCTTCACTTGCTCCTGAAGCAACCGTTTTTTCAAATGGATATAAATCTACAATTACCAAATCAATTTGAGGAATATCAAATTCTGTCATTTGGGCTACGTCGCCTTCGTGATCTTGACGGTTTAAAATTCCACCAAAAATTTTTGGATGTAAGGTTTTTACTCTACCGCCTAAAATAGAAGGATAAGAAGTTACATCTTCTACAGCTACAACAGGAACTTGTAAATTTTTAATAAAATCTTCGGTACCACCTGTAGAATAAATTGTTACATTATTTTGATGAAGTGCTTTAATGATTGGTTCTAAACCAGTTTTGTCAAATACAGAAATTAATGCCGATTTGATTTGTTTTGTGTGAGTCATTATGTTGTTGTTTGTTTTGAACTGCAAAAGTAACAATTTGATTAAGAAAATCCAATAGTTATAAACTGTAAATGAGAAACATTTCTAAATAATTTTCCTCTAAAAATTGTAACAAATATTCCTTTTTGACTACAAATATTTAAGATATACATTTTATGATACTATATATTCGTTTACTTAAAGAAAGTTATGCTTTTGCTTTTAATGCACTGAGAAGTAATAAATTACGAACGTTTCTTTCTTTACTTGGAGTTACTGTAGGTATTTTTTCTATTATTGCGGTTTTAGCAGCAGTGGATTCATTGAAGAAAAATATTGTTGACAGTTTAGACGGAATGGATAAAAACACCATTTATTTATTTAAATATTCTTTTGGACCAACGGAAGTTGAAAAATGGAAGCGCGACCAATTTCCGCAGGTAAAATACGATGAATATCAATATTTGCAAAAAAGTATGCCTGATATTGATAAAATTTCATTTAATTTTTTTACGAAAAATCAAAGTATTAAATATGACGACAATACAGTAAATTCTATTCGAGTGAAGCCTTCTACAAATGAATTTTTTGAAATTGAACCATTTAAAGTCGAGAAGGGTAGATTGTTTAATGAAGTCGAATCCAATTCAGGTACATCAGTAATTGTAATTGGAAGTGAAGTTGCAGAAGGTTTATTTAAAGGTAACGAACCTATTGGAAAGCAAATTAGACTTTACGGTCAACGTTTTACAGTAATTGGTGTGTTGAAAAAAATGGGTCAAAACGCCTTTGGGGATTCTAATGATGTGGCTGTTTTTTTACCTGTAAATAATATGAGAAAACTATATGGTGATAACAGTGTTATTTTTACGCCAGCCATTTTAATCAAACCAAAAGCCGGAGTTGATATTGAAGAATTTAAAGCGGAATTGACTAATAAAATGAGGAATATAAGAGGTTTGCGAGCGGGAGAAATTAATAGTTTTTTTGTAAATATTCTGTCTGGTTTTACCAATTTTATTGATGACATTATTGGCAAAATGAATATTGCAGGATGGGGAATAAGTATTTTTTCTCTTTTAGTTGGTGGTTTCGGAATTGCAAATATTATGTTTGTTTCTGTTAAAGAACGCACTAATTTAATTGGAATTCAAAAAGCTTTAGGCGCAAAAAACCGATTCATCTTGTTTCAATTTTTATTTGAAGCTGTTATTTTGGCAATGTTTGGTGGATTAATTGGAATTGTTTTGGTTTGGTTAATTGCCTTAGTTTTAACAAACGTATTAGATTTCGAGTTTGTTTTGAGTTCTTTTAATATTTTATTAGGCTCAAGTTTGTCCATAATTATCGGATTAATTTCAGGGATTTTACCCGCTATTTCAGCTTCAAGATTAGATCCTGTAGAAGCCATTCGAACAGGGATGTAATTCTTTTATTCAATAAAAAACCCGATTTGTTTTTGATACAAATCGGGGTTTTTGGTTTTATAGTTGTATTAATTATAACACGTATTTTAAGCTAAAAACTACAAAACGAGGTTGTACATAAAAACTCGAAAAGTTTGTAGAACCACCTAAGGCATTAAAACTATTGTCGTTTAGTGCTGTTGTGTTTAATAAGTTGGTAGCACTTACTTTATACTCAAATTTACTATCTCTTTTTTGGTATGATAAGGATGCGGTTAAGAAATCATATTCAGTATCAAAAGTTTTCGCTTTATCTCTGTTGTGAAAGAAATTGTATTCAGATGTAAATGAAAAGGCATCTAAAAAGAAATATTCTAGCGTTACCGATGGATTATCTACATAATTTATCTGATTTTGAAAATCGTTTATTCTGTATTCGTAGGCCAATTCAATATTCGGTATTTTTTTGAAATTGGTTGAAAATTTCATTTCATAAATTTGTGTAAATGATTTGGTGTTCTGAATAAACTCAGAATTATCAGGATTTACTCGAATATTGTTATTTGTGCTTTTACTTAAATTTACAATTCCATTTGCTTTAAAATAACGGGCAAACGATTTTCCATAATTAAAAAATCCTGAAAGCGACTCATTTGGAAAATTAGAATTGATGTTTACCGAACTTGAAACTTGATTAATACCTGTTAATAAAGCACGATTGGTAATAATTTCAGTTTGTTTTGAATAGGTAATATTAGCAGAAATATTTTCCATATTAAACATACTAAATTTAAAAAAACGCAAAGAGTGTACTTGTGAAATTGAATTTTCTAAGAATCTATTTCCGCTAAATAAACTGTTATAATTTGAAAACACATACCCTTGTGCCAATTTTACGACATCTGTAAAATTATTGGTTAATGAAAAATTGTAGGATAATGTTTGTGATTTTTTCATTTGCCATAATGCAAAGAAATCAGGTAAAACTCTATTGAAACTCATATTATTTACGCTGTTCAATTGGGTGTCACTGGTATTAAATTGATGTAAAGTAACTCCTGGATTAAAAGTAAATTTCCCAACCAACATTTTATAATGTAAGCCTA
>NZ_JBIKJI010000195.1:0-3323 GCF_044361065.1 Flavobacterium sp.
AATTACTATAAATGGAAAAATGAATAGTTTCTTCATAATTTTTATTTTGTAAATCGTAAATCCCAATTCGTAAATCCGAAATTACAACGTAAAACTCGTTCCTTCTTTTCCGTCTTTTAACTGAATGTCTAATACGGCTAATTTATCTCTAATTTCATCAGATAAAGCCCAATTTTTATTGGCTCTTGCTTCCATTCTCATTTCAATTAGCATTTCGATAACACTTCCTAATTTATTGTTATTTCCTTCAGCTTTTTTATTTGTTAATCCTAAAACATCAAAAACAAAACTTTCTAATGTGGTTTTTAATTCTGTTAAATCCGTTTCAGAAATTGTTTCTTTTTTGTCGTTTAATAGATTTATGATTCTAACCGCTTCAAATAATTGAGCCATTAAAATAGTGGTATTAAAATCGTCATTCATCGCATCGTAACACGCTTTTTTCCAAGATGCAATATCTACTGAAGAAGAGGTATTGGTTTCAATTTTAGATAACAATGTTATGGCTTCCATCAAACGATTATATCCTTTTTCGCTAGCCAGCATTGCTTCATTTGAAATATCTAAAACACCTCGATAATGCGCTTGCATAAAACAAAATCGTACCACACTTGGGTTAAATTCTTTTTCGAAGAAATCGTTTTTACCTTCTAATAACTCCATTGGTAAAATGTAATTTCCAGTACTTTTGCTCATACGCAAACCATTCATAGTTAACATATTGGCGTGCATCCAATACTTTACAGGCGCTACGCCGTTACAAGCAGTACCTTGTGCCACTTCACATTCGTGATGTGGGAATTTTAAATCTAAACCGCCTCCGTGAATGTCAAAAGTTTCACCTAAATATTTGGTGCTCATAGCCGTACACTCTAAGTGCCAACCAGGGAAACCAGCTCCCCAAGGTGAGTTCCAACGCATAATATGAGCTGGAGAAGCATTTTTCCAAAGTGCAAAATCTTGAGGGTTTTTCTTTTCAGTTTGTCCGTCTAAATCTCTGGTATTGGCAAATAATTCTTCAATATTTCTATTGCTTAATTCGCCATAATTTAAACCACGTTTGTTATATTCTAACACATCAAAATAAACAGAACCATTGCTTTCATAAGCAAAACCGGTTTCAATTAACTTTTGAGTCAATTCAATTTGTTATAAAATATGACCAGTAGCTGTGGGTTCAATAGTAGGAGGTAGCAAATTAAACGTTTCTAAAACGTGATGAAAATCGACAGTATATTTCTGTACAATTTCCATAGGTTCTAATTTTTCTAAACGCGATTGTTTGACAAATCTGTCATTTTCTACATTGCCATCATCTGTTAAATGTCCGGCATCAGTAATATTTCGTACATATCTAACTTTATAACCTAAATGTAATAAATAACGATAAATCATGTCAAAACTCATAAAAGTTCTTACATTTCCTAAATGCACATTGCTGTAAACGGTTGGTCCACAAACATACATACCAATTTGACCTTCGTGAATCGATTTAAAATTTTCTTTTTTTCCCGATAAAGAATTATACACTTGAAGTGGATTGGTTTCGTAAAGTGGCATTTTGTTTAATTTATGTTTTTTTTATTTTTTTTGAAGCTATTCCTGCTTTCCGTTACAATCTTTTTAAAATGTTGCCTTCGAGAACCTCAGTCAACAATTAAAAAAGGATTTTCACTGCAATCAGGGCTAATTAAAATCGTGTATCTAATTTAATATAGTCTAAAAATTCTCTTTTTACTTTTTCTTCTTTAAATTTCCCGCCAAACTCAGAAGTCACGGTGCTGCTTTCAATATCTTTAATACCTCTTGAGTTCACACACATATGTTTGGCATCAATAACACAAGCCACATCTTCCGTATTTAAAACACTTTGTAATTCTTTTACAATTTGAATCGTTAAACGTTCCTGAACTTGAGGTCTTTTTGCATAATATTCTACAATTCGATTCATTTTTGATAAACCAACAACTGTTCCGTTTGAAATGTAAGCAATATGCGCTCTACCATAAATAGGTAATAAATGATGTTCACAAGTAGAATATACTACAATGTTTTTTTCAACAAGCATTTCGCCATATTTGTATTTGTTTTCAAATGTAGAGGCACTTGGTTTTTTATCTGGATGTAAGCCGCCAAAAATTTCTTTTACAAACATTTTAGCAACTCGGTTTGGTGTTCCTTTCAAACTATCATCTGTTAAGTCCATTCCAAGTGTAAGAAGAATATTCTCTACATCTTTTTTGATTCTTATAATTTTTTCTTCGTCAGAAATTTCAAAAGCATCTATTCGTATTGGATTTTGTGTATTTGTAGCAATATGATTGTTGCCAATTTCATCGTTATGTTCTTCGTTGTTAATCATCATACCTGTTATTTGTATCTAACTGCAAATATAAGCATTTATAAATAAATTAGTTTTATAATTTTTTAAAGTAATTTTTGAAAAGTCACTCTTGATTCTGTAATAGCATAGACATATTATTGTTTAACTATCGAATTCTATGAATATGGTTAACTTATGTTCACTTTATAATATAACGCTAATTGAGTAAAACAAAAATGGCTCCGATTTCGGAGCCATTTTTGTTTTTTATTTAAAGTATATTTTAGTCTAACCAATTTTTAAAATCCCAAAAGTTTTGTGGCGCTACGCCGTGTCCTACAGGATATTCTTTATACATAATGCGCAAACCTAATTTTTCTAAATATGGTGCTGTTTTTCTTGCCCATTCCACAGGAATTACTTGGTCTTGTGTGCCGTGAGAAACAAAAAATTTAATATGTTTAATTTGATTTACATCATAATTTTCTGGTAAAATTTGTTCGTTTAAATAACCGCTTAAAGCCACAACTTTATTAATTTTATATGGATATGTAAACGCCATTCCATAACTTAAAATCGCACCTTGACTAAATCCAATTAATGAAATATTCGATTTATCTAAAGGTAATTTTTCTGAAATTTCATCAATAAAATTTGCGATTAGTTGTAAAGATTCTTTGGCCTGTTCGTTATTTGAAAACTTATTTTCATCAGCATCAAAAGTAATTTCATACCAAGCATAACCATAAGGCTGCAAATTGTATGGTGCACGAATCGATATCACATAAACATCTTCAGGTAATTGTGGTGCAAAAGAAAACAAATCTTCTTCATTACTGCCATACCCGTGTATTAAAAGTAACGCACCGTTTTTTTCTTTTACTTCTTTTGGCGCTTTTACCAAATATTCTAAACTCATAAATTATAAATTTTTAAACCATTTCTGAAATTGTTCACCCACAAGAGGAACCAATTTCATTTCATTATTCATCACACCTGC
>NZ_JBIKJI010000225.1:0-3307 GCF_044361065.1 Flavobacterium sp.
TATTTATTAAAAACAATTGCATAATAATCACTCCTACAATAGCAAGAAATCCAATTATTATGACAATATTAAATCGTGATAGTTTCATTTATGTTCTAAATTTTTAACGATATTAAGACAAATTTTAAAGCGAAATTAATCATTAACAACTCATTAACACAATAAATACTGTCGATTAACAACATTATTTAAAAAAATAAATACATTTGTGATGTTAATAAACAACTAATTTAAATATAATAATTATGAAAACATTAAAATTACTAGCAGTTGCATTATTTATGGGTTCACTTTCATTTGCCCAAAATGCTGCGCCAGCACCAGTAGCTGTTCCAGCTGCACCACAAACACCCTCTCAAATGAAATGGGAAAAAGAAACTCACGAATTTGGAACAATTGAACAAGGTAAACCAGTATCTTATGAGTTTACTTTTACAAACACTACAAACAAAGATGTTACTTTAAAAGATGTAAAAGCATCTTGTGGATGTACAGCTACAAATTACACAAAAACAGCTATCAAACCAGGTGAAAAAGGAACGGTAACAGCTACTTACAATGCTGCATCAGGTGGTGCTTTTCACAAAACCGTTACGGTAATCACTAGTGAAGAAAATGCTATGCCGAAAACAATTACAATTAAAGGAACAGTTAAAGTTAATGAAGCACCAGCAGTAGCTGCTCCAGCTTCAAAATAATAAAGTATTATTTATATTTAAACCCGATAAATATTCTTTATCGGGTTTTTTTATGGATATTTTCTACACTTTATTTTAGCGGTACTCTTGAGTCGCGTTATTTATTTTCCTTGCAAAATCATTAGTAAATAAGTCAACAAATAAACAGGAATTAAAAGTGCGTTTTTTATAAAAAAAGGAGCTCTAATTAGAGCTCCTTTATATATTTATTTTGCTAACACAATTTTCTTCGTTGTTTTAGAACTCCCGTTTTCTATAGTAATTAAATAAACGCCGTCAGATAAATTAGAAATATTTACATTGTCTACAGCGGTTTTCATTTCTTTAGTTGAAATTATTCTGCCTTGTATATCATATAATTTTACTATTGAATTACTTTCTAAATTTTGATTACCTAATTCAATATTTACAATTCCAGTAGTTGGATTTGGGTATATTTTTAAGTTAGAAAAAGTAGTATCCTCAATAGCAAGCGGTACTTGGATATTACAAATTTGTAGTTTTACAGAATTAATTGTTCCGCCATCACCATTATATGGGTCATCTACTGTTAATGTCCAAACCCCATCTGCAATTAATCCATTTAATGCAGTTAATGTTTGAGAAGGAATTACGCTTCCAGTTAAAGCTGGTACAGAAGTGCCACATGCAACGGCTATACCACTATCATCCATAGTGCAATTTACATTATCATTATCTCCACAAGGTTGGTCCAAAAGAGTAATTACTGGACTACCAATAGAAGCAGGCCCTGTTAGTTTAATTTTAAAATCTTGAATATAAGTATGTGTTATATTTAGAGCAACATTTAAATCTCCGATAGTTAATCCCCCAGTAACTAAAATTGGAACAGAAGCTGTTGCATTTGCCGTACTTGCAATTGTTGCATTTGAAAAGTTAGTCGCAGAAAATTCATTTCCACAAGATAAAACACCAGTTTGAAAATTATTTACTGTGGCATTTGTTAGTATTCCAGTTCCACATCTGTTTGATGGCGATACTCTCCAATAATAAGTAGTTTGTTGTGCTAAATTAGATACTATGTAGGAATTTCCACTCAAATTTGAAACATTTAGAATTGTAGTGGCAAAAGTTGGAGAAGATGAAACTTGTAATTGGTATGATTCAGCATTTGCTTGTGCATTCCATACCAAATTTACCGTAGTAGCTACACCAACTTGATTAATAGCTGGACTAGAAGCAACAACTGGCGAAAAAACACTACTAAATATTTTTAGATTTTTATATCTTGTTTCTGTTTCTAAACCATTGTTTCCAACAATACCGATATTGTAATTCCCAGGATTTACTGCAGATAAATTCGAGATTGTTAGTGTAACAGGTCCGTTTGAATTTCTAGATGATGGGGTAAATACAGCTGTTGCACCACTTGGCAAACCAGTTGCTGAAAAATTTGTTGTGGTTGTCGTGGTGCCTGTTTGAGTATAGTTAAAAGTGTATGTAGCATTTTGATCGGCACAAACTTCAAGATCATTAGAAGTTGGTATTAATGCAAAACCAGAGGTAACACCAGTAATGATTAATGAAAAATCTTGTTTATTATTAACTAAGGTTCCTTTGTGAGTCACTGTAATAACATAATCACCAGCAGGTGGGACGTCTATTTTTACTTGTTCTACATTATCAATATTATTATCCCCAAATCTAGTAGCATCAAGTGTTGGGTCTGAATCTAATTTCCAAGGATAGTAAGTTGAACCATTTCTTGTGATTCTCACATCTAAATCGTTTACAAGCGCACGAGTTAAATCGTTAGCTTCTCTTTGACCATTATTGGCGTCTCCAGGAACATCCGTCCAACAAGCAGTAGCCATTAATGGAGTAGTTCCTAAAGACTTTACTGTAATTGAGTATGTTTGCCCCTGATTAAGTTTTTCTTCAGAAATCCATGCATTTAATCCATTTGAACTAATTGCTTGAGCGGCTGCTTTAGCATTTAATAATCCCCAACCAAAATAAATATCTGGGCCAATATTTCCAGAATCATCTGCGGTATGACAAGCTAAGCCTTTTAAAGTAGCCGCTTTCATAAATTTTGTGGTTAAATTATTGTGATGTTGTTGTAAAAGCAATAATGTACCCGCGACATTTGGTGACGACATTGACGTTCCAGTTAGGTTAGCGGTAGCAGTATTACTTGTATGACTAGTTGACGTTAAGCCTGTGCCGTTTCCAGTTATATCAGGTTTTATTCTTCTATCATCAGTAGGCCCTTGACTACTTGAGCTATTTATAATTACCGGGGCCGTTAAATTTCCAGCTGAATTCACTGCGGCATCTTGACAATTTGCTATAACTAAATTATTTTTAGCTGTTTTGTTTCCTGTTAATTTATCAATTCCAAAAGAAATAGGATTAGAATTATTTTGATCGTCTCCTGAATTACCTGCTGACGCGACCATTAAATAGTAGGGCGCCAAATAAGCAATTTCATCCCAATTTTTTGCATCGGAATCATATGTGCCAATATACCAAGCTGGTAAAGCTGTACCAGTCGAACCCGTTAAAGGCACCCCATAAGAGTGATTTGAAATAAGCATCCCCCCCAAAATTTCATCAAGAACTTCGGTCTCATCATTCGTCCAATT
>NZ_JBIKJI010000136.1:0-5807 GCF_044361065.1 Flavobacterium sp.
TTAAATTTACTAAAAACGGCAAGGTTACGCTTTCGGTAAAAACCATAAAAGAAGAAGACGATACGATAACTTTAAATTTCATAATTCAAGATAATGGTATAGGAATACCAGAAGACAAAATTGCAAATATTTTCGATAGTTTTTCGCAAGGTTCTGTGGAAATTAATAGAACGTATGGAGGAACTGGTTTAGGACTTTCTATCGTTAAGAAAATTATTGAATTATTAGGCAGCGAAATTCATTTAGAAAGTAAAGTAAACGAAGGGACAAAATTATATTTCGATTTAAATTTCGGAAAATCAAATGCCGAAACAATCTTAAATCACGAGAAAAAGAAAGTTACTTCTTACGACAATTTAAAAAATAAAACCGTTTTATTGGTTGAAGACAACAAAATCAACCAAATGATAACCAAAAAAATGGTGGAAAACAAAGGTATGATTTGTACTATAATTGACAACGGCGAAGAGGCAATTGTTGAAATGCAAAATAACACCTTTGATTTGGTTTTAATGGACGTTCACTTAACAGGAATTAATGGAACTGAAGCTACAGCAGAAATAAGAAAATTTAATACAACAACTCCAATTATAGCATTAACTGCTATTTCGTTAAACGAAAACAAAAAAACGTTGCTATCTTTTGGAATGAATGAAGTAATTACAAAACCTTTTAATCCAGATTATTTTTACAGCGTAATAAGTGATTACTTAGTATAACTTTTAACCCAATTGCTTATTAATGCATCAAATTGTTCTTTATCTGATATAAATTTAGATTGAATAGGTAAATAAAACAAGTTACTCAAGTTTATTTTTCCGTTTAAACGCATAAAATCCTTTTCGGTAGTAACTATAATTTTATCTTTTGACAATTCATTTATTTCTGAAACTTCAGCTTCTGAAAAATTATGATGATCTGGATATATCAAAACTTTATCAGTTCCCGAATTTAAATAATTAATGAAATATTTTGGCTTAGCAATTCCTGCAACAATAATTTTTTCTTTAGAAATTATATCTGAAACCGACATACTATTTTCTGTACAAAATACTTTAGAATCGTAGTCAATAGAAGTAAAAAAAACTGGAACATTTACGTTTAATTTTAGTTTTACTTCATCTTTGTTTAATTCAGATATATTTTGTGGACATTTGGTTACAACAACTACATTGGCGCGCTTTTTACCAATGGCACTTTCTCGTAAATTCCCAAAAGGCAAAATAAAATCATCTGAAAACAACTCATCGTAAGCAGTTAATAATATATAAAAACCCGCTTTTACTTTTCTATGCTGAAACGCATCATCTAATAAAATTACATCTGGATTGATGTTCGAAATTAAGTTTTCAATTCCTGTTTGTCTGTCTTCACAAACGGCAACAGAAACTTCAGGAAATTTTGAATACATTTGAAACGATTCGTCACCTAATTCCGAAACAGTAACTAAATCATTTGCCAATACAAAACCTTTTGAAATTCGTTTGTAGCCACGACTCAAAACAGCAATTTTATAAGTATCTTTCAGTAATCGAATGATGTATTCTGTTTGAGGGGTTTTACCTGTGCCACCAGCGCTTAAATTTCCAATTGCAATAACTGGTAATTCATATGATTTTGAAGGAAAAATACCCAAATCGTACAGCCAATTTCTTATAAAAGTAACTAACCAATATAAGCCTCCAAGTGGAAAAAGTAGTTTTCGTATAAAATTCATAGTTATTTATCTAAATAAAGACTTACAAAAGTAGTCCTTAGAATTAGATATACAAATGTACAAAAATCGTATGAATTAAATTTCAAGTAAATTATATTTAAATCAATTGCATTTTTTATCTTTGAAAAATACAAAATTTCTAAAACGAAAAATGCAATTATCCGAAATTACAAAACATTTAGAGCAATTGGCTCCTTTGGCTTACGCTGAAGATTTTGACAATGTTGGACTATTAGTGAGTCACACTAACGACATTACTGGTATTTTAGTTTGCCACGATGCTTTAGAAGAAGTTATTGAAGAAGCCATTTCCAAAAAATGTAATTTAGTAGTCTGTTTTCATCCTATTTTGTTTTCTGGATTAAAAAAAATTACTGGAAAAAATTATGTAGAACGGGCTATTATCAAAGCCATAAAAAATGATGTTGCCATTTATGCCGTTCATACCGCATTAGATAATCATCAAAATGGCGTGAATAAAATTTTCTGCGATGCTTTAGGTTTAACGAATACAAAAGTTTTAATACCTAAGCAAAATTTCATTTATAAATTAGTAACATATACCAAACCCGAGAACGAAAATCAAGTAAAACAAGCCTTGTTTGAAGCGGGTGCAGGTAGTATTGGCAACTATGATAATTGTAGTTTTACATCAGCTGGAAATAGTTCTTTTAAAGGTAATGAAAACAGCAATCCGGTACTTGGACAAAAACAAATTTTACAAATTGAAGAGGAAATAAAAATAGAAGTAATTTTCGAAAAACACTTACAAAACAACATATTAAAGGCATTATTTGCAAATCATATGTATGAAGAAGTGGCATATGAAATTTACAAAACCGAAAATGAACATCAAAATATTGGTTTAGGAATGATTGGCGAATTGGAACAACCTATGAAACCAAACGCTTTTTTACAATTTGTCAAAGAAAAAATGGAATGTGGCAGTATTCGTCATAGTCAATTTTTAGCATCGGAAATCAAAAAAGTTGCAGTTTTAGGTGGAAGCGGTAGTTTTGCCATAAAAAATGCAATTGCAGCAGGAGCCGATGCTTTTTTAACCGCCGATTTAAAATATCACCAATTTTATGAAGCCGAAAATAAGCTACTTTTAGCAGATATTGGCCATTTTGAAAGCGAAAGATATACAAAAAATTATATTGTTGACTTTCTTAAAGAAAAAATCACTAATTTTGCAATCATTTTATCAGAATTAAATACAAATCCCGTTAAATATTTTTAACAATATGGCAAATACAAAAGAACTAAGCGTAGAAGAAAAATTAAGAGCAATTTATGCCTTACAATTAATTGATTCTAAAATTGACGAAATAAGAAACGTACGAGGAGAATTACCTTTAGAAGTTGAAGATTTAGAAGATGAAGTAGCTGGATTATCTAAACGTTTAGAAAAATTAAACGACGATTTAAACAACATCGATCATCAAGCAAAAGAAAAAAAGAATAATATTGATGACTATAAAGCAGCAATAAAAAAATATACTGAACAGCAAAAAAATGTGCGTAACAATAGAGAATTTAATTCTTTATCTAAAGAAATTGAATTTCAAGAATTAGAAATTCAATTGGCTGAAAAGCACATTAAAGAAATGAAAGTTACGTTTGAAAACAAAAAAGAAATTGTTAATCAAACAAAAGACAAACTGGAAAGTAAAGAAAATCACTTAAAACATAAAAAAGCAGAATTAAGTGATATTATGGCGGAAACCGAAAAAGACGAAAACTTCTTAATTGAAAAATCTAATGATTTTAGAGGCAAAATTGAAGCTCGTTTATTATCAGCATACGACAGAATTAGAAATAGCGTTGTTAATGGTTTAGCAGTTGTTTCTATCGAACGTGGTGCCTCTGCAGGTTCTTTCTTTACCATTCCACCACAAACTCAAATGGAAATTGCAGGTAGAAAGAAAATCTTAACCGATGAGCACAGTGGACGTATTTTAGTAGACAGTGTTTTAGCTGATGAAGAAAGAGAAAAAATGGAGAAAATTTTCGCCAAAATGTAATTGAAATAGTAGAAGGTCTTAAATTCGAAAGTTTTAAAATCGAAATATTAGGCTTTTACACAATAAAAAAAACAAATTAAAAAATCCAAACTCCAAGTTTTAAATTTGGAATTTGGATTTTTTTTATTGGAATTTTAAACAAAACAAACCTCATAAACATTTAAACTAAAAATACTACCTTTGCCTAATGGAAGAACAATTAGTACGCATCAATAAATATTTGTCAGAATCAGGATTTTGCTCTCGTAGAGAGGCTGACCGATTATTGGAAGAAGGCAGAATCACCATCAACGGTAAATCTACTGAATTAGGCACGAAAGTAGCTCCAGGAGACGAAGTTCGTGTGAATGGCGAATTAGTATCCAACGCAAATAAAAAACCTATTTATTTATCGTTCCACAAACCTGCAGGAATTGAATGTACGACGAATTTAAATATTCCAGACAACATTGTTGATTATATCAATTATCCCGAACGCGTTTTCCCTATCGGAAGATTAGACAAAGCCAGTGAAGGATTAATATTTATGACCAATGATGGCGATATTGTAAACAAAATTTTACGCGCCAGAAACAATCACGAGAAAGAATATATTGTTACCGTTGACAAACCAATTACTGAAACTTTCATTAATCAAATGAGCAATGGCTTGCCTATTTTAGACACTATTACCAAAAAATGCAAAGTAGATAAAATGAGTCAGTTTGTGTTTAAAATCGTATTAACACAAGGTTTAAATCGTCAAATTCGTCGTATGTGCGAGTATTTAGATTACGAAGTTACATCGCTAAAAAGAATCCGAATAATCAACATTACTTTAGACGTTCCTGTTGGAAAATACCGTCCGCTAACAGACAAAGAAATCGTAGAATTAAATACACTTATCGAACCTTCCAGTAAAACCGAAGACGCAAGTATTCTGCGTGACAAAAAAACCAATTACGGTAGCAGAAATTACGACAAGCGAAATAGATAATTTTATTTGGGCGTTCCCTTTCAGGTCGTGTCTTCCGCTATATCTTTTTATATTTTGTTGCCTTCGAGAACCTCAGGCAACAAAACATAAAAAGGATGCCGCTACAACCACTAACGCAAAAGCGTTTTTCATTAGAACAGATATTCCATTACGTAGTCGTCCATAACGTACCCATTTCCAATATCAATTACTTCTTCTTTTGAAATAACAAAACCCAATTTCTCATAGAAAAATTTTGCTTTGTTATATTTGTTCACATTTAAAAAAACACCTTTCTGATTATTGCTTTTAGCGATTTTTACTATTTCATCAATCATAAATTTACCACAACCTTTACCTTGGGTTTCTGATAACAAATAAATTTTATGGATTTTAGTTAATGGCTGACTGAGGTTCTCGAAATTGCAATTTAATTCATAAGCTACAAAACCAATAGCAGTTGTGTCTTCAAACAGTAATTCAAATACTTGCCCATTATCCATTTGCTTTTCTAAATTGGCAACGGAATAAAAGTTATGCAACATATAATCTAACTGTTCACTTGATAAAATCTCTCTATAAGTGGATGGCCAAACAGTATACGCTAAATCACGAACTATCGAAAGTTGTTCTCTATTACAAACGCTCATTTTCATAGGGCTAAAATAAAACAAAAAGGGCCAATCTGTATAGATTGACCCTTTTTTATTTGTAATTATATTAAACTCTATTTAGTTAAATTTATAACTTAAAAAGAATTCATTAGAACCATTAGCGCGACCTAAAGTTTTGCTACGAACACTGTACTCATAAGCATAACCCAAAGCGATTTTTTTACTTATATTAATTAAAGCTAAACCAGCTAAAGTTTTATCAGTTCTGTACGTTACACCAAAATTGAGTTTATCATCATATTTAAGCGTTGTAGTAAGATCCGTAGAAAATGGTGCGCCATTAACATAACGTAGCATAATAGATGGCACTATATCTAACGAAGGAGTAACTTCAAAAGTTCTTCCTGTTGAAAAATAATAGTGTGCCTGATCAGTTGCAACAGAAGCAAAACCTTCCTCATTTTTCGCTCTTTTTGTATCAAGCATTTTTGGCG
>NZ_JBIKJI010000003.1:0-38794 GCF_044361065.1 Flavobacterium sp.
AAAACCAACTCCAATGTTTGGGTTAAATCTAGATATTGACTGAAGACTTGGATCGGATATATTATAATTATAAGTTTGCAAACCAGTAGTGTTTACTTCATAGTTATTTCCACCAGCCTTAATACCCATAAATAAATTTAATGATTCATTTAATTTTACTTTATAAGAAAAGTCAACGGCTACAAATGTTTGTTTTTCAATAAAAACCTGATCTCTTACCACGGAAACACCAATCGCTAAATTGTTTTTTAGTGGTGACATAAATGATGCCGCTTGAGTTTGTGGTGCATCCTTAACACCAGCCCATTGTTGTCTAACACTAGTTCTGAATTGAGTTTCTCCGTTAACACTAACAGCGGCTGGATTAACTAAATTTAAATGATTACCATAAAAAGCTAGTATACTTTCTTGCTGAGCTAAAGCACTACTACTTATTAAAAGTAGTAGTACTATGCCAATATTTTGAATTTTTTTCATTGTATATTAATTTTACATTTAAATTATTTGGTAATATAAATCCAACCTTTGAAATCAATTGATCCATTTCCGTCTAAATCGATTTGATAGTAATAAGATGACGAATCAGGAATATTATTTCCATCGTTAACATAAGTACCATTCCAATCATTTTGATAATTATTTTTACTAAAAATTAAATCACCCCAACGGTTGTAAACTTTAACTGAATTGTTTGGATATTTTTCAATATTATTAATAAACCAAGTATCGTTAACACCATCTCCATTTGGAGTAATTGCTTCTGAAACATTAATTTCTACCAAATCACAAATATCACCTATTCCATCTTTATCAATATCCTCTTGACCTGGATTATAAATAAATGGACAGTTATCGTAACCATCTAATACACCGTCATTATCATCATCATTATCACAAGCATCACCCAATCCATCAGCGTCATTATCTGCTTGATTTGAATTCGCTTGAAAAGGACAGTTATCATTACTATCTAATACACCATCATTATCATCATCAGGGTCACAATTATCTGGAGAACCATCTAAATCATTATCACCTGTTACTGAAAAATCAACTGTTACAGTTACTATAGCAGTACCTGTTGAAACAATTCCATTAACATCTGTAACAGATAAAGTTACCGTGTTTGGACCTAAGTTTGCACAAGTAAAAGTATTTGGACTAACTGTAACAGAACTGATACCACAAGTATCTGTAGAACCATTATTAATTTGAGCTGGGGTAATAGTTGCTGAACCAGCTGCATTTAATAGAACTGTTAATGGTCGAGTAACCACTGTAGGGCCTACTTGATCTTGTACTGTAACCACAGCTGTAAGAGAATGTGTATTTCCACTAGCATCTGTAGCTGTTAAGGTTACCGTATTTGGTCCCACATTAGCACAAGTAAATGAAGTAGGACTCACTGTTAACGTAGCAATACTACAGTTATCAGAAGAACCATTATCTACTTGAGCAGCCGTTAGTGTTGCAGTACCCGCAGCATTCAATTGAAGCGTAAAAGGACGAGTAACTACTACTGGATTAGTAGTATCTGCAATAGTTACACTAGCTGTTGTAACACATCCTGTAGATACTACAGTTGATGTCGAAACGATTGTCATAGAATTAACTGATGAAGGTTTCACATAAACAGTTGAAGCATTTGTATTAGCTACATATGGTATAGTTGCTGCAGCATCAGTATATAAATCTGTAACTGGAGACCAAACTACTCTTGTAGTAAACAGAGCGTTTACTCTAAGATTTGGTCTAGTTGTTGTAGATGAAGGTAAATTAGCATTTGAACAAACATCAGAAGAATTATCTTGTGTTCTATATAAATTCAATCCAGTTGGAACAGTTGTTGACTCAATTGAAATTGAGTTAGCACTTGTACCTCCACCATTATTATTATTAAAACAAGTCTCAACTAATAAACTTGAAACACCATCCCATACTATAGGTGTTGACAATGGGAAATCAATATTTCCATTACCTGTAGTAGGTGTGTAATTTACAGGACCAAAAACACTATTGTTTGCTCCTGCAATAAAATCAGAACCTAAAGTAGTATCTGATACCAACCCTGCTTGAACTGTAAAATCATTCAATACTAAAGGAGTACCAGATAAAGCTTTATAACCAATACTTGTAATGTTCATCCCCGGAGTAACACCTAAAGCACTTAACTCAGCTGCAGTATACAATGCTTGAGTTTTTGAACCTCCCCAAAATCCTCTGAAAGGTGTTGAAGTAGTATTTACGGCAATGCCTGATCCTATTTTCCCATTAACACCTAAAGTTCCACCATTAACAGATAAACTTTGTATTTGATTAACACAAACAGCAGGATTAGCTGGAGTAATGCTCATCGTACTTGGCAATGCATTGACATTAGCAGTAAATGTAGCCGTTGTAGCACATAAACTTCCACCTGATTGAGAGGCGGTTAAAGTATAAGTAGTAGTTGCTGTTGGATTAAATGTCCATCCAGTAGTACTGTTTCCTGAAACTCCTGTAGAAGGAGTCCACGCATAGGTATTATAATTTGACGCACCAGTTGCAATAGTAACCGCAGACGTAGCACCACCATTACATATAGCAGCACTTGTACTACTTAATGTTAAAGCTGGAGCTGGGGTAACGGTAACTTGTACTGGAACTCTAGGAGAAGCACAAGCTACTAGACCATTAAATGTAAATCTTGGTCTATTAGAAGATGTCCCAAATGTTGTCATAACATCAGCCATTTCAGCTGGCGTTAAATTATCTGCTAATGTGTAATTTGTTGAAATAAAACCAACATTATCTACTTTCATTGTAGTAGATGTTGCCGTGTTAGCTGCTGGTACTCTTGACCAAGAAATAGACACTACAACATTTGAAGTTCCATCCCAAACAAAAGTACTTGCCGTTCCTGTTCCTGTTCCAAACGTTAAGTTATTTACTGTATTAGCTATTGGAGTAAAACCTTGATCAGTAAGTGTTCCTGTATATACTAAACTTAGTGCAGTATTTGCAAAAAAGCTTGAACCTGCTACGTCAGCCGTAGTAAGACCCATACGAACATTAAAACCTTGATACGTTTGACCTGAATCAGTTGGTTCAAAACCTAAAGAAGTAATTGGTCCTGCGTTTAATCCTGCCTGAATTAATTCAGAAGCTTTAATAATGTATTGTGTTTTAGCTCCACCCCATCCACCAGGCAAGAAACTTGATGCTGATGAACTAGAGTTAGTTGCACCAGAACCTAAAGCCGTACTACCTGTTGCCGTTGAAACTGCTGCAGCATAATAAGTTGTTGTTGCAGCAATAGTTGGTGTTGTAAATGAAACACCAGTACCTAATGAAGTACCACCTGTTGCAGCAGCATACCAATTAACAACAGCGCCAGCATTTGCTAATGCATTAATTGTAACTGTACCAGTTCCACAACGTGTTCCTGGAGAAGTTCCTGTTACAGCATTATTAAATACCACTGAAGAAACACTAGAATAACCAGGTGTACCACCACACGAAATCATTTTACAACGATATCTTGTTGGTACTGTTGGTGTAACAGATAAACTAGTAGCTGTTGCCGAAGCAATGTCTTGCCATGTAGCACCGTTGTCTATACTAGATTGCCATTGGAAAACTAAACCATCTGTAATACCAGTATAGCTTAAACTTAAACCTACAGATTCACCAAAACAAATTGAATTTGATGTAGCAATTGTAGAAACACTTGCTGGTGGGAAATTGTTCAATACGGTCATTAAAACTTGAGCAGAATTTGGTGCGTTAGTACAACCTGTGGTCTGGTTCGTATATGAAATAGAGTATGTAGTTGTAATAGCTGGTGAAACCGTTTGTGAGAAAACATTAGTTCCAGTGGCAATAGTTGAAGTACCATTTGCATCGGTAGCTGTCCATGTCGTATTATAATTTGCTGGTGGTGTAAAACGATATGCAAACGGACTTGCGATTGGATTAGTAGCAGAGGCAGTTGTACCCGAAGCATACGCTAAAACTCCGATTGTACCATCTCCGTTGTTGACCCCAATTAATTTATTTCTGTCTACGTTTGTAGAAGACACTACATGAACTTCAATAACACCCGTTGTTTCATAGAACACAGCTTGCATAGTACTAAATTTATCATCTCCTAACTCTTTTACTGCATTATAACTTACAATAAATTTTCTATTAGGCGCATACCCTTCTGACCAATATTTAATTGATCCTCCATTAGTCGCTGCTAAGCCATAATCCATAGCTAATAAAGCAATCATATTAAAAGGTTCTGAAGTACTTGGTAAAGTTGTAAATGTATAATCTCCAACATTTGGTGAAGCACCAAAAAACACAGTACCATTTGTACCTACACTAAGTGTATTATAATTCGTTCCAAAAAAATTAAAATTAAATCCAATTGGAATATTACTCCAACCCGAATCATCAAAATCATCAACATAACTGTAAGATAAATCGGGTAAAACTGTAGCTACTCCATTATTTATCAATGTAGCGGCGTTAGATGGAGGGAAACTGAAATTTGGAGTTATTGGTAAACTAATAAAGTTACCTGCGCTTAATCCTGAACCAATCGTAGCACTAGTTCCAGGACAAACCCCATCAGCAGTTGTTGTTACAGTAGCTGAAGGTAACGCATATACTCCAATTGATAAATATGTTTCAGTTGAACATAATCCTTTAGTAGCGGTTACTCTAATATCAGAAGTTTCTGTAACATTTACGGTTACTGATTGTCCTGTAGTTGCACTAAAAGTAGGACTTCCTCCTACACTACTCCAAGTATATGTAATCGATGGATCGTTTGGCGTTACTGTTAAAACCGTAGCACCACCTGCCCCACAGAAATAAGGAATACTTGCAGCTATAGCGGTTTGATTTACATTAATTTGAACCGCTGTTCTAGCACCCTCGCATGAACCATTATTTGTTGCTACATAAAGTGTTGTTGAAGCACAAACTGGTGCAGAATAGGTAGCACCTGTATAGATAGAGGCACCACCTGTTGCAGTGGAATACCAATCAAAGGTTGAACCACCAGTCGCTGTAAAGCTCACAGTTGTTCCTAAATTTACAGTAGCATTTGCTGGAGTAACGTTTGGAGCTGAAGGTGAAGGGGTTACGGTAACAACATCAGTACCAGTAAAGGTTGTGCCGTTTTTAACTAAAGAAACTGTACCTGTAATACCGCTACCAGCATAACCTGTAATCGAAGTATTAGATACAACAGTAAAAGCAGTTACTGCAGTACCACCAATAGATACCGCTGTAACACCTGACAAATTTGTACCTGTTATTGTAAAAGTACCTGAGTTAGCACACAATGTTAAAGGTGCCACTGAAGTAATTTGTGGTGCAGAATTTGACCAAGCATAAAAACGATTATTTGTTGGTGCAATAGGACCTGGAGCAACTGTAGCAGTAGCTCTTGAACCTGTTGCTGCTAAAGCACCTGTTCCTGAAGCTACACTTCTTACTGTCCATGGGCCATTTAATGCGCTAGACTCAGAAACAAAAAGTTGATCTTGTGTTCCAGTTAAAGCATCTTGACTGTTGTAATTTAAAGTAACTTTTGGATTTAGTCCCGTAACTGGAGTAACACCAGTTGCTATATCTGCATATTGAACTTTAAAAGCTCTTGTTCCGGTTGCAATACCCGTACCGGCAACAGTTGTAGTAGGAGCAGCAGTATCAGATACAGTTACTCTTGTTACACTTGAACCACCAGCAGTTGCAGGTGTAGAATCACCAGCATACCAAGTAAATGTCCCAGAGAATGGATAGTTAAATGTACTACTTCCTCCACGACCCGTTAAAGTCATTGAACCATTTTTGATGTACGAAAATGAAGTTCCAAATGTTGAAGTTGTACCTCCATAACCATTCCAGGTAAACAATAAATTATTCCCTCCTAAATCTAATACATTTCCTGTACCATTAGTACTTGCTGTCATTGAAAAAGGTGAAGAACCAAATAAAGTCAAACCTGAAGTTAAGTTCATTCCCATTGCACCCGAACCAGCAATGGTAAGCGTATTAATCTTACGATTTGCAGGAATAGCAGCATCATCACCTTGTACCACAGCTGTAGTAGCAGGCAAATAAAAACCAGTTGTTAAGTTATATAAACCTATACGAGCAGTAAAACCGCTTGCAACAGTAGTAAAAGTACCCCCTGTCACAGTAGCTGAAGTTGTACCCACACCTACAGATGGCGCAGTAACATAGCCGTAACCCGAATTTGTCATTGTAAAGTTTGAAATCTGTCCATTACCACCAATTATAGCTGTAGCCGCAGGCAAACAGTTTGCTGGGAAAGCTAAAGTAGCTGTTCCAGAAGAAAATGCAAGTGTTGGTAAGGTAGAATATAAAGCATTACCACTCGTTAAATATACTGAAACTACTTTCCCATCATTAACTGTTATAGTAAAGTTTCCAGTTGCTAAAGCAGTACCAGAAACTAACGTACCACCTGTAACCGTTACAGTAGGTGCAGTTGTATATCCAGAACCTGGATTAGTAACCAAGTTCAATGCGGTTGGCAATGAAAAACCAACTTGAGGCGCTACAGTATAGTTTACCCCACCACTAGTAGCAAAAACATTACCCACACCAGAAGAGGCTTGCTCGTTGGTTGGCGCTAATATACTAGCTCCTTGATCATTATTAATTGTAAGACCACCTGAGATTGTAGCTGCTCCCCCACCTTTTGTAAATAAACTATTAGTTGGACCTGCAATTGAGGTGAATACCACAGCAGTTGCTGTAGCACCTGAACCCGAAGTACTTAAATCACCTCTACTAAATACAACTGATGGAACAGAAGTAAAGCCAGAACCACGTTGTATAATATTTAAACTTCTAACCGTACCAGTTGCCAAATCAAAATTAGGCGATACTTTTGCAACCGAACCGATATAAAGTAAATTTCCAACTAACCCAGATGTATGAACTGGCATACTTGCAGCAGTTCCAGGGGCAGTTATAGATGTTGCTTGATAATAATTATTTCCATGGAAATAAATTGTTCCAGTTGTTAAAGCAGCTGTTAAACTAGTAAATGGTGTTCCAATAGTCCCAACAGTACCAATATACAATAATGTTGGTCCACTTGTTGCAAATGTAGCTTGTAAGTCTGTAGATGTAGGTGCAGTTGCATTAAACGTCCCTCCAGTAGTACATAAATATACATTATTACCACTTACATAACGTGTTCCAGCAGCAGCAGCAGCACCACTAGCATATTGAGTTACCGCTGTTCCAAAAACAACAGGTGCTACAGGATACAATGTTCCCATATTGGTTACTGCAATACTTGCCAAACGGTTATTGAAAGATTGTCCGTATACTTGAGCTGTATTATCGATAGTTAATTTTCCATTAGTATTTAATGAACCAGCCGAATGGATTAATGTTGTCGAAACAATTAAATTATTTGATGTAGTAATAGAGTTACTACCTGTATTTTGAAAATATAAGTTTCTTATAATTCCAGATGTTCCACCTTGAAAATCTCCTGCTCCACTTAATGTTGAACCTGAACCGTTAAAGTTTAATGTTGCTAAAGCCAAATTGGCATAACCTTCATTTATAAAATTTCGAGCTATGTTAATAGTTGGGTGAGAAGTAGCAGTTTGAGAAGTACTAGTTGTGTATGCTAACAAACCACCAGTAGCCCCAATTGTCAAATCTTCTGAAACCGTCATAGCGTTAGCTGTACCATTCCATTGTAATGTACCATTGACCGTAATATTTCTGTAATTTAATACTTGATCTACAGTAACAATTACGCCAGCAGGAATAGTAACGTCATTACCTGAACCAGGTACAACTCCGCCAGCCCAAGTAGCTGGTGAAGACCAAAGTCCTCCTTGAACAACATTAAAACTAGCCGGAGCCGCAGAAACAACATTTATTTCATCTAAAGATACAGCAGGTGATGGACCTAATGAACCATCATTTTTCCACTCAAAAACTAATCTATAACTATTTCCAGGTGTAAGTGCTACTGTCCCAGTAAAACTCTGATATGTAGTTAAAGCATTAAAATTTCCCCCAACTTGAGTAATGCCAGCACCGGATGCTATTTGTGTCCCAACGATTGGAACATAAGTTACTGGCACAACCCACACCCTCATATAATCACAACATGATTCTCCAGCTGACTTCCATTTAAAACTAACATTTAACAATGGTTGATTTGAAGGTATTGTAACATCCCTATATATAGAAGACACCGCCGCTGAATTGACGTCATAAGCATAAGTAGCTCCTGTAGAACTTGACGAAATATAAGCGCAATTTGCACCAGCAGAAGGCACACTAACAGAACCCAGCCACCACTTATTGGTTTGAGTACCATTAACAGCCGTCCAGTTGTTTGCTGCTAAAGTCGCTCCATTTTCAAACCCTCCATCACCTGTAGGTGAAATCAATGTAGTTTGTCCTTGTACAAAAACAAAAGAAAACAAAGCTACAAACACCATTACAAACGAAAACCAGTTTCGTTTTGTAGCCGTGTACGATGTGCTCTCTTGTTTTTGAGATTGTGGTGTTCCTGATGAAATACAGGAAACAACCGAATCGTAATTGTTTATCATAATAAGTAATTTAGTTTAATATGTGTAATTCACAAATATATTTAAATTTTTTATATAAACAAACAATACTTAAAAAAAATACAAAAAATGTAAACTCTTGTTAAAATACCCTTATTATCATTTCAAAATAAACAAAAAAAACTTCTCAATTTTATGAGAAGTTTCTATTTTTATGCTTGACCGGTTGGTCCGAAATTTAAAGGTATGGGCGGATGCTCTTCCTCTTTTATTTGTCCGTGTGTGCTTTCGAAACGATGAATGTTTTCGTTTAATGCTTTTAATAAGCGTTTGGCGTGTTGTGGCGTTAATATAATTCTAGATTTTACTTTTGCTTTAGGAACGCCTGGCATTAAAGCAATAAAATCTAATACAAATTCGGTATTCGAATGGTTGATTATGGCTAGATTGGAATAGGTTCCTTCTGCTACTTTTTCGTCTAGTTCAATATTGATTTGACCTTCTTGGTTGTTGTTTTCCATTTTTATTGGGTATTAGGTGTTAGGTATTAGGTAATGGGTAAATAATAATTTCTTACTTTTGACTTTTGACTTTCGTCTAATGCAATAATACAAAAACCTTTTGATTTAAAAAAAAGCCTAACAGAAAAATCTGATAGGCCCTTTTTAGTATATTAAGAAAAAGAATTAGTAATTAAATTCTTCTTTTCCAGCCATTAATTCGCTGTATTCTTCTTTAGAACCTACAATAATGTTATCGTAATCTCTCATACCTGTACCTGCAGGAATTCTGTGACCTACGATTACATTTTCTTTCAATCCTTCTAAGGTATCAATTTTACCAGCAACAGCTGCTTCGTTTAATACTTTAGTTGTTTCCTGGAACGATGCCGCAGAAATGAAAGATTTTGTTTGTAACGAAGCTCTTGTAATACCTTGTAAAACTGGTGTTGCAGTAGCCGTAATTACATCTCTTGCAGAAACTAAGTTTTTATCTTCACGTTTTAATAATGAATTTTCATCTCTTAATTCTCTTGGAGAAATAATTTGTCCTGGTTTTAAGCTTGAAGAATCACCTGCTTCTTCTACCACTTTCATTCCGTATAACTTATCGTTTTCTAAAATGAAGTCTGAAGTATGTGCTAATTGATCTTCTAAGAATAATGTATCTCCTGGGTCTTGGATTCTTACTTTTCTCATCATTTGACGAATCACTACTTCGAAGTGTTTGTCATTGATTTTTACCCCTTGTAAACGGTACACCTCTTGAATTTCATTTACCAAGTACTGTTGTACAGCAGATGGCCCTTGAATTCTTAAGATGTCTTCTGGAGTAATTGCTCCGTCTGATAAAGGCGTTCCTGCTCTTACGAAGTCATTTTCTTGAACTAAGATTTGAGCTGAAAGTTTTACTAAATATTTCTTAACATCTCCGAATTTAGATTCAATTGATAACTCACGGTTACCTCTTTTCACTTTTCCGAAAGTAACTACACCATCAATTTCAGTAACTACTGCAGGGTTTGAAGGATTACGAGCTTCTAACAACTCGGTAATTCTTGGTAAACCTCCTGTAATATCACTTGCTTTAGATGAACGACGAGGAATTTTTACAAGAATTTTTCCTGCTTTAATTTTCTCACCATCATCAACCATAAGGTGTGCTCCTACTGGTAAATTGTATGATCTAATTAATTCACCATCTTTACCATAAATATGTAAAGTTGGAATTAATTTTTTATTACGACCTTCAGAAATTACTTTTTCTTGGAAACCAGTTTGCTCATCAATTTCAACCATAAATGATTGTCCTTGTTCTAGATCTTCATAAGCAATTTTACCTGTAAATTCAGATACAATTACTCCATTATAAGGATCCCACTTACATATTGTTGCTCCTTTTTCTACTTTATCTCCGTCTTTCACGAAAATGGTAGAACCATAAGGAATATTATGTGTACTTAATAAAATACCTGTATTAACATCTACTAATTTTAATTCAGTAGAACGAGAAATTACGATATCGATAGCATTACCATCAGCATCTTCTCCTTTTACTGTTTTTAAATCTTCGATTTCTAATTTTCCAGCAAAACGTGCAGAAATTCCTGCTTCTTCAGAAATACCTCCAGCAACCCCTCCAACGTGGAACGTACGAAGTGTTAACTGTGTACCTGGCTCTCCAATTGACTGCGCAGCAATTACTCCGACAGCTTCACCTCTTTGTGCCATTTTACCAGTTGCTAAATTACGACCGTAACATTTTGTACAGATTCCTTTTTTAGCTTCACAAGTTAATGCTGAACGCACTTCTACTTTTTCAATTGGTGATGCCTCAACAGCTTTTACAATTGCTTCTGTAATGTGTTCACCTGCATGAATTAAAACTTCAGAGTTGAATGGATTAACAACATCTTGTAATGCTACACGTCCTAAAATTCTTTCTCCTAAGGTTTCTACAATTTCTTCGTTTTTCTTTAATGCTGAAACTTCAACACCTCTTAATGTTCCACAGTCTACAGAATTGATAATAACATCTTGAGATACATCATGTAACCTTCTTGTTAAATATCCTGCATCGGCAGTTTTAAGAGCTGTATCCGCTAATCCTTTACGTGCACCGTGAGTAGAAATGAAGTATTCTAAAATTGATAAACCTTCTTTAAAGTTAGAAAGAATTGGATTTTCAATAATTTCACCACCACCTGCAGTAGATTTTTTAGGCTTAGCCATTAATCCACGCATACCAGTTAACTGACGAATTTGTTCTTTAGAACCCCTTGCACCAGAGTCAAGCATCATATATACCGAGTTGAAACCTTGTTGGTCTTCACGGATATTTTTCATAGCTAATTCCGTTAATTGTGCATTGGCAGATGTCCAAATATCAATTACCTGATTGTAACGCTCGTTGTTTGTGATAAGTCCCATATTATAGTTCATAGAAATACCTTCTACTTGTACACGAGCATCAGCAATTAATTGCGTTTTTTGTTCTGGAATACGAATATCACCTAAACTGAATGACAATCCACCTTTGAAAGCGAATTTGTAACCCATATCTTTCATATCATCTAAGAAAGCTGCTGTAGTAGGTACATCCGTAACCGATAAAATTTTACCAATAATATCTCTTAACGATTTTTTTGTTAAAACTTCATTGATATATCCTGCAGCTTCAGGTACTACTTCATTAAATAATACTCTACCTGCTGTAGTTTGAATAATTTGGTTTACTAACTCTCCATTTTCATTAAAATCTCTTGCTCTAATTTTCACTCGAGCATTTAATTCTAATCTTCCTTCGTTTAAAGCAATATTTACTTCTTCCGCAGAATAGAAAGTTAATCCTTCTCCTAAAATTGGATGTTCCGGAGTTGATAAACGCTCTTTGGTCATGTAGTACAGACCTAATACCATGTCTTGAGAAGGTACCGTGATAGGTGCTCCATTCGCAGGATTCAAGATATTGTGAGACGCTAACATTAATAATTGTGCTTCCAAAATTGCTTCTGGACCTAAAGGTAAGTGAACCGCCATCTGGTCACCATCGAAATCGGCGTTGAATGCCGTACATACTAATGGGTGTAACTGGATTGCTTTTCCTTCAATTAACTTTGGTTGGAACGCTTGGATACCTAAACGGTGAAGTGTAGGCGCACGGTTTAGTAATACTGGATGACCTTTGATAACATTTTCTAAGATATCCCATACTACTGGTTCTTTTTTGTCGATAATTTTCTTAGCCGACTTCACTGTTTTAACAATTCCTCTTTCGATTAACTTACGAATAACGAATGGTTTGTATAATTCAGCAGCCATATCTTTTGGTAATCCACATTCGAACAATTTCATTTCTGGACCAACAACAATTACAGAACGAGCAGAATAATCTACACGTTTTCCTAATAAGTTTTGACGGAAACGACCTTGTTTTCCTTTTAATGAATCGGATAAAGATTTTAATGGTCTGTTTGATTCTGTTTTAACTGCAGAAGCTTTTCTTGTATTATCGAAAAGTGAATCTACCGCTTCTTGTAACATACGTTTTTCATTACGTAAAATTACTTCTGGCGCTTTAATTTCCACTAATCTTTTTAAACGATTGTTACGGATGATTACTCTTCTGTATAAATCATTTAAATCTGAAGTTGCGAAACGACCACCATCTAAAGGCACAAGAGGACGTAATTCTGGTGGAATAACCGGAATTACCTTTAAAATCATCCATTCTGGACGATTTTCTCTGTTTTTGTTAGATTCACGGAAAGATTCAACAACATTCAATCTTTTTAATGCTTCTGTTTTTCTTTGTTTAGACGTTTCGTTATTAGCTGCGTGACGTAATTTGTATGATAACTCATCTAAATCAGTACGTGCTAATAAATCCATAATACATTCAGCACCCATTTTGGCGATAAATTTATTTGGATCGTTATCGTCTAAATATTGGTTTTCCATTGGTAAAGTATCCACAATATTTAGATATTCTTCTTCTGTTAAGAAATCCAATCTGTTTAATTCTTCTCCTTCTGGACCTTTAGCTATACCGGCTTGAATTACTACATATCTTTCGTAGTAAATAATCATATCTAATTTCTTAGATGGTAATCCTAAAACGTAACCAATTTTATTTGGAAGTGAACGGAAATACCAGATATGAGCAATTGGCACCACAAGATTGATGTGCCCTACTCTGTCTCTACGTACTTTTTTCTCAGTAACTTCCACCCCACATCGGTCACATACGATTCCTTTGTAGCGTATTCTTTTATATTTTCCACAAGCACATTCGAAATCTTTTACTGGTCCGA
The DNA here is from genome assembly GCF_044361065.1 of Flavobacterium sp. Taxonomy (GTDB): domain Bacteria; phylum Bacteroidota; class Bacteroidia; order Flavobacteriales; family Flavobacteriaceae; genus Flavobacterium. The sequence goes on from NZ_JBIKJI010000003.1 coordinate 13,369, forward strand.
AAATTCGTTCACAGAAAAGTCCATCTCTTTCAGGTTTGTGTGTACGGTAGTTGATGGTTTCAGGTTTTAATACCTCACCTCTTGATTCACCTAACATGGCTTCTGGCGATGCCAAACCAATTGTTATTCTGTTAAATCTTTTAACTCCTGTACTTTTGTCTTTGTTATTTCTATTATTCATCATAGTTTTTACTATTGATTTATGTGCAATTTAAAATTGATTCTTATTTAAGTCGAAAGTCAAATGTCATAATGTTTATAAAGTCACGAATGACTTTAGACTTTGGACTTTCAAACTTTTGACTTAAAAACTACCTCGGCTTACTTCTCTAAACTTCAACATTAACGTTGTAAGTGCTAATTATATTTCTATAAAAAATCGGAACGGTTTACGGGTATAAATCCTAAAAACTCTTTATTAATATAGTGTTCAGTGTTCAGTTTTTAGTGTTCAGACTGACTACTAAAAACTGACCACTGAATACTGAAATTATTCTTCTAATCTGATATCTAAACCAAGACCTTTTAATTCATGCATTAATACATTGAATGATTCAGGTAATCCTGGTTCTGGCATAGTTTCACCTTTTACGATAGCTTCGTACGTTTTAGCTCTACCATTAACGTCATCTGATTTAACAGTTAAGATTTCTCTTAAAGTACTTGATGCACCGTATGCTTCAAGTGCCCAAACCTCCATCTCTCCGAAACGTTGACCTCCAAATTGCGCTTTACCTCCTAAAGGTTGTTGCGTAATTAATGAGTATGGTCCGATAGAACGTGCGTGCATCTTGTCATCCACCATATGCCCTAATTTAAGCATATAGATAACTCCAACAGTTGCTGGTTGATGGAAACGCTCTCCAGTTCCACCATCGTATAAATACGTATGACCGAATCTTGGAATTCCAGCTTCGTCAGTATAGCCATTAATTTGATCTAATGAAGCACCATCAAAGATAGGCGTTGCAAACTTTTTACCAGTTTTTAAACCTGCCCAACCTAATACGGTTTCATAAATCTGTCCAATGTTCATACGAGAAGGTACTCCTAATGGATTTAATACGATATCTACTGGTGTTCCGTCTTCTAAGAAAGGCATATCTTCTTGACGAACGATTTTAGCAACAATACCTTTGTTACCGTGACGTCCTGCCATTTTATCCCCAACTTTTAACTTACGTTTTTTAGCGATATATACTTTAGCTAATTTTAAAATTCCAGCAGGTAATTCATCTCCAACAGAAATTGTAAATTTCTCTCTTCTAAGTACTCCTTGTAAATCGTTTAATTTGATTTTATAGTTGTGTACTAAATCGTTAATTAATGAATTGGTATGTTCGTCTGTAGTCCATTGACCTTTTGTTAAGTGAGCAAAATCGTCTACAGCTTGTAACATTTTTTTAGTGAATTTTTTACCTTTTGGTAGTACTTCTTCACCTAAATCATTAATAACACCTTGAGAAGTTTTCCCGTCTACGATTAAGAATAATTTATCAATTAACCTGTCTTTTAATTCGGTGAATTTCACTTCGAATTCGATTTCAAGTTTGTCTAAATCTTCTTTATCTTTAGAACGCTTACGTTTGTCTTTAACTGCTTTAGCAAATAATTTTTTATCTAAAACTACACCGTGTAATGAAGGAGACGCTTTTAATGAAGCATCTTTTACATCACCCGCTTTATCACCAAAGATAGCACGTAATAATTTTTCTTCTGGAGTTGGGTCTGATTCCCCTTTAGGTGTAATTTTTCCGATAAGAATGTCGCCAGGTTTCACCTCTGCTCCAATTCGTATCATTCCATTTTCATCTAAATCTTTAGTAGCTTCTTCAGAAACGTTAGGTATATCGTTAGTTAACTCTTCATTACCTAATTTAGTATCTCTAACTTCTAATGAATAATCATCAACGTGAATAGATGTAAAAATATCATCTCTAACTACTTTTTCAGAAATTACAATTGCATCCTCAAAGTTATACCCTTTCCAAGGCATAAAGGCAACTTGTAGGTTTCTTCCTAAAGCCAATTCTCCGTTTTGAGTAGCATATCCTTCACAAAGTACTTGACCTTTTTCCACTCTAGAACCTTTTCTTACGATAGGTTTTAAGTTAATAGTAGTACTTTGATTGGTTTTTCTGAATTTGATTAAGTTATAAGATTTTTCATCTTCATCAAAACTTACCATTCTTTGTTCGTCAGTACGGTCGTATTTAATAGTTACTTTATTAGCATCTACATACGTTACAATACCAGCACCTTCTGCATTAATAAGCACACGAGAATCAGACGCAACTTGTCTTTCTAAACCAGTTCCTACAATAGGCGCTTCTGGTCTTAATAAAGGTACTGCCTGACGCATCATGTTAGAACCCATCAAGGCTCTATTCGCATCATCATGCTCTAAGAATGGAATTAATGAAGCTGAAATAGAAGCAATTTGATTTGGTGCTACATCTGTATAATGTACTGCAGATGGAGAAACCACAGGGAAATCTCCTTCTTCACGAGCAATTACATTAGCAGCAGTAATTTTACCTTTAGCATCCATTTCAATGTTTGCTTGTGCAATCATTTTTCCTTCTTCTTCTTCTGCACTTAAATAAACTGGAGTTGACTCTAAATCTACTACACCATCAGTTACCTTACGGTAAGGTGTTTCGATGAATCCCATTCCATTTACTTTTGCATATACACCAAGTGAAGAAATCAAACCAATGTTTGGACCCTCAGGTGTTTCAATAGGACATAAACGTCCGTAATGAGTATAGTGAACGTCACGAACCTCAAATCCGGCTCTTTCTCTGGATAAACCTCCAGGTCCAAGTGCTGATAAACGACGTTTGTGAGTAATCTCTGCTAATGGATTCGTTTGATCCATAAACTGAGATAACTGGTTTGTACCAAAGAACGAATTAATTACAGATGATAACGTTTTAGCGTTAATCAAATCGATAGGAGTAAATACTTCGTTATCACGTACATTCATTCTTTCACGAATAGTACGCGCCATACGAGCTAAACCTACACCAAACTGTGCTGATAATTGTTCACCAACAGTTCTAACACGACGGTTAGATAAGTGGTCAATATCATCAATCTCAGCTTTTGAATTAATTAATTCTATTAAGTATTTTACAATCGTAATGATATCTTCTTTCGTTAAAACTTGTTTGTCCATAGGGATGTCTAAGTTTAACTTTTTATTCATTCTGTAACGACCTACATCACCTAAATTGTAACGTTGGTCAGAGAAGAATAATTTGTCGATAATACCACGAGCCGTTTCTTCATCAGGCGGTTCGGCATTACGTAATTGTCTATATATATGCTCTACGGCTTCTTTTTCAGAGTTCGTAGGGTCTTTTTGCAATGTATTGTGAATAATAGCGAAATCGGCTTGATTGCTATCTTCTTTGTGTAATAAAATTACTTTAACATCTGCTTCAATAATTTCTTCAACGTTTTCTTTATCTAAAATCGTATCACGATCTAAGATAATTTCATTACGCTCAATTGAAACTACTTCGCCAGTGTCCTCATCAACGAAATCTTCATGCCAAGTATTTAATACACGAGCAGCAAGTCTTCTTCCGATGAATTTTTTGATTCCAGTTTTTGATACTTTAATTTCTTCCGCGAGGTCGAATATTTCAAGAATATCCTTATCTCTTTCGAAACCTATGGCACGGAATAGCGTAGTAACTGGTAATTTTTTCTTTCTATCAATGTACGCATACATTACGTTGTTGATATCGGTTGCAAATTCTATCCAAGAACCTTTGAAAGGAATTACTCTGGCAGAATATAATTTAGTTCCGTTTGCGTGGAAAGATTGACCAAAGAAAACCCCTGGTGATCTATGTAATTGAGAAACCACAACACGTTCTGCACCATTAATAACGAAAGTTCCGCTTGGCGCCATATATGGAATAGTTCCTAAATATACATCTTGTACGATAGTTTCAAAATCCTCGTGCTCTGGATCTGTACAATACAATTTCAAACGTGCTTTTAAAGGAACGCTATACGTTAAACCTCTATCAATACATTCTTCGATTGTATATCTTGGTGGGTCAATAAAGTAATCTAGGAACTCCAATACAAATTGGTTTCTAGTATCCGTTATTGGAAAATTTTCCATGAAGGTATTATAAAGACCTTCGTTACCTCTTTCGTCTGATTTAGTTTCTAATTGAAAAAAATCTTGAAATGACTTCACCTGAATATCTAGAAAATCTGGATAATTCGGAATGTTTTTTGTCGAGGCAAAATTGATTCTTTCTGTTTGATTAGCAATCATCAATGGATAATATTTTTGATTAAAAAAAAGTAATTTTTGTGATAACACAACATTTATAAAATATTTTATACTTTTTTTTTACAACCAATACATCTTTAAAAACAAATAAAATTTATTTTTTTTCTTCGTATTGATTTAAAAAAACATTTTTCGAAATTATAAAACTATATAATTTTATTATACGAAAAATGGTTTAGGTCGTTGGAAACGATTTCCAAGACCTAAACCTGTATTTCAAACTGGGTGAGATTATTTTAACTCAACAACAGCTCCTGCTTCTTCTAAAGCTTTCTTAAGCCCTTCAGCCTCATCTTTAGAAACGCCTTCTTTAACATTTGCTGGAGCAGCATCTACTAAATCTTTAGCTTCTTTAAGACCTAAACCAGTTAATTCTTTAACCGCTTTAACTACTCCTAATTTAGAAGCACCAGCTTCTTTTAATACTACTGTAAATTCTGATTGCTCAGCACCAGCACCAGCATCACCACCACCAGCAGCAACTACTACAGCTGCAGCAGCAGGCTCGATACCATACTCGTCTTTTAATATTGTTGCTAATTCGTTAACTTCTTTTACTGTTAAATTAACTAATTGTTCTGCGAATTGTTTTAAATCTGCCATTTTTTCTATCTTTAATGTGTTTAAAATATGTAATTTATTAAGTGCGTTTTGTTTTGTTATTCTGCAGCTTCACCTTTAGTTTCAGCATTGTTTAATAAAGCTGAAAGGATACGTTTAGCTGGAGATTGTAATAATCCGATGATTTCACCGATAACTTCTTCTCTAGATTTAATAGCTACTAAACTATCTAAAAGTTCGTCACCAATGTAAACTTCTTGATTAATATATGCTCCTTTTAAAACAGGTTTTTGTCCTTTTTTACGGAATTCTTTAATAATTTTTGCAGGACCATTTGCGGTATCTGCAATCATTATAGAAGTATTTCCTTTTAAAGTTGATGATAAATCTCCATAGTCGTTTGCAGAAACCTCCATAGCTTTCGCTAATAAAGTGTTTTTAATAACTTCTAATTTGATTCCTGCTTTAAAACAAGCTCTTCTTAAGTCTGAAGTAGTCCCTGCATCAAGTCCAGAAATGTCTGCTAAATACACAACATTCACATCTGCTAACTGTGCAGTTAAATCTTCAATAGCAATTGATTTTTCTTCTCTAGTCATACTAAATATATTTAACTACCAATTATACTGCTTTAGGATCTAAAGCGATAGCAGGACTCATAGTACTTGTTAAGTGAATAGACTTAATGTAAGTACCTTTCGCTGCAGTTGGTTTTAATTTGATTAATGTTTGAACAATTTCGTGTGCATTGTCATAGATTTTATCAGCATCGAAAGATACTCTACCTATTCCTGCATGAACGATACCAGTTTTATCAACTTTAAAGTCAATTTTACCAGCTTTTACTTCTTGAATTGCTTTAGCAACATCCATTGTTACTGTACCTGTTTTAGGGTTTGGCATTAAACCTCTTGGTCCTAAAACACGTCCTAATGGACCTAATTTACCCATAACAGCTGGCATAGTGATAATTACATCAACATCTGTCCAACCATCTTTGATTTTTTGAAGGTAGTCATCTAAACCAACGTGGTCTGCACCTGCTGCTTTAGCTTCCGCTTCTTTATCTGGAGTAACTAAGGCTAAAACTCTTACATCTTTACCTGTACCGTGTGGTAATGCAACCACACCTCTTACCATTTGATTTGCTTTTCTTGGATCTACTCCAAGTCTAACAGAGATATCAACTGATTCATCAAACTTTGCAGAAGCAATTTGTTTGATTAATACTGAAGCATCTTTTAAAGAATATAATTTATTCTTTTCAATTTTTGCTGCAGCTTCTTTTTGCTTTTTTGTCAATTTTGCCATATCTCTTATTTTAGAGGAGAATCTCCAGTTACAGTTATACCCATAGATCTAGCTGTTCCAGCAATCATACTCATTGCAGCTTCCATTGTGAATGCATTTAAATCTGCCATTTTATCTTCAGCGATTGCCTTAATCTGATCCCAAGTAACGCTTGCTACTTTTTTACGATTAGGCTCTCCTGAACCAGACTTTAATTTTGCAGCATCCATTAATTGAACCGCAGCAGGTGGAGTTTTTACAACAAAGTCAAAAGACTTGTCTTTATATACAGTAATTTGTACTGGACATATTTTGCCGGGTTTATCTTGTGTTCTAGCATTAAATTGCTTACAGAACTCCATGATGTTAACTCCAGCAGCTCCCAAAGCAGGTCCAACCGGTGGCGACGGGTTCGCAGCACCTCCCTTAACTTGTAGTTTAACTACTTTACTAACTTCTTTAGCCATTTTTTAAATTTTTACATTAACCATTGGAAGCGATTAATGCGGGTTTATATATATGTAACAAAAATTATACTTTTTCAACTTGCATAAAACTTAATTCTAAAGGTGTTTTTCTTCCGAAAATTTTCACCATTACTTCAAGTTTACGCTTTTCTTCATTTATTTTTTCAATTGTTCCATTGAAACCATTGAAAGGTCCATCGATAACTTTAACTGTTTCATCAATTGAGAAAGGAATGTTAATGTTTTCTGTTGTTACAGATAATTCATCAACCTTACCTAACATTCTATTGACTTCAGCTAGTCGTAATGGAACTGCTTCACCACCTTTAGTTTCACCTAAAAAACCGATAACACCGGTAATAGATTTTATAATATGTGGAATTTCACCTGTTAAGTTAGCTTCTATCATAACATAACCTGGGAAATATACTCTTTCTTTTGATATTTTTTTGCCGTCTTTTACTTGTACTACTTTTTCTGTAGGCACAAGAACTTGAGAGACATAATCAGCCATTCCAACACGATTAACTTCTTGCTCAATGTAAGCTTTAATCTTGTTTTCTTGTCCGCTTACCGCTCTTACGACATACCATTTCTTTACGTTATTATCAGCCATTTTGTATTAACCTTTTAACAAATTAAAGAAACCGTTTAATACTTTTGTAAAAGTTAAATCAATACCCCAAGTTGCTAAAGCAAATATTACTGAAAATAATGCTACAACGATAGTGTATTTTTGCACTTCTGCCCATTCTGGCCAAGTTACATTTGATTTTAATTCTTCGAATGCTTCAGAGAAATATTTTAACATGATATTTACATTATTTTGCACGAGCGGAGGGATTCGAACCCCCATCAATGGTTTTGGAGACCACTATTCTGCCCTTGAACTACGCTCGTATGTTAAAATCAGTACCGATTGCTCGATACTGATTTAAAAAAATATTATTGACTTTAAATTAGTCTAAAATTTCAGTTACCTGTCCAGCACCTACTGTTCTACCACCTTCACGGATAGCGAAACGTAAACCTAAAGACAATGCAATTGGAGATAATAATTCAACATCAATTGTTAAGTTATCACCTGGCATAACCATCTCTCTTCCTTGTGGTAACATAATAGTACCTGTTACGTCAGTTGTACGTACATAAAACTGAGGACGGTAGTTATTATGGAATGGAGTATGACGTCCACCTTCTTCTTTTTTCAAGATATAAACCTCTGCTTTAAATTTAGCGTGTGGTTTTACTGAACCTGGTTTAATAATAACCATACCTCTTTTGATATCAGCTTTATCAATACCTCTTAACAATAAACCTACGTTATCTCCAGCTTCACCTCTATCTAAGATTTTACGGAACATTTCAACTCCTGTAATAGTAGAAGTTAATTTTTCAGCACCCATACCGATAATTTCAACTGGGTCTCCTGTATTAGCAATACCTGTTTCGATACGACCTGTAGCAACAGTTCCACGACCAGTAATTGTAAATGAATCTTCAACTGGCATTAAGAATGGTTTTTCAACGTCACGAACTGGTAATTCAATCCATGAATCTACTGCATCCATTAATTCCATAATAGTAGCTACCCATTTTGGATCTCCATTCAAACCTCCTAAAGCAGAACCTTGAATAACTGGACCATTATCTCCATCATATTGATAGAAAGATAATAAGTCTCTGATTTCCATCTCAACTAACTCTAATAATTCAGCATCATCAACCATATCCACTTTGTTCATGAATACAACCATTCTTGGAACACCTACTTGGCGACCTAAAAGGATATGCTCACGAGTTTGTGGCATTGGACCATCTGTAGCAGCAACTACTAAGATAGCACCGTCCATTTGTGCAGCACCTGTAACCATGTTCTTAACGTAATCCGCGTGACCTGGACAGTCAACGTGAGCGTAGTGACGGTTAGCAGTTGAATACTCAACGTGCGACGTGTTAATTGTAATACCTCTTTCTTTTTCTTCAGGAGCATTATCAATTTGATCAAATGATTTTGCTTCTGATAAACCTGCATCTGACAATACTTTTGTAATTGCAGCTGTTAACGTAGTTTTACCGTGATCTACGTGTCCGATAGTACCAATATTCAAATGGGGCTTCGAACGGTCGAATGTTTCCTTTGCCATGATTTTAAAATTTAATCTTAGTTATTTATTAGTGTTCAAAAATTATTTCTATTTTGAGCCAATGTCGGGAATTGAACCCGAGACCTCTTCCTTACCAAGGAAGCACTCTACCCCTGAGCTACACCGGCTTTTGTGAGTTCAGAGTTAAAAACAAACCTAAATTTGCTCTTAATCCTATTAATATATTACTCAATTTTAAAGATTTTACTTAAAATAGTTTTAAATAAATTCATTTAAAAAAGTTTGTGGGGAGAGCAGGATTCGAACCTGCGAAGTTTTCACAGCAGATTTACAGTCTGCCCTCGTTGGCCGCTTGAGTATCTCCCCTAACCTTACTTAAAAATCAGAAAAAAACAAATTATAAATCCTAATATACACTAGAAAATAGATTCATTTATTCTTGATTACAAAATTTCAAAGAGCCAGTGGAGGGACTCGAACCCACGACCTGCTGATTACAAATCAGCTGCTCTAGCCAGCTGAGCTACACCGGCATTTCTATATATAGAAAAAGTCCGCTATTTCTAACGGACTGCAAATGTATGTAATTTATTTATTAATCAAAACTTTTTTAAATCTTTTTTTAAATTAACTATGTGCTCTTAATTTTTCTTTTCTCTTTACTAATAATCGTTCTAAAGATTCAATTGCTAAATCTGCAGCTTCTTCAAAACTTTTACTGTGTTTGGTTACAATAAAATCATCACCAGGAACCAATACCTTTAATTCAACTGTTTTGTTTTCTTTTTCGCTTATATTTTCTACTTTTAAAAACGCATCCGAAGAAATTACCTTATCGTAATATTTTTCTAATTTAGTCATTCTTTCATCTATAAAATCAACTAATTTTCTATCGATATTAAAATTAACTGCATGTACATTCACTTTCATAATAATTATAGGTTTTAATTAAACATTACTTGTTTCTTGGGTGTGCATTGCTGTATACTTTTTTTAACTCTGACAAACTACTGTGTGTGTAAATCTGAGTAGATGACAAACTTGCGTGACCAAGCAACTCTTTAACTGAATTTAAATCTGCACCGTTATTTAACAAATGTGTTGCAAACGAATGCCTAAGAACGTGGGGGCTTCTTTTTACCTTTTCAGATATAGTACTAAAGTAATCATTTATTAATCGATACACAAACGTTTCGCTTATTTTGTTTCCTTTTTTAGATAAAATTAACTTTTCGGGAGCGTTAATTGATAGAAGTTCTTTACGTTTTGTTAAATATAATTTTATTACATCTGAAGTGGATGCTAATAAGGGTATAATTCTTTCTTTATTACGTTTTCCTAATACCTTTATTGTATTGCCATAAAAATCTATTGCATTTGTTTCTAAATTAATTAATTCCGCTCTTCGCATTCCAGTTGCGTATAATAATTCTACAACCAATCTATTTCGTACACTATCAAAATCGGTTTCTAAAAAATGCAATTCAAATAAGGTATTAATTTCTTTTTCAGAAAAAGGAATCTGAACTTGTTTAGGTGTTTTTAACGACTTATGCTTTACAAAAGGGTTAGTGTCAATTTGCTTTGTTTTTAACAGAAACTTGTAAAACGATTTTAAGGAAGCCATTTTTCTATTAATTGAAGAAGCTGCGATTTTTGCATCCGACAATTCAACAATCCAACTACGAATTAAAGGATAATTCACTTCTTCTAATAAACACGCATTGTGGTTTTTGTTTAGAAATAATTGAAATGATAAAATATCTTTTTGATACGCATTCACAGTGAGCGGAGAATATTTTTTCTCTTTTTCAAGATATTCTAAATGAGATTGTAAATTATTGCGCATAAAAAAACCGTTAGATACAAATTTATAATTTATAATCTAACGGTTAAAGTATTTAATCAAAAAATGATGGATTAACTTTCTAAGTTGTCTCTCATGTTTTGGATGTAAGCCGCTTTTTGAATTTTGATTCTGTTTGTCACAGAAGGCTTAATGAAAGCTTGACGTGCACGTAACTGACGAACAGTTCCTGTTTTATCAAATTTTCTTTTATAGCGCTTTAATGCTCTATCGATATTTTCTCCGTCTTTAATTGGTATAATTAACATAATATTGACACCTCCTCTCGTTAAGTGTGCAAAAGTATATTTTTATTTTTAATAATGAATTATAAATTGTAAATTATTTTTAAAACAACTATTTAACAGCTGGCTTATAATTTTGATTATCGATAATCATTTTTGATAAAATTTCTTTTAAAATTTCTGAAGTACCGCCGCCAATTGGACCTAAACGACTGTCCCTTAAAAGTCTTGCTAAAGGATATTCTTCCATATAACCATAACCACCAAGCATTTGTAAACAATCGTATATTGCTAAATCGGCAACTTTTGTAGATTTCAATTTTGCCATTGTTGCTTCTTTTACAACGTATTCACCTTTATTTAATCTGGCAACCGCTGCATAATTGAAGATTTTACAGTGCTCTACTTCGGTAGCGTGTTCCACCATTGTATGACGTAGCGCTTGAAATTTATTAATTTTACTTCCAAATGCCTCGCGTTGAGACATATATTCTATAGTGTAATCGATAGCATATTCCGCTCTGGCGTGAGCATTAACTGCCATTATTAATCTTTCAAATGCAAAATGTTGCATAATGTAAGGAAATCCTTTTCCTTCTTCTCCCATTAAATTTTCAGCTGGAATTTCTACATTGTCAAATGCAATTTCTGCAGTATCAGAAGCTCTCCAACCTAATTTATCTAATTTTGTTGCAGAAATTCCTTTTAAATTGGTATCTACTAAAAAAATACTAATTCCTTTATTTCCAAGTTCTGGATTTGTTTTTGCAGCTACTATATAATAATCGGCATACACACCATTTGTAATAAATGTTTTTGAACCGTTAATAACGAATTTATCACCTTGTTTTACAGCCGTAGTTCGCATACCTGCTACATCGCTCCCACCAAAAGGTTCGGTTACGCAAAGCGCACCAATTTTATCACCTAATATACTTGGCGCTAAATAATTTTGTTTAATAGCTTCACTTCCTTCTGCATTTAAATGCGTCATTGCTAAATAAGCGTGTGCCCACATAGCTGCAGCAAAACCAGAAGATTTAATTTTTTGAAGTTCTTCTAAAAACACAACGGTATAAAACAAATCTAAATTTAATCCACCATAAGCTTCAGGATAATTAATTCCGAAAAAGCCCATTTCACCAAATTTTTTCCAAATAAAGCGTTCAATAGTGCCTGTTTTTTCCCATTTTTCAATATGAGGCACTACTTCTTTTTGTAAAAAATCTTGTAAACTTTTTCTAAATAATTCGTGTTCTTCTGTAAAATATAATGAATTCATTAATTAGATTTTATTGGTTTGTTTTTAGAATTCCAAATATAAGGCTATTATTTTTAATTTTTCAAGTGGAAATTGCTTAACATTTGTTAAATCTTCGCTACTTTTAAAATCACCATTCATACTTCTAAATGTTACGATATTCTTAGCTATAGTGTAATTAAAATATGGAAATTGCTGTAATTCTTTTATCGTAGAAGTGTTAATATTTATCTTTTTTAAGTTTTCTGAAGATTTAATTTGGAATTTTTTATTCAAATCTGCAATTGCTTCAGGCGAAATTCCCCAAATAAAACCTAATTGATCCATTGAAGCAAAACTTCCGAATTTATCTCTTTCTGATATTATTTTAAGCGCTAATTTTTCTCCAATCATATACGCTTTTTCTAATTCAGCTTGATTGGCTTTATTTAAATCTTGTACTACAATTTTAGTTTCTTTTTTATCAAATTTCTGATACGTATTTTCATATTTCGACTGATAGTATTTAGAAGTTTTATTGGTTACCCAATCTGGAAATTTAAAATATATCGCATACTGTTTCATCCATTCATTTGAAACACCTGTTAGCTTCTGAAATTCTGCATTTGAATTCACATATTTATTTTGCTTTCTAAACTGATGCAATTTATCAATTTGCGTTTCTGACATTCCTAACTTATATCCTTTATAATCTGAAATAAAATTAGGGTTAAATGGATAAATTTTATTTGAGTTTTCTTGAGCTGCTTCTTTTAAACTATCAATTTCATTTTGAGCTAAAAGCCAATTTTTCTCATCTGGAGTTAAATCCAAAGTAGTTGTATCCTTTTGATTATTATACCAATAAATAAATAGTTGTAACAACCCAATGCTACAAATCAAAATTGCAATTCCGAAATAATGTCCTTTAGAAAATCGTAACATAGCTTACTGTTATAAATCAAAAACTGAACTTCGTTTGGTGTAAATTAAATCTTTAAGTTTATATATAAAAGCTAAAGTTAAATAAAAGCCAAATCCTAAACCCACTGTAATAAAAGATATATATACGAAAAACAAACGCACTTGAGTGGCACGCATCCCTAATCTGTCCGCTAAACGAGAAGCTACAAAAAATCCGTTTTTTTCGAAAAAATGAAGTAAGTTATACATATATACGAGTAAACATTTAAAGCATAAAGATACTTAGTTTTTTAACAATTGCAAACCTACAGCGCAGTTAAGGCATTTATTTTTATTACAATATTCATTTTTAAGTTCTAATAATGATTGTGATTGAAAAGCATTTACGGATTTTACATTATAAGCTGAGAATTTCTCAAGAATAGCATTTTTTTCTGAAGGTATGGATTCTAAAAATGAAATTAATTCTTCAATGTTTAATTTTCCTTGATGTTTAGCATAACAAAACTTTATAGGAATTACAGTATTAATTAGTATCAAATCGATAAATTGATTGGTTAAACCTTTACTTTTTGTTTTACTTGGCTTTGAAAAATTATAATGACTTTTCCAATATTCTGATGTTTCACTTTTTAATAATTGTTTGATTTGAGCATAGGAATTAGCTTGAATTAGTTGAGAAAACAAATTTTGGTTATTCGCTATTAAATTTGCAAATTGCGACAAACGTATTGTTGGAAAATTGTCAGGACGAAGTTTAAAAAATTGTGGAAACAAACCATATTCTGATTCTAAATTGTATTTTATTTTGAGATAGCTCCAACGCGATGCTAATTTTATATGATATTCATCTTCAATAGGTTCATCTAATAAATTTAGTTTTCCAAAAAACAAGGCTTCCAAATTTTCAACATCAAAACTTTCTTTTCTAATTACTGAAAAAGGAATAGATTGAGCCAATTGCAAAAAGCAATCACCATTTGAATTCAGACCAAAATTTTTGGATAACATTTCAAAAAAAACGGCTTCCCAATTCGTATTAGTTTCTTCTAATCGATTATCTATAATTTCAGATTTTCTTTCTAATCTATTTATAAACAAACTTTCCAACCAATTGTTCCAAACAAACGAATCAATTTCTGCAATTTGGTTTTCGCAATTTATCCAAGATTTGGAAGTTATTAGCGATTTGTACTTGTTTATTTCAGAAAGCGATACGTACTTTTTTAATTCTAAAGTTGGGATTTCAGAATTGTCTTTTCTAAAAATGGGCGTATCATTTTCCCAGACTACGTGAAGAATTACGTTGTCATAATTAGTGTCTTTTTCGTGATTGTGCAAATACCAATCGGAAGACTTAATATGAATTTCAATATTTCCAGCCCATTTTTGCTGATTGATAGAAATTTGTGCGTTAAAAATATCGGGACCCGCATTTTGTAAATACTGTCCAAAATGATTGATTTCTAATTTTTCGTTAAGATGTGTTTTGAGTTGGGTAAATGGTAGTTTCTTATTTACCCATAAATAATGGAGAAATTCTTCTTGCATGGCGTGTACTTTTTAATTTGGCTTATATATAAAACAAATATAAAAAAAACGGATAACATATTGCTATCCGTTTTTAAAAAATATTTATTTAAATTTTCTATTTAATAGAACTAATTATATCGTGTTTAGTTATAATATGATGTTTTCCGTTTCCTAAATCTACCAAAACCGCTTGATTGTCTTTATTTATTAATTTAGACACTTCATCTATAGAAGCCGATGCCAAAACAACCGGAAAAGGTTTACCCATTACTTCTTTAATAGGCAAATCAGCTATGTCTTTGTTTTCAAAATAGCTTCTAAATAAATCCGATTCATCTAAACTTCCTACAAAACCAGTCGTATCAATTACAGGAATTTGAGAAATTTTGTATTTTTTTAATCTTTCAATAGCGTGAGAAACCAATTCTTCTGTTCTAACAATAATTAAAGGTTTGTCTTTATGATCTTTAATTAAATCTTCTGCTTTGGTAATATTTTCCTCTAAAAATCCGCGTTCACGCATCCATTCATCGTTATACATTTTACCAACATATCTACTTCCAGAATCGTGAAACAAAACAACCACAACGTCGTCTGGTTTAAAATGCTCTTTCAACTGCAAAACACCTTTGATTGCAGCACCAGCAGAATTTCCACAAAAGATTCCTTCTTCTATAGCTAATTTACGTGTATAAACAGCCGCATCTTTATCAGTAACTTTTGTAAATCCGTCTATTAAAGAAAAATCAACATTTAATGGTAAAATATCTTCACCAATTCCTTCAGTTATATACGAATAAATTTCGTTTTCATCAAAAATACCTGTTTCGTGGTATTTTTTAAAGACAGATCCATATGTATCAATTCCCCAAATTTTTATATTTGGATTTTGTTCTTTTAGATATTTAGCCACACCAGATATCGTTCCGCCTGTTCCTACTCCAACCACAAAATGTGTAATCTTACCTTCAGTTTGTTTCCAAATTTCTGGCCCCGTTTGCTCATAATGTGCAGTTGCGTTACTTGGGTTGTCATATTGATTTACATACCAAGAATTTGGAATTTCATCCCCTAATCGTTTTGAAACTGAATAATATGAACGTGGATCTGTAGGTTCTACATCTGTAGGACACACGATAACTTTTGCGCCTACTGCACGTAAAATATCTGACTTCTCTTTTGACTGCTTGTCCGAAATTACAAAAATACATTTGTACCCTTTCACAATTGCTGCTAAAGCCAAACCCATTCCTGTATTTCCTGAAGTTCCTTCGATAATTGTTCCACCTGGTTTTAATCGGCCATCTGCTTCGGCATCCTCCACCATCTTTAGGGCCATTCTGTCTTTTACGGAATTTCCTGGGTTAAATGTTTCTAATTTTCCAAGAACCAAACAAGGTAATTCAGCTGTAATTTTGTTTAATTTTACAATTGGTGTATTGCCAATAGTTTCTAATATATTTTTAGC
Organism: Flavobacterium sp.; assembly: GCF_044361065.1. GTDB lineage: Bacteria > Bacteroidota > Bacteroidia > Flavobacteriales > Flavobacteriaceae > Flavobacterium. The sequence continues at coordinate 29,372 of NZ_JBIKJI010000003.1, forward strand.
GTATTTCATATTATTATTTTCTAATGACAAAGTTACATTTTCTTGTATGATTTACAAAAAATAACTTCAATTGGTCGATTGTATTCTATTTAAAGAAATTCCATTCTAAACCAAAACGGATATGAAAATCACGAAATGGCGAATTTGGCGTGTTAAAATAATCAACTTTATTAGTAAACAACGCATTAAAATGTTCTGCCTTCAAGTAAATTCTACATTGCTGAACACGAGCGTTTACAAAGAAATCTAAAACAGGAAATCCTCCAACTTTTGTCTGGTCTTGAACATAAAATTCACCTAAAACACCAATGTAATCATTTGCATAATGCTTACTAAAGTAGTTTGCAGTAATTCCCGTTTGCAATAACATAGCTTTCTTAAATACTGGTTTGGTATAATACAATGTATTTCGTAAAACAATATTTGGCAAATTTAAAATTTTAGCATCTTGCTGTACTTCTTGAAATTTTACTCTGTTATCTAATGCCCAACTTCTAAAATTAATTTCTTTGGCTACTTCAGCGCTTGCATATTGAATAGATTTACTGTATTGTAATGGTTTTATGAGTAAAACATCTAAACGTTGTGTTGTATTGTAAAAATACAAATGGTCATTTAAATTTGATATTTGAACAGTTGCATCCACCCATTTGTTTTTAGTTTCCACTTTAATAGTGCTGATTTTTTCATTTTTAAAAGGCGTGTCCCAATTGTAATTATTGTAATCACTTTTATGAAATACAAAAATATTATCTGGAACTTTACTAACTTGTTGTGCTGAAATTTTTACAAAATTATCGTTTGAAAATGTATACTTGGCAAAAGCTTCAAAATTTGATGCTGGCTGATTGGAAATGGCATTTTGTACTAAAATATTAAAATTCCATTTGTTTCTATCAAACTCGTATTGCCCACCTACCGAAGTTACGCGATTGTGTAAATTATATTTGTCATTTGCATTGTACGATATATTTTCTGGAATAACATAAAACTGGTTGTAGGAATAATTATCTAAGAAAAAATTAAGTTCGCCTAACGTTTTAGTTTTAAAACTAACACCAACTTTATTGTAAAAGACATCAAAACGGGTTTTATTATTTATAGATGATGAAATTGCAGTACCTAAACGGTCACTTTTTGTGGCTTGAATATATTCGTAAAATTTATTTTCATAATAGGCCTGATGATTAATCACTAATGAATTACCTGTAGAAAATTGATATGATTGATCTATAAAATAACGGTTTCCTTTTAATTTAGAAGAAGCATCTGTAAAATATACATCTACACGCTCCCTTTGACTAAAAGATGGGTTTGTTCCATCCAATTGTTCTAATGTTTTTACACCTCCGTTTTCTTGGTTAAAAATATCTTGACCAATAAAATTAGCTTTCAAAAAATATTTTTTATTTAATGAATGATAATTTGTTATAAACCTAAAATGACCAGAACTTGTTAAATTATTAAAATAATCCCCAATCGAACGAATTGATTTATAAGCAATCGTAAAATTTAAATTTGGTTTGGTATTTACAGATAATAAGGCATCTAAACTTTGCCCTTGACGCATAACGGTTTTGAAATAGATATCCGTTAAAGGAGTTGGCACCGAATAATAATAAATATCATTTGTATTTAAATAAGAAACGTGTTTCGCATTAAAACCAAATTGAGGCAAAGAACCAGTAGTTTTTTTTGAAAAATCTAATTGATTATATAAGTACCCTTCATTTGAAAAGGAGAATAACCCAAAGTTATCTTTTCTTAAGTAATTGTATTTGTATTCATCTTGTATCGTCAAAGACGTATCAATATAAACCGTATCTTTTTGAGTATTGAAAGTTTTATAAAGTTTAATATCTGCTTTTAGGTCTACAACTTTGGTAGTATCTCTTTCTTGAGCGTTCGAAGAAAATGACAAAGCAAAAAACAATATAATAAGTAGGGTTCTCATTTTAACAATTTAAAGGGCAAATGTACTGAGAATTTATTGTAAAAAAAAACCCCGATAAATCGGGGTTTAGTTTGTAAATAACTTTTAATTACTAACAGTAAAAGTTTTGGTTGAAGTGAAACCAAAATTACCATTAGCAGTTGCTAAAGAGGTTCCATCAGTATAACTAATATTATAAGAACCTGAAGGAGCTAAACCATCTCCATAACTGTCATTCATAACAAATTTATAGTTACCTGGAGTTAAACAAAAATTCGCAGCAAAAGGACCTCTACCATCAAGATAAGGTACTGACGATGCTACTACATTATTAGAACCATCAAACAAAGTCCAAGAAATTTCAGAAGCGTATGGATCAAAAATAATATTAAGTTGCACTGTTCTGGTAATACCAGGACAATTGTCTCTTTGCAATTTAATTGTTGTACTCGTTCTATTACTAAGAACCGTGTAACCAGGTGCAAATTCTAAAACTAAATTTGTAGAACCAGTAGCTGGTAATAAAGAAAAATCACCAGAATTAATCCTTAATTTAGCGGTTGTTTGTCCTGCAGGTATAACTGCAGTTGACATATCAATAGAATAAGTAGCAGGAAGTGCATTAGTAAAAGCACTATTGATTACAACAGGAACGGTTCTAGCTACATCAGATTTTGTAGTACTACTTACTAAAACTTCAATAAATTTTGGTGAAGTAGCTTTGTAATCGAATAAAACAACATCTTTATTAAAAAGTAAAGCTGATTGTGGACCTTCAAATGATTTATAATTGTCATCTTCACTACTACAACTTAATAGTAGCGATGAAATTAATAAACCAAAAAAGATTGAAAATTTAAAATTTTTCATATTAAATAGAATTATGTTAATAACCAGGGTTTTGTTGAATAGTAACGTTACCTGCAACTTCTAACTGAGGAATAGGTAATGTCCATCTGTAATCAGAAAGTGATAAAGTCAAAGGTTGTCCTAAAATATCATCATCCGTATTATCTCTAGTAATACCTTGATTACCAGCTAATACTGCAAGACGTTTAATATCTAAATACCTATGACCTTCGAAAGCCAATTCTTTTCTTCTTTCTAATAAAATATCAGCCCAAGCTTCTTGAGCGTTATTATATGTTACTGCTGGTTGTCCTGTACCTCTTGCGGTTCTTATAGAACGAACAAGCGTAGCAGCTGCAGTTAAACTAGAAGGGCTAGTTGTAGTTCCAGCTACTCTACATTCCGCAAGAATTAATACCATTTCAGAGTTTCTAAAGATTTTTAAATCATTTCTCAAAGGTGTAGTTGTTGGTGTAGGTTTACCTGGATACTTGTCAATACATAAAACATCCGTTTTTACATATAGAGCATCAGAAGCATAACCAGAATTAATAGTTGAAGTAGGATCAATCCAAGACGTTCTTCTTACATCTGATGGAAATTGATTGTATAAATTAAATAAATTTCTACCCATGTCTAAAAAAGGACTACCACCTATGTTTGTTGTATTGAAATAGAAGTTACTTGCAATATTTGACCAAGATCCTTGGACAGGTCTTACTGCAGCGAAAATACATTCACCTTGCGCACCTGTAGCATCTCCCCACATTTGAACATATGTAGTAGCTGGAGAAAGAGCTCCTACATTAGCTAAAGTAGCAAACTGTTCCGCCTTATCATAATCCTTTCTGTATAGATACATTCTAGCTCTAGCAGCTGAAATAAATCTAGGAGTAACAAATCTGTAATTAGTTGAAGTTGCTGGTAAATTAGTTGCAGCAAATGCTAAATCACTTTCAATTAAATCATAAATCAATTGATTTTTAACTCTTGGTCTAGCAGTAACAAGATCATATCTGTCAGGAGTAGTAGATAAAATAACACCTAATGCATTAGGGTCAGCAGGATTAACAGAGAAAAAAGAAACCAATTGTATGTAAGAATACGCTCTCAAAGCTCTAGCTTCAGCCAAAACAGCATTTTTTTGAGCAGTTGTAGCCGGTGTAGTAGTTACAACTTGATTAGAAAACTCTAACAATCTGTTTACTCTATTAATTACCGTATAGTTGCTACTCCAAATTCCAGCTGGTTCATCAGAATTCGCATTTAGCTGAAATCTATGTAACTCTTTATCTTGTCCACCGTTAGATGGCCCAATACCCACCTCATCAGTAAAAACAGCTGTAAAAGTAATTTCATTAGTATTGTCAACTCTTGAGTAAATATCACCGACCAAGTAGCTTCTTAAATCCGCAACGGTTTGAAATGCTTCAGGTCTATAAAGTTCTCCATCTTGAACAATGTCTAAGGCATCGCTACAAGAGGAAACAAATAATAAACTTCCTATTGCAAGGAAAATATTTTTAATTTTTTTCATAATTATATATATTAATATTATTTAATTAAAATCCTATAGTAGTACCAAAGGTAATTGTTTTAGGATTTGGGAAATTGGTTACTGATAAAGCAGAAACCGCTTCCGGATCAAAACCTCTCCATTTGGTCCAAGTTAATAAATTCTCAGCTAAAATGAAAAACTTAACATTTGTAAAAGGTGAGTTTTTCAACATTTTTGAAGGAATATTATATCCTAAATTAATGTTTTTAAGTCTAATAAATGATGAATCATATAAGAATCTATCTGAACTTGATGAAATAGTATGATTAAATGCATTTATTGCTGGAACTGTAGCATTAGAATTTGTAGGAGTCCACTGATCTAATAAATCAGCTGTAACATTATCTTGCCCAATGAATGAAGGGTCTGAAGCCCATCTAAATTGGTTGTCAATTCTCCAAACATCATACATATAAGTAAATAAGGTGTTTAAGTAGAACCCTTTGTAGTCAAAATTAAATCCAAAACCTCCTTGGTATTTAGGTAAATTACTTTTTCCAGTTGCTCTTCTGTCTTTGGCATCATCTGGCGTTTCTGTTAAATTATTATTTCTATCTAAGAACAATAAGTTACCATTCGCTTGATTCACCCCAACATAAGGAATTAAATTCCATTCGTTAAGAATGTTACCTACTTGACGCAAGTTTGATACACCACTTTGATTGGTTTCAGCTAAAGCAGTAATTTTGTTTTCGTTGTAAGAAGAATTAGCAAATACTGAAAACCTCATTTTCTCATTTTTAATTACATTGTATTTTAATTGCAATTCCACACCATTATTAGTCAATTCTCCGTTATTTCCTGCAACTGAAAAACCTGTTCCAACAACAGCAGAATTAGGAATTGAATTGAATAAATTTGAAGTTGTTTTGTTATAAACATCAATATTACCTTCCAGTCTATCGTTAAACACAATAAAGTCAACACCAAAGTTTGCTTGCGTAATTTTTTCCCATTGTACATTTACGTTGTCAAAATTACCATATAACAAACTAGCAGGAGTGTTATTATAACCATTAGCTGATGCAATAGTTTCTCTAATTAAATTACTAGAAGTTAACAAAGAAGGGAAACCGTAGTTTGCAGCAGAAATATTTTGATTACCATTTGTACCGTAAGATGCTCTTAATTTTAACATAGAGAATTTAGAATTTTTCATAAATTCTTCTTGATCAACATTCCATCTAGCAGCTGCTGACCAAAATGTACCCCATCTGTTAGATTCAGAGAATCTGTACGTTCCATCACGTCTTACTACAGCACTAACACCATATTTTTTATCATAATCATAGTCTAAAGTACCAAAAGCAGATAACGTTCCACCCGTTAATTTAGTACCATTTACTGTAGCAATATAAAAGTTTGGTGTAGCAGCACTAAATGGTATATAACCAGTACCTGCACCAGGAACATATGTTAGTGGATTTAAACCGTTTTGTCTACTTCCATGTCCTTCGTAATGAGCTTTCGTATATTCAAAAAAGGCAGACATAGATAGATCATGTTTGTCTTTAAATACTTTACGATAATTTAAACTAGAAATATTTGTTATTGTCAAATCATTAACAGTCGACTGGTCTTCAAAACCAGGAAATGGAGGAGTAGCCCCAGGTGCTACAGAATTTTGAGCAACAACTAACGCTAAATAAGATTTAGGTGATCTACCAAATAATCTTCCGTATTGTTTGTAATCAAAACCAGTTCTGTTTCTAACCGTTAAAGTTGGTGTTATTTTGTAAGAAGTACCTATGTTTAAGATAGCTGTTTTGTCTGAATACATGCTTGGTAAAGAACCATCTCTTAGAATATCTTGCAATACATAAGTATCATTAGCGCCATCAAAGTTAGATCCAATAGCAGTTAATAGCTGTTGACCAGTTCCATAAGGAGAAGGCGGTAAATAAGGTAAACCCATTATCGCACCGTGAAGTGGATTTTGAATCGTATTATTATTTACACCGCTATTAGTTTCTTGATCTAACTGATTTCTTTTAGAATATCCTAAAGCCAATTGTGTATCGAAATTAAATTTATCATCGTTACTTTTACCTGATAAATTGGTTCTGAAAGTAAATCTTTTAAAGTCTGTAGTTGGCACTAGTCCTCCTTGGTCAAAATAACCAACAGATGTAAATGATTTAAGATTTTTAGAACCCACAGTAATACCTAAGTTGTGTTGAGTAACAACATCAGTGTTAAAAAATAAATCGGTCCAATTTGTATCAACATCCCAAGCAGCAATTTCACTGTCAGTTAAAGTACCACCTTTTCCAGTATTTCTTAACTTTTCAATTGCTAAAGCTTGTCTTCCATTAGCCATGTTGTATTTGTTTTTTGGCAACGTACTAAATCCAGTTGAAGTATCGTAACTGAACGATAACGCTTGACCAAATTTACCACCAAAAGTTTTAATTAAAATAACTCCATTGGCACCCTTATTACCATAAATTGAAGTACCAGCAGCATCTCTTAATACTGTAACACTTTCAATTTCATTTTGGTTAAGGTTTCTAAATTGATTAGAAGTAGAAGGAATACCATCAATTACAATTAAAGGGTCTGTATTACCGTTAATTGAAGATGCCCCTCTAATAAATCCATCAAACTTAGCAGAACCTGGCGATCCTGAAGATGAAATAATTGTTAAACCTGGAGCCGTTCCTTGTAACGATGCTAAAACTGACGCGTTTGGTCTGTTTTCTAGTGTTTCACCACCTACAGTAGTAGAGGCACCATTAGAATTTGCTTTAGTTCTTGTTCTATCGTAACCAATAGATACATTAACTACTTCAATTACTTGATTAGAATTTACTAATGTTACATTATAAACATTACCAGCACCAACTGTAACAGTTTTTGTTTCTTTATTCAAAAAAGAAACTTCTAAAACGTTACCTTGAGCTGCTTTAATAGAGAATTTTCCATTCTCATCCGTTTGAGTACCTTGTTTTGTACCCGAAATACTTACAGTAGCGCCAGGCAATTTACCGCCATCACTTGTTACTGTACCTGTAACAGTTTTCTGTTGTGCGAAAGAAAACTGCATTGTAAACGCTACTAAAAGCGTAAAAATCCATTTGAACTTCGATCTCATATTAATTTTATTTGAGTTAGTTATTCCGCAAACTTCTTAATAATTTCTTAAATAAACAAATAATACTTCACAATATTGTTATTTTTTTTATGTTAAATTTTTTTTTGAATTTAAAAACTTTGGAGAACCCACAATATAATAGCGTTGAATAAATGTTAAATGTTATTTTAAATTTAATTATTTTTGTAAAAAATATTTTATGTTAAATAAATGTTACAGTAATTTTACTATTGAGTGCGGAACGGATGAAGCTGGTAGAGGATGTTTGGCTGGTCCTGTAACCGCAGCTGCAATTATTTTACAATCACCTAACATTAAACTTACAAAAGAGCAAAAAGAACAAGAGCAACTTTTATTTCAAGCTATAGATGATTCTAAACAATTAACTAAAAAAAAACGTTTTGAACTCAGACCTATTATAGAAGATTTATTTGATTTTTCTTTTACACATATATATAATGTAGAAATTGATGAGATAAATATTCTAAATGCATCAATGAAAGCTATGCAAGAAAGCGTATTGAAGTTGAAAACTATACCAGAATATATCATTGTAGATGGAAACAGACCATTAAATGGTAAATTAGGTATGAAACAAAAAGAAGGAAAAATATTTAATGCTAAAGAAATTGAAATTTTATCCTCGATTCCAAATACGTCTATTATTAAAGGTGATGCAAAATTTTTGAGTATAGCTGCTGCTTCTATTTTAGCAAAAACGTATCGAGATGATTATATGAATACCATTCATAAAGAATATCCCATGTATAATTGGAAAAAGAATAAAGGATACCCCACAAAAGAACACCGAGATGCTATTAGAAAATATGGTATTACTAAATACCACAGAAAAACATTTAGATTACTTCCCGAACAATTACTTTTAGAATTGTAAGTTCTAAATAAAAGAATTTTCAAATAAAACGGAAAAATGTTTTAGAATTTTTTCTTTAACTTCTTCCTCATTAACTTCCCTTCCCAACTCAACGTGCATAGACGTTACTGCCTTACCACGAATACCACAAGGAATAATATTATCAAAATAGCCTAAATCGGTATTTACATTTAAGGCAAAGCCATGCATAGTTACCCAGCGAGAAGCGCGAACACCCATAGCACAAATTTTTCGAGCAAATGGCGTTCCTACATCAAACCACACACCTGTTTCTCCAGGACTGCGTTCTGTTTTTAATCCGTATTCTGCTAACGTTAAAATAATGGCTTCCTCTAAAAATCGGAGGTATTTATGAATATCGGTAAAAAAATTCTCTAAATCTAGAATCGGATAGCCTACAATTTGACCTGGACCGTGATATGTGATATCTCCACCTCTATTTATCTTATAGAAAGTAGCACCTTTTTCTAATAGTTGCTTTTCGGAAAGTAATAAATTAGAAAGATCGCCACTCTTTCCTAAGGTATACACGTGAGGATGTGTAACATAAAGAAAGAAATTAGGTGTAGGAATTGAAGCAGTTGAATTTCTATTCAGAATTTTCAAATCCACAATTCTTTTAAACAATTCTTCTTGATACTCCCAAGTTTCTTTGTAATCTTTATTCCCTAAATCAAGAAGTTGAATTTGTTTCATAAACGAAAATAGATTTATTTTTCAAAGATACAATTTTAAATCATTTTGCTAAAAATTTCTCACTTTGAAACTATATATCTATTGCTTATCTTTGCCTTCTTAAAATAAAATTTATTATGCAACTTTCCGAACAAGAAATCATTAGAAGAGAGAAATTACAAGCCCTTAGAAACTTGGGGATTAATCCTTATCCTGCAGATTTATATCCTGTAAAGCACACTTCAAAAGCCATAAAGGATAATTTTGAAGAAGGAAAAAAGGTAGTAATTGCAGGGCGCTTAATGAGTGTGAGAGATCAAGGAAAAGCGGCATTTGCTGAAATTCAAGACAGCGAAGGCAGAATACAAGTCTATTTTAACAGAGATTTTATTTGCCAAGGCGAAGACAAAACATTATAC
>NZ_JBIKJI010000197.1:0-3295 GCF_044361065.1 Flavobacterium sp.
CCAACTGCGCAGATGGTACTGCAGTTATGTGGGAGAGTATGTCGCCGCCTTCTTTTATTAAAGCCTCAATCTATGATTGGGGCTTTTTTTGTTATATAAAGGTTATTCATAAATTGTTTACAAGATTTATCTTATGAAAACCAAAGCGTTAGTGGGTGTAGTGGCATCCTTTTTTTAAAAAAATAACACCAAAAAAGATATAACGGAATACACGACCTGAAAGGGAACGCAATAAAAATAATATAAAATGTGTGATTTATGTTGACTTTTTTTTATATTTAGTGTTCAATTAAATATCTGAGTATGTCATCATTAAAATATCTTTTTTATTTTTTATTTGTTACTTGTGTTTCGTTTTCTCAAGTTACGGTTTGTAGTTGGAATATTATGAACTTAGGTAAATCAAAGTCGGATAGTGAATTGGACATAATAGCTAATTCTATTAAATCATATGATGTAATAGCTGTTCAGGAAGTTGTAGCGGGTTATGGTGGTGCATTAGCTGTTAGTAGATTGGTTTCTATATTAAATAGGAAAGGTACAAAATGGGAATATGTAATAAGTAATCCAACAACGAGTACGAATCCATCAAGTCGAGAGCGTTATGCTTTTATTTGGAAACCTTCAATTGTAAAAAAAACTGGCAATTGCTGGCTTGATCAAAACTATCAAAAAGAAATTGATAGAGAACCTTTTATGGGAACCTTTCTATATAAGGGTAAATCTTTTACAATCGTCTCATTTCACGCTGTTCCAAAAAAGAAAAACCCCGCCAGTGAAATTAAGTATTTTAAATTTTTTCCTAATAAATACCCAAAGCTTAATTTAGTTTTTATGGGTGATTTTAACTGTCCTCAAAGCCATTCTGTTTTTTTTCCTATCAAAAAGAATGGATTTTCAAGCGTTTTTAAAAATCAAAAGACCAGTTTACGTCAGAAATGTATAAATAATGATTGCTTAGCTTCTGAATATGACAATATATTTTACAAATTAAGTAAAATTAAAATAGTGAAAAGCGGAATTGTACCTTTTTATATATCATTTAAATCGCTTAAAGAAGCACGTAAAATTTCAGATCATATACCAATTTGGTGTACTTTTCAATTAATTTGAATTTAAGCATTAATTATTTTGTAAGAATCACTCCTAATTTATTTAACAATTAATTAGTATTGGATTTATAATTCGTTTTCTTTTTTATTTGTAAATTTACATAGGCAAGTATTAAGTATGAAAAATTTTATTCAAATACTATGCGTGCATAGTATTTTTTTTTATATTTGAAAAAAATATTTTATGCAAGATAAAACAATTGATTATATTTTAAGGTTTACCTGGCAAACGGTTTCTAAAATGTATAATGAAGAAGCAGCAAAGTATGGCGCTACAATGGCTACCGGTTTTGCTTTGTTAAGCATTGATAAAGATAAAGGAATTCCTTCAACTGCTTTGGCACCTAGAATGGGTATGGAAGCTACAAGTTTAACCAGAACATTAAAATCTATGGAACAAAGAGGTTTGATTGTTCGAAAGAAAAATCCTGCTGATGGTAGAGGTGTTTTGATATTTTTAACAGATGAGGGAAAACAAAAAAGAGAATTATCTAAACAAACTGTTCTGCAATTTAATGAAGTAATTAAATCTAAAATTACCGAAGAACAACTAACTAATTTTATGCAAGTTGCCGATATAATTAATGAGCAAATTCTTGAAAAAGAAATTTTTGATAACAACATCAAAATAAAATAATGTATATACTTTACACAATATAAAAGTCTCCAAAATAAAACACATATAAATGAAACGAAATATTAAAAAAGTTGCAGTTATTGGATCTGGAATTATGGGTAGTGGAATTGCCTGCCATTTTGCAAATATAGGAGTAGAAGTAATTTTGTTGGATATTACTCCAAATGAATTAACTGAATCAGAAATTAAAAAAGGGTTGACTCTTGAGAGTAAGTTAGTAAGAAATAGATTGGTTAATGACCATTTAGCAACAGCTTTAAAGTCGAAACCATCACCAATATATCATCAAAGTTTTGCCAGTAGAATAAGTACTGGAAATACAACTGATGATATGGCTAAAATTGCTTCTTGTGATTGGATTATCGAAGTGGTTGTAGAACGTTTGGATATAAAGAAATCAGTTTTTGAACAAATTGAAAAATATAGAAAACCTGGGACTTTAATCACTTCAAACACATCTGGAATTCCAATTCATTTTATGAGTGAAGGTAGAAGTGAAGATTTTCAAAAACACTTCTGTGGAACGCACTTTTTTAATCCAGCACGTTACTTAAAATTATTCGAAATTATTCCTGGACCTCAAACTTCATCAGAAGTATTAGATTTCTTAAATGGTTACGGAGAAAAATTTTTAGGAAAAACTTCTGTAGTTGCCAAAGATACTCCAGCTTTTATTGGTAACAGAATTGGAATCTTCGGTATAATGAGCTTGTTTCATCAAGTAAAAGAATTAGGTTTAACGATTGAAGAAGTTGATAAATTAACGGGTCCAGTTATTGGTCGACCTAAATCGGCAACTTTCCGAACTGTTGATGTTGTTGGTTTAGATACTTTAGTTCACGTGGCGAACGGAATTTACGAAAATTGTAAGACAGACGAAGTTTTAGAATTATTTAAATTGCCAGATTTCATCAATAAAATGATGGAAAATAAATGGTTGGGAAGTAAAACCAATCAAGGATTCTATAAAAAAGAAGGGAAAGAAATTCTTTCTTTAGATTTAAATACATTAGAATATCGTGCCGCTAAAAAAGCATCATTCGCAACTTTGGAATTAACAAAAACTATCGATAAACCGATTGATAGATTTAAAGTATTAATAACAGGAAAAGATAAAGCAGGTGAATTTTATCGTAAAAACTTTGCTTCAATGTTTACGTATTGTTCGAACAGAATTCCAGAAATCACAGATGCTTTTTACAAAATTGACGATGCGATGAAAGCTGGTTTTGGTTGGGAAAACGGACCGTTTGAAATTTGGGATGCTATCGGTGTTCAAAAAGGAATTGAAATGATGCAAGCGGAAGGCTTTCAACCTGCAAGTTGGGTAACAGAAATGATAGCATCTGGAAATACGACTTTCTACTCTGTAAAAGAAGGAGCAACTTATTTTTACAATATAGAGAAAAAACAAACAGAGAAAATTCCGGGACAAGATGCTTTTATTATTTTAAATAACATTCGCGAAAGCAAAAAAGTTTGGAACAATAGTGAGAGTATTATTACCGATTTAGGTGATGGAATTATCAATTTAGAATTTACTTCT
>NZ_JBIKJI010000198.1:0-3248 GCF_044361065.1 Flavobacterium sp.
TTTCTCCAGTTTTTCAATTTTAGGAAAATAACCCGGGAAAAAAGTATGAATCGCATTAGCAATTAAATATTGCGCCACTACTCCAGCGCCTTCTTGTTCGCCTTCGTAAACCAATTCTACTTTTCCTGTTATAGCTGGAATAATTCCTAAGAAATCAGACAAACGAACGGTTGTTTTTTCTTCACCATTTAGTAAGGCTCTGCGTTCGGCGGTACTAATTAAATTCTCGTAGGCGGTAATACTCATTCGCGCTGAAACCCCGCTTTTCGCATCTATATATTCGGATTCTCTTGCTTCAAAACCTACTTGCTCCAACAAATCTTTTGCTAAATTTGGCACGTGTACTAAAGACGATTGATTATCATCTAACTTAGCTTCTTGCGTTGTAATAATTTTAGCAATTTCAATAGTTTCTGGATAATGCGTTAAAATTTGCGAACCAATTCTGTCTTTCAACGGCGTTACTATACTGCCTCGATTGGTATAATCTTCTGGATTTGCGGTAAAAATAAATTGCAAATCTAACGGCATTCTTAATTTAAACCCACGTATTTGAATGTCGCCTTCTTGCAAAATATTGAATAACGCTACTTGAATACGAGCTTGTAAATCAGGCAATTCGTTAATAACAAAAATACATCTATTCGCACGAGGAATCATTCCGAAATGAATCACACGTTCATCGGCATATGATAATTTTAAATTGGCCGCTTTTATTGGATCTACATCACCAATTAAATCTGCTACAGTTACATCGGGAGTGGCTAATTTTTCGAAAAAGCGTTCGCTTCTATGCAACCAAGAAATAGGCGTATCGTTTCCTTTTTCAGCAATCAAATCTATTGCAAAACGAGAAATTGGATGCAACGGATCGTCATTAATTTCTGAACCCGAAACAAACGGAATGTATTCGTCTAAAAGTTCTACCATTTTTCGTGCCAAACGTGTTTTTGCTTGTCCGCGTAATCCTAATAAATTAATATTATGTCGTGATAAAATAGCACGTTCCAATTCTGGAATTACAGAATTTTCAAAACCGTGCACACCTGAAAAGGTTCGTTGTTTGGCTATTAGTTTATTTCTTAAATTGGTACGTAACTCTTCTTTAATATTTTTGGATTGATAGCCCGATTGTATCAAATCGCCTAATGTTTTTATGTGTATCATAGTAGTGTTTTTAACCGCAAATTAGCAGTTGCTATTTTTATGTAAGTTCTTTTGTTTGATATTGATTATTTCAGTTTCTTTTTTCTATTGGCTTCATAATCTTGGAAAATCATTTCTCCTAAACCACTTAAACCTGTGTAGAACGCTTTTCCTTGATTGGCTTCCGTAAATTTATCTACAAATTGTTGCAAATAGGGATCGTTGGCAATCATAAAAGTCGTAATTGGAATGTGTAATTTTCTGGCTTGAGCAGCTTGCGTGTAGCATTTTTCAACAATATACTCGTCTAAACCGTTACTATTCATATAATACGAGCCGTCTTTTTCTCGAACACAGCTTGGTTTTCCATCAGTAATCATAAATATTTGTTTGTTGGTATTGCGTTTTCTTCGTAGCATATCCATTGCTAATTGCAAACCTGCAACGGTGTTGGTATGATAGGGTCCTACTTTTAAAAAAGGTAATTCTTTTATAGAAATAGGCCAAGCATCGTTACCAAAAACTAAAATATCAATGGTGTCTTTCGGATAACGAGTAGTGATAAGTTCCGCCAACGCCATCGCTACTTTTTTGGCAGGCGTAATTCGGTCTTCGCCGTATAAAATCATACTATGAGAAATGTCTATCATTAAAACAGTACTCATTTGCGATTTGTAATGCGTATCTTCAATTACTAAATCATTTTCGGTAAGTTGAAACTCGCCTATTCCATTATTGATTTGTGCGTTTTTTAGACTTTCCGTTAATGAAATTCTATCTAAGCTATCCCCAAAATTATAGCTTCTAAGTTCGCCTGTGAGTTCATCGCCACCGCCAAGTTGTTTCGATTTATGATTGCCGCTACCCGATTTATTTAAATTTCCAAATATTTGATCTAAAGCGGCTTGACGAATAAGTCGTTCCGTTTTTGATGTAATGGTAACCTCGCCGGTACCATCGCCTGTTATTTCTTCACGAATGAATCCTTTTTTCTTTAAATCTTCAATAAAATCTTCAATAGAATAGTCTGGCGTAGTTAATTTGTATTCGGCATCAAGTTCACGTAGCCAATCTATAGCTTCGTTAAAGTCGCCTGATGTATGTACAATCAATTCTTTAAAAACACCAAAAAGCACCTCAAATGGTGTTTTAAATGGTTTTTCGTATGTTTTAAAATAGAATCCTTTTTTCATACCATAAAAATACAAGGTTTATATTTTATAACATAAAAACGAATACTAATTTTTAGTTAAAACTAATAAAACTTACCGTCCACATAAAACCAATTGTTTTGAAAAAGTATAAATGTTGATTTTTCGTGATGGATTTGAGGTGTTTTATTGTCATCTAAGAAGTAGGCTTTAAATTCTACCGTATTTTCAGTACTGTTTAGAATTTCTAATTTCTGCCACGTATTTTGTTGTGCCCAAGCTAAAATATCTGATTTATTTGTATATTTTTTTTGAGATACATGAGTAGTTTTGAACAAATATGCCGCATCATGTAAATAAAATGCTGTAAATCTGGAACGCATTAATTTTTCTGCAGTAGGCACCGTTACATCTTCTTGAATATAAGGCAAACAACATTCTTTTAAAGTAACGTGACTCCCGCAAGGGCAAAGTTTAGTGTGATCCATTTTGAATTTTGAGTAATAAATGTGTAAGCAAAACCTGATATTTACTTAATTCGATTAAATGATTGTCTGAAACCACTTCATCTATTAAATTCTCCACTTCCTCACTCACTTCTAGCTGTAAAAGTTGGGCTTTTTTCCATTCTTTTTTAGCTATCAAATCAATAATTGTTTGAACTTTTGGTTTTAAATATACGAACTGATGTATTGGCATTATTGGTTTTTAAGCGATTGCTTGTATTGTTCTAAAATAGACGCTTTTTTGGCTGCAGACGTTTGCTTTGTTTTTTGAATTTTCTTCAAATGATTGTCCAATTGCTTTTTATGCTTGTCTTTATTTATGGCATTATTTCTTCCCATGTTGCAAAATTTTCTTCAAATTTACGAAACTTTCATTGGTATTACTCAATTCAGTCAGCATTTTCCTCTTTATTTCTTCAAAATCATGGAAAATTAAGTGTTTCGC
>NZ_JBIKJI010000049.1:0-12363 GCF_044361065.1 Flavobacterium sp.
GCGCTGCTAACATTAGTAAATAAAGTGTGCGCACAAGAAAAAACTATAGAAAAACAACTTTTAATGATTGCTGTCAACATTAAAGTAATAACCGAGGAAGAGAAAAAAATTTTAAAAAAAGAAGTGGAATCAATAGATGCTCAAGTAAAAAAAGGTGAAATCACAAATGAAGAAGGTCAAAGGCTAAAAACAAAATTTTCAGAAGAACGAGCTAAAAACATTGAAACTAAAATTGCTGAGCAAGAAAAGGCATTATTAGATTTAGTGAATGATAAAATTACTATTAATGAAACTCTTGATACTCTAAAAACAAACAGTTTTTCTTTTCCTGGTGGTTTTAGAACTAAATACTACGACAAAAACAAATCTGAAAACAGAACAACTAGTCAGACCGTTCTTGCTTCAGGCTTCAACAACTTAGTCACCAATAATATGGTAGCCAATTCGGATTTTGGTTATGCCCGTTCTGGATTTTGGGAATTTGGTATTACTTTGAATACGCGTTTATCAAACAACAGTAATTTATTGCATTTAAAATACGGAGCTAGTTTTATGTACAACCAGCTACACGCTACAAATAATAGAGTGTTTGCAGATATTAATAATCAAACTGTTTTAGTGGATGCTGGTGTGGAAACAAAAGCCAAAAGAACCTATTTTAAAAATGTGTATTTTGTAGTGCCAATCCATTTAGAATTTGATTTTTCGAAAACAAAAGTAGTGGACGATAAAAAAGTATTCAAATCGCATACAGGAGCGCGTTTTGGAATAGGTGGTTTTGTGGGTGTAAATACCAACTCAAAACAATTTATTCAATACGAACAAGATGGCTATAGAATTAGAGAAAATCAGAAAGGCGATTTCAATGTAAACGATTTCACTTACGGTGTAAGTACTTACATTGGTTACAGAGCTACTTCTTTATATTTAAAATACGATTTAAACCCTATTTTTAAAAACAATCCAGTAGATCAAAACAATATTTCATTAGGTATTCGTTTTGATTGGAATTAAAAAAAGCATAACATTTGAGTTATAAAAGTGCTTTTTTCAAAACCTACAAGGAAATTTCTTGTAGGTTTTTTTTATGTTTTTAATTATTGTATTTTTACAAACTAAAACAAATTTGTTACATTGATATCTAAAGAAACCATAGAAAAAGTATTTGACCAAGCTCGTGTAGAGGAAGTCATTGGCGATTTCGTACAACTCAAACGTTCTGGAAGTAATATGAAAGGACTTTCGCCGTTTGTAAACGAAAAATCGCCTTCCTTTATGGTGTCGCCTGTGAAACAAATTTGGAAAGATTTTAGTTCTGGAAAAGGCGGAAATTCGGTTACTTTCTTAATGGAACACGAACATTTTACGTATCCAGAAGCCATAAAATATTTGGCAAACAAATACGGAATTGAAGTGGAAGAAACTATTGTTTCTAATGAAGATATAGAACAAGCGAACGAAAAAGAAAGTATGTATTTGGTCTCAGAATTTGCTCGAGATTATTTCCATAAAACGATGCTCAA
This sequence comes from Flavobacterium sp., assembly GCF_044361065.1. Classification (GTDB taxonomy): domain Bacteria; phylum Bacteroidota; class Bacteroidia; order Flavobacteriales; family Flavobacteriaceae; genus Flavobacterium. Next base: position 1,524 of record NZ_JBIKJI010000049.1, read on the forward strand.
TACCGATGAAGGCCAAGCAATTGGTTTGTCATATTTCAAAGAAAGAGGTTTTACAAAAGAGACTATCGAGAAATTTCAATTGGGATACTCGCCTGATGTTTGGGATGCGTTTACCAAAGAAGCCTTAGGAAAAGCATACAAATTAGAGTATTTAGAAAAAACCGGACTAACCATCGTCAAACAAGAAGACGGAAAAACATTTGACCGCTTTAAAGGTCGAGTAATGTTTCCTATTCAAAGTATGAGTGGCCGCGTTTTAGGGTTTGGCGGTAGAATTTTAACTAACGATAAAAAAGCTGCTAAATATTTAAACTCGCCAGAAAGTGAAATCTATCATAAAAGTAAAGTTTTATACGGCATTTTTCAAGCCAAGCAAGCTATTGCCAAACAGGATAATTGCTATTTGGTTGAAGGATATACCGATGTAATTCAATTTAATCAAAGTGGGATTGAAAATGTTGTTGCTTCTTCTGGAACGGCATTAACGGCTGATCAAATTCGTTTAGTAAACCGATTAACCAATAATATTACTGTACTTTTTGATGGTGATGCCGCAGGTTTACGGGCTTCTATCCGAGGAATTGATTTGATTTTGGAAGCAGGAATGAACGTAAAAGTTTGTAGTTTTCCTGATGGTGAAGACCCAGATAGTTTTGCCAAAAACAATTCGTATGACGTTTTAAAACAGTATTTAGAAGAAAATTCTAAAGATTTTATTCAGTTTAAAGCTGATTTATTAGTTAAAGAAGCCAATAACGATCCGATTAAAAAAGCAGAATTAATTAGAGATATGGTGCAAAGTATTTCTAAAATTTCTGACCAAATTAAACGCGAAGTCTATATTAAAGAATGTTCGCGCATTATGGATATTTCGGAAGACGTATTGTATAATACGTTAGCCCAAATGCTCAAGAAAGATATTTCTGAAGTCAATAAAAAATTTACCGAAGAGAAAAAAGCATTTGAAGTTCATAAAAATAATGAACAGTTACAACCAGAAAAGATTAATATTTTATACGAGTTAGAACAAAAAATTATTGAAATATTATTAATTAACGGTTCTAAAACAGATGATTTTACTGAAACATTTTTATCAAAAGACGATTCGGGAAACATTGTAGAAGTAAAAGAAACCAACACGTATAAAGTATACGAAAAAATATATTTGGCACTTCAAGAAGACGAAATTGAGTTGTCAAACCCAATGTTTAAAACCATTTACTCAGATATAATAAATTACTACAATCAAAATATCGAATTTGAAATTGACAAATACATTTCGCAAACTTCGCCTGAAATAGCCAATAAAATTACTTCAATTTTAATGCTTGAAGAACGAGATATTTTACACAAATGGGAAAGCAGAAAAATTGTAGTAGAAGACAAAAATGTAAATTTAGCACAAAGTGTTAACGAAACCATTTTGTCTTATCGATGGTATTTGCTAAACAATATTATTGAAGAAAACAAAAACAACATAACTTCTGATGTTAACATTGATAACTCAGAAATTCTCTCAACTATTAAAGATTACTTATCGTTAACTTCAGTAATCGCAAAAAATTTAGGTCGGGTTTTAGCTCGATTTTAAAATTTATATTTTTAACTTCTTAATGATTTAGGAATTTCACAAACCGGAATGGGTTGCATTTTATGCTGATTTATACTATTTAATCGTTGATAAATTTTAAATACTTCCGCTTCTCTTCCTTCAAAATTTTCAATAGTTTTTCCATTATCCATTGCATCCATCGCCCACTCTAACTCGTCATATGAAGCGCCTAATTGGTCTTCATCACTCCTGTCATCGCCAAATAAACCATCTGTAGGTTTTGCAATTAAAATACTTTCAGGTACACCTACAAATTTAGCCAATTGTCTTACTTCACTTTTAATTAAATCGGCAATCGGACTTATATCTACTCCTCCATCACCATATTTTGTGTAAAATCCTACACCAAAATCTTCTACTTTATTTCCGGTTCCTGCCACTAAAAAACCGTGAATTCCTGCCAAATAATACAAAGTTGTCATTCGTAAACGCGCTCTGGTATTGGCTAAAGTTAAAGCTAAAGCTGCCTCGTTTTCACAAGTTGGTACGCTATTTTTAAACGTTTCAAAACTTGGTGTCAAATCCACTCTTTCGGAAAACACATTCGGAAAACGAGATTTTAATTGATGAATATGTTCGTTGGCTCTATTTACGTGACTTTCTGCTTGATGAATTGGCATTTCCACACACAAAACAGGAAAACCCGTTTGTGCGCATAATGTTGAGGTTAAGGCGCTATCTATTCCACCAGAAATTCCAATTACAAAACCTTTTACACCCGAATTTGTAGCATAGGTTTTTAACCAATTGACAATATGTGTTTGAATTCCTTCTAAATGCAACGTTGTGTTATTTGACATAATTTTAGTAAATAATATAGGTATATAATTATATATTTGCAGTTGAATAATTTTTGATAAAAATAGTAAATTTCATACGATGAAAAAATTAATATTCTTGCTAATTTCATTTTTTTGCCTCATTCAGTGTAAAAAAAATGATGCTATTGAAATAGTAGACATTAAAAAATCAGTAGATTTAAATATCGAACGATTCGATAAATTATATGCTGCAGCTACTCCAAAAACATTACCTGAATTAAAAAATCAATATCCGTTTTTATTTCCAACGCAATTTCCAGATTCAATTTGGTATGCCAAATTAAACGATCCTATTTTTAAAGAATTAAATGTAGAGGTTTCAAAACAATTTCCAGATAATTCAAAAATTGAAGACGATTTAGAAATTTTGGTTTCGAGAATTAAACATTATTTTCCTGAAGAAAAAACGCCAAGAGTTATTACTTTAGTAAATGAAGTTTTAATTGATAAAAAAGCGTTTTACACAAACGATTTAATATTAATTTCATTAGATACGTATTTAGGAAAAAATCATAAATTTTATGAGCCGTTTACTGAATATCAAAAAGCTAACTTAGAACCACACCAAATACTACCCGATTTGGTAACTAATTTTGCTTATAGAAAAATAGTGCCGTCACAAGACAAAACATTAATTAGTGAAATGATTTACTACGGAAAATTACACTATTTAAAAGATCTTTTGCTTCCTGAAACGCCAAATTATCAAAAAATTGGATATACAGCTATACAAGAAAAATTCTGTGTGGAAAATGAATTTCAAATGTGGAGTTATTTAGTTGACGAAAAACTACTATACGATAATAATATTAAAAATTACCAACGTTTTATTGAAGACGGCCCTTTTACTAAATTCTATTTGGAAATAGATAGAGAATCGCCAGGGAGAATTGGTCAGTGGTTAGGTTGGCAAATTGTAAAAAGTTATATGGAAAATAACGAGGTTACTTTAGACCAACTTTTAAAAACTGAACCAACCGTTATTTTTAACAAATCGAAATACAAACCAAAAAAACAGTAATTAGAGTTCTATTATTTTTTACCTTTAACTATTTACCCAAAACCTTTTACCCAATAAAAATGAGCAAAACATCTGAAATTAAAGTAAACATAGCATTAGACGAAAATAATGTACCCGAAAAATTAACTTGGACTGCACAAGACGGTGGCGTAAATAACGAAGAAGCCAAAACGGTTTTATTATCCATTTGGGATGCAAAAGCAAAAGAAACCCTTCGTATTGATTTATGGACAAAAGATATGCCAGTAGATGAAATGAAAATATTTTTTCATCAAACTTTAGTAGCTATGACAGATACATTTCAACGCGCTACGGGCGATGAAAAAATGGCTGGCGCTATGACCGATTTTTGTGATTACTTTGCCGAAAAATTAGAATTAAAGAAAGAGTAATCTTTTTTGAACTTCAATAATTAACCATCTTAACGATGGTTTTTTTGTGTAAAATTCATAAATTTTAGTTAAAATCTCAAAATTAATAGTATTACTATCAATATTGAGTGTATATTTGCTATACTATTAAAACTAATTAAAAAAAAATATGAAAATTATATTTAGCATTATATTTATATCTATGATTAGCATAAATAGTTTCGGACAAAAATTGGATAGTTTAAAAATATATTCTGAACCAACAAATTTAGAAGAAGCCATAAAAAATCCAGAAAATATTAAAATATTGAATTTAAGTAATCAAACTATACAATTTGAAAAAAATTTCTTTTCAAAATTTACTAATTTAGAATATTTAATATTAAAAAATGATCACATCAAAGAACTACCAATTGAAATTGGTGGATTAAAAAAATTGAAGTTTTTAGACTTGAGTGGAAATGATTTTGAAATTATACCAAAAGAATATAAAAACTTATTAAATTTAGAGGAACTTTATTTAAATGACGAACTTTATTTTAATTTAGAAAAAAATATGGGTGTGCTATCCTCACTACCTAATTTAAAATCACTTCATTTATCAAATGATAAACTAGATCATTTACCAACTAATTTTAATAAAATAAAAAATTTAGAAAAACTTTATATTGATAACAATAATTTTAATTTTTTACCAAATCAAATTAAAGGTTTAGATCATTTACAGTATTTAGATATAGAAAAAAATCCGTTGCAAATTAACCAGTCAGATATATTAAATTTAAATTTTGGATTTAAAATTAAATTATAAATATGAGATATAGCTTACTTTTATTTATCTTTTATCACACATTTTGTTATTCACAAAACGAGTTAGGGACTTGGAGCACAACCAATATTAACTTAAAAATTAACGATAAATGGCAAGTGTTTGCTGAAAGTCAGTTGCGAAGTTTAAAATTCTATGATAATTTTCATTATTATGAAGTAAAAACTGGAATTACCTACAAAATAAAACCAAATTTTTATGTAAATTCTGGATTTGGAAATTATAATACATATAGTGAAAATGGCGATTTTGCCACACCAATAAAACAAAAAGAAATAAGAACTTGGATTCAGCTAGTATTTAAAAATCCATTTAATTTTATGAGTGTTGAGCATAGATATAGAGCTGAACAACGATATACTAATTTGGGGTATAGAAACAGATTTAGATATAGGTTAAGCGCAAAGGTGCCAATATTAAAAAGTAAAGAAAAAGAATATTTTCTACTGGGATGGAATGAACTATTTTTTACAAATAACGAACCTTTTTTTGAAAGAAATAGATTATTTTTAGGTGGAGGATTTGACATAAATAAAAATTTAGCCATTCAAACAGGTTATATTTATCAATTTGATTATAAAATTAATGATGAAACAGGTAGAGACTTTTTAAACATAGTACTGCTTTATTCGTTTGATTTCAAGGGGGAAAAAGAAACAAATTTAGACTAAATTATGCAAGATTTATTAGCAAATATAAAAATACAAGTCAATCCGAAAACATACGTAAAAGATCCTGAAACGTCTGATTTGGGGAAAAAAATTATTAAAAATAGTATTTTACTTATCGATGAAATTGGATTTGAAGAATTTACATTTAAAAAATTGGGCGAAAAAATTGGTTCGAACGAAAGTTCTATTTACCGATATTTTGAAAACAAACATAAATTATTGGTGTATTTATCTTCTTGGTATTGGGCTTGGATAGAATATCGCTTGGTTTTTTCAACAAATAATATCAATGATAAATTTGAAAAACTTAAAAAAGCAATATTAATAGTTACAGAGTCTATAGAAGATGATAGCAAAACAGAGCATATTAACGAAGCTGTTTTAAACAAAATTATAATTGAAGAATTTACAAAAACGTTATATAGTAAGAACGTTGACGAAGAAAACAAAGAAGGCATTTTCTTAATTTACAAACAAATTAATTATAGAATTGAAAAAATGATTTTGGATGTAAATCCTGACTACCCTTTTGCAAAAAGCTTGGTTTCCTCGATAATTGAAGGGTCTTTACATCAGCATTTTCTAAAAAATCATTTAAAAACAATTACAAATTGTAATGAAAACGTAAACCCTTCTGAATTTTATATACATTTAATTGAAAACCTTTTAAGATGAAAAATTTAACACCATTAAAAAGATACTTTAATCTTTTAAGATTAGACAAAAAAGATATTGTACAAATATTTTCATACGCCATTTTTTCAGGGTTGATAAGTTTATCCTTACCACTTGGTATTCAGGCAATAATTAATTTCATTCAAGCAGGAAGAATTAGTGTGTCTTGGATTGTTTTAGTTGTTTTGGTGGTAATTGGGGTAATTTTTGCAGGAATATTATCGTTAATGCAACTACGTATTTCAGAAAATTTACAACAAAAAATCTTCATACGCTCTTCGTTTGAATTTGCATATAGAATTCCGAAGTTAAAATTTAATGAAATTCATAATTCGCAAACGTCCGAATTGGCAAATCGATTTTTTGATACTATTTCTATACAAAAAGGAACTTCAAAACTTTTAATTGATTTTTCTTCCGCATTTTTACAAATATTTTTTGGAATCATTTTACTTTCATTATACCACCCATTTTTTATTTTATTTGGAATTTTTCTGACTATATTATTGTATTTAATATTTAAATTTTCATACCAACCTGGATTACAAACTAGTTTAAAAGAATCAAAATCAAAATACAAAGTAGCCAACTGGTTATTAGAATTAGCAAAAAATAATTTTAGTTTTAAAAACCCAAATCATCTTGATTTTGCTTTAGAAAAAAACAATAGTTTAGTAACTAAATATTTAGGGTACAGAGAAAAACATTTTAGTGTTATAAAAAGACAGTTTTCGCAATTATTAATTTTCAAAGCAATAATTACGTCTAGTTTACTTCTTATTGGTGGCTTTTTAGTAATCAATCAGCAAATGAATATTGGTCAGTTTGTAGCTGCTGAAATTATTATTTTATTAGTGATTAATTCGGTTGAAAAAATAATTTTAGGACTAGAAACGTTTTACGACGTGCTTACTTCTGTAGAAAAAATTGGACAAATTACCGATTTAGAATTAGAACAAGATGGTGAATCTTCAATTGAAAATAATTCTTGTTTTTCTAATTTATCTATTACTTTAGAAAATGTTGATTTTAAATTTGAGTTTGAAAATGAAAATGTTTTACACGATATTAACCTAGAAATTAATCAAGGTGAAAGAATTATAATTGAAGGAGAAAACGGTTCAGGTAAAACAACTTTAATCCGATTACTGAGTGGCTTATTACAACCAACAAAAGGTCATTTTATTATCAATGACGATACTTACAACAAAGTAAATATAAACGATTATCGCAAACATTTTGGTAGCATTTTATATGGCGAATCGCTATTTGAAGGTACAATTTTAGACAACATTACATTTAACCAAAAAATAGAAAACAGTAAATTAAAATGGGCTTTAGATGGTGTAGATTTAACCTCATTTATCAAAACATTGCCTTTAGGTTTAGAAACACCAATAACTTCAGATGGCAAACAACTTTCGTCGTCGAATATGCAAAAAATATTAATTGCAAGAAGTATTATTAATGAACCAAGAATTTTATTTTTTGAAAATGCATTAGACAAAACCGATTCGGATACTGCTAAAAAAATTATTGAATTCTTATTACATAAAGATCAAAAATGGACTATAATAGCCGTTTCTAAAAATGCTCATTTTAAAGAAAAATGTAGCCGAGTTATCACGTTAAGTGAAGGTAAAATTAGTAACGATATCAAAAAAATATAATTATGCTAAATATTTCAAATAAAAACAGCATTCCAGCTTCTAATCTAGAAAAGCATAGTGCCGTACAACAGCTTAATAATCCAAAGCATTATAAAATACTGAACAAAATACTAATTATTTTTTCAGTAGTAAGTGTTATTTTTATTTTCTTACCCTGGACACAAAACATATCCGGTTCTGGTGCGGTGACAACCTTAAAACCAAATCAGCGTCCACAAACCATTCAATCTTTAATTTCAGGAAGAATAGAAAAATGGTATGTGAACGAAGGTGATTATGTAGAAAAAGGTGATACTATTTTATTTATATCGGAAATCAAAGAGGATTATTTAGATCCAAATTTAGTAGAAAATACAAAAAATCAAAGAGACGCTAAAGTTGATGCTGTTGTTGCTTATGAAGGAAAAGTGGGCGCTTTAGACTCTCAAATGGGCGCAATAAATAATGAAAGAAACTTAAAATCAAAGCAAGCCAAAAACAAAATAAAACAAGCTATTCTTAAAATAAAAAGCGATAGTATGGATTTAGAGGCTATAAAAACACAGATAAAAATTGCCAATACACAATTTAAACGTGCCGTTCAATTAAATAGAGAAGGGTTAAAACCATTAACCGATGTTGAAGAAAAACGATTAAAATTACAAGAGATTGAAGCAAAAATCATCACACAAGAAAACAAACTATTAAGTAGCGAAAACGAATTGATAAATGCACGAGTAGAAATTAGTCGAATTAATGCCGAGTATTCTGAAAAATTTTCAAAAGCACAAAGTGATCAATATACAGCACAAAGTAATAAATACGATACAAAAGCGCAAGTAAACAAATTGGAAAACCAATATCAAAATTACAAAATAAGAAACGGAATGTATTACATAACTGCACCTCAAAATGGTTATGTTAACCGAGCATTAAAATCTGGATTAGGTGAAAATATCAAAGAAGGAACGCCGATTGTCAGTATAATGCCAGCAAAATATGATATTGCAGTAGAAACGTATGTTTCACCAAATGATTTTCCTTTGATTCAAAAAGGTGAAAAAGTACGAGTTTGGTTTGATGGATGGCCAACAATTGTATTTTCAGGATGGCCAAATTTATCTTACGGAACTTTTGGAGGAAAAATCGTTGCTATTGAAAATTTTATTTCTGAAAATGGAAAATATCGAATTTTAATTGCGCCAGATGAAGAAGACAAACATAAATGGCCAAAACAATTAAGCATAGGTTCTGGAGCACAAACTATGGCATTATTAAATGAAGTGCCAATTTGGTTCGAAGTATGGCGAACTCTTAATGGGTTTCCACCAAACTATTACAAAACAATTAAAGAAAAAAGTAAAGATGTTTCTGAAAAATAACACAAAAATGAAGACCTTTTATTTATTATTCTTTTTCGCTGTTAATTTTGTTAGTGCTCAAATAACAAGTGAAATGTCCTTTAACGAATACTTAGGAATGGTGAAAAAATTTCACCCACTTGTTAAAATTGCCGATTTAGAAATTTCGCAAGCACAAGCAAATTTATTAATGGCTCGTGGTGCATTTGACCCAAAATTAGAAGCTGATTTTAACAATAAAGAATTCGGTGATAAAAAATATTTTTCCGTTTTTAATGGTGGATTTAAAATTCCAACTTGGTACGGAATAGAATTTAAAGGCGGTTTTGAAAGCAACGAAGGTTCTTTTTTAAATCCGCAAAACAACACACCAACAGATGGCTTAAATTATGCTGGAATTTCAATTCCACTACTACAAGGTTTTTTAATAAATCAGCGAATGGCCGATTTACGAAAAGCAAAAATAAATATTAATTTAAGTGTCGCTGAAAGAAAATTACAAGCCATTCAGGTTTTGCACCAAGCAGCTATTTCCTATTTTAATTGGAAAAAAAACTATGAAGAATTTACATTATACGATACCTATTTAAAAAATGCTGAAATACGATTAACCGGTATTAAAACACTAATTGAACAAGGAGATAAAGCTGCAATTGACAGTGTAGAAGCAAATATTATCGTAAAAAATAGACGATTAAACAAAGAAGATGCACTACTAAAACTAACGAAAGCGCGTTTAGAATTATCTAATTTTTTATGGACAAACAATGCTGTGCCAATTGAATTAGAAGAAACTATGTATCCAGAAATAAATTTATTTAAAAATATTCAGGAGTATTTGAATACAAACGAATTGAACTTAATAAATTTTCAAACAGAAAATCATCCTAAAATAAATGCGATTAACTATAAAATTAATATGCTTGAAGTGGACAGAAAATTAAAAGCCAATCAATTACTACCAACAATAGATGTGGGCTATAATTATTTGTCAAACCCAAACCAATTTCAAGAATTTCGATTTCAGGATTATAAATTTGGAGTAAATTTTGCTATACCTCTATTTCTAAGAAAAGAACGCGGAAGCTTAAAATTAACCAAGCAAAAAATTGAATCGGAAAAATTTGGATTACGTTTTGAAAAAGAACAATTAATGAACAAAATTGAATCGCAAAAAGCTGAAATTCAATCGCTAAAAAAACAAGAAGATCTAATTACAGACTTGGTAAAAGACAATTCAACTTTATTAAATTCCGAAGAGCGTTTATTTAATATGGGAGAAAGTTCTTTGTTTTTAATAAATACACGCGAGAACAATTTAGTTCTGGCACAATTATCGAAAATTTCAATCGAAAATAGATTTTATGTTTCCAACGCCGATTTGTTTAAAACAATAGCAAATCCGGATTAATTTTTTACTTTTGCAGTCTCAATATCAAGAAGATGATTATAATTAAAACTGCAGAAGAAATAGAATTAATGCGTGAAAGTGCCCTAATTGTTTCCAAAACATTAGGTATGATTGCAAAGGAAATTAAACCCGGAGTTACCACACTATATTTAGATAAATTAGCCGAACAATTTATTCGCGACCACGGTGCAGAACCAGCCTTTTTAGGTATGTACGGTTTCCCGAATTCGCTATGTATGAGTCCAAATACACAAGTAGTGCACGGTATTCCAAACAACACTCCTTTACAAGACGGTGATATTATTTCTGTAGATTGTGGAAGTTTTAAAAATGGTTTTTACGGAGACCACGCCTATACTTTTGAGGTAGGTGAAGTGGCTGAAGAAACCAAAAAACTATTACAAGTTACCAAAGAATCG
>NZ_JBIKJI010000199.1:0-3228 GCF_044361065.1 Flavobacterium sp.
AAACAATGATAGATGTGTTGCAAAACGATTTTGGAAACCCATCTTCTACGCATAGTTTTGGTAGAAGTGCGAAATCAATAATTGAAACCTCAAGAAAAACTATAGCTAAATATTTAAACTGTTCTGCTCAAGAAATCATTTTCACTTCAAGTGCTACCGAAGGAACAAATTGGATTTTAAGAGAAATGGTTAAAAATAATGGTATTAAAAAAATTATTACCAGCAAAATTGAACATCACGCCACTTTATATACGGTTTTAAATTTGCAAAAGGAATTTGGAATTGAAGTAGAATATATTTCCGTTCTGCCTAATGGGAATTTAGATTTATTTGATTTCGAACGAAAATTAGATGATAAAATTCCAACTTTAGTAACATTAATGCACGTTAATAACGAAATTGGAACGCAATTAAATTTAGATTCAGTTACTGCTATTTGTCAAAAATATAAAGCTGTTTTTCATTGTGATACCGTACAATCAATAGGCAAAACAACAATAGATTTACAAAAGACGCCTTTAGATTTTTTAGTAGCAAGTGCACATAAATTTCACGGACCAAAAGGAATTGGTTTTACTTTTATTAGAAAAAACCAATCTATGCAACCTATGTTTTATGGTGGTGAGCAAGAAAAAGGATTACGCGCTGGTACAGAAGCTGTACATCAAATTGCGGGTTTGGCAAAAGCATTTGAGTTGGCTAACGAACATATGACTGAAGAAACCAAATTTATTTCAGATTTAAAATCATATTGTATTTCTAAATTACAATCTAATTTTGAAGGTATCATAATTAATGGAGAAAATACATTTTATAATATTTTAAACGTATTATTACCCTTTTCAGAAGAAAAAACGGCGCTAATTTTATTTAATTTAGATATGAAAGGCATTGCGGTTTCCAGAGGAAGTGCTTGTCAGAGCGGTAGCGTGAAACCCTCACACGTTTTGGCTGAATTTTTATCTTCAGATGATATTAAAAAGCCTTCATTACGAATATCATTTAGTCATTATAACACAAAAGAAGAAATTGATGTTTTAATCGAAAGTCTAAAAACCATATAAAAAAAGCCATTCAATTTGAATGGCTTTTTTATGCTTAAGTAATATGGAATTTATTTAGACCACAATTCAATACTGTCTTTATTTTGTTTAATGTAATCTTCGTTTTTTTCTGCTGTTGCTCCTGCTAAAGATAATTTTGCAGTTTCAATAGCACCTTTTTTATCGCCTAATTTAAATTGAATTAACGATTTTAATCTGTAATACCAAAACGGAACTTTCTCACCTGATAAAGAAATTGCTTGATTCATCCAAAGTAATGCTTTATTTAAATCAGTATTAGATTGATAATAGTATTGTGCACTTGCATAATAGTCTTTTGCAGAAGGACCATTCATAACGTCTTCAATAGATTTTAAAACGGTTTTTTGTGTTGGAACTTCAATTTTAATAGATACGAGTGTTTTTTCCCAAGACAATTCTAAATTAGCAGCATCTGTTGTTACATTATTAAATGAAATAGTAAATGTTTCTACAAGTCGGTTTAAACTTTCTGGTTTCGCTGATGTTTTTAACGCAACTTTATCATCCATCCATTCTTCTGGTAAACCCCAATTATCGGTGTCTTTGTAAAATATAATATCCCAAGAATCTGCTTTTGGTGTAGTAAATAATGCATATGTTCCTTTAGATAAAGACTTTCCATTAATTGTAACATCTTGCGAAAAAGTAATCGTTGTGTTTTTATTTGCACCAGTTCGCCAATTTTTTCCATAAGGAACTAATTCTCCATAAACCGCTCTTCCTTTAGCACTTGGTCTATGATATTCCACACTAATTTGTGTCAAACCAACAGTTTGGTCAACTTTAGATACCGGACTTGCTTGTGGTGTAGCAATCTGTGCACTTATTACTCCTGAAATAAGGAATAAACTAAATAATATATATTTTTTCATAACTCAATATTTTTTGCTAAAATACTATTTTATTTTGTCATTCAAAGTTAATAAAATACAAAAAAATAAAAATCATTTTTTTGTTTACTAATAATTTATAAATTAGATTTGTAGAATAAATTCTACAAATTATGAAAAAAATTAAAATTTTATGTTTTGCGTTATTAATAATATCGCAATTAAGTTTTTCCCAAAAGAAAAAAATTGCAGTGGTAACTTTTTATGCCAACAAAATGATTTCATTTGAAGATTTAGGAATTGGTGTTGATGTTTTATTAGGAGATGTCTTAAAATTAAGAGATGACCCAAATTTCAATTTAAATCCAATTTTGAAACAATACCATAGTAACTTTTTCAACAATTATTCAAAAGAATTGCCTTTTGATCTTTTACCTGAAAGTGAAGTGTTAAATAACGCAGCTTATCAAGCATTTTTACCGAAATATAATTTACCAAATTATATGGCAAACAATTATTTAACAATCGATAAATACAAATACATTTACGAAGGAATTGGTGGAAAAGTTAATGAAGAAGGAATTGCAAAAATCTTTGCTGATAAAGCTGACGGAGTAATGTTTATAAATATTGATTTTGCTTTTGAAAAAGGTTTTGGAGTTGGAAGCACTTCAACTGTAAAAGTAAGAGCAACAACAAGAATGGCTTTATATAATAAGACAGGTGAAAAAGTGTTCGCTTTTTCAGAATCTGAACGTTCTAAAAAGACATCTGTTATGATAGGTGGTCTTCCAATTATTAGTCCTGAAAAGATTTTGCCAATGTGTGAAAGTGCTTTAACAGAATTAATGGGTGATTTAGGAAAAAGAATTGCTAAAATTGTTAAGAAAACAGAAATGAAATTATAATACTTATTTTATTTAATAATATAAATGCCTTAAAAATTTTAAGGCATTTTTTTTGAATTATTTTGTTTAATATTTTAATTATAAAATTAAACAAATGTATATTTGCAGTATTAAATTTATTAAAATGAAAATATACAGATTAGCCTCCAAACAAAACTTACCCATTTCTAAAAAAGAAGCTTGGGAATTTTTATCAAGCCCAAAAAATTTAAAAGCAATTACACCAGAATATATGAGTTTTGATATTTTGAGTGGTGCAGATAGACCTATGTTTGCTGGTCAAATTATCCAATATATTGTTACGCCTTTGTTAGGAATTAAAACTACTTGGGTTACCGAAATTACACACGTAGTTGAAGGAGAATATTTTGTAGATGAGCAACGATTTGGACCTTACGCATTATG
>NZ_JBIKJI010000050.1:0-12307 GCF_044361065.1 Flavobacterium sp.
GCACAATCATAGTGCTCATCACCTAAAACATCTGGCGTTAAGATACGAGAAGTAGAATCCAATGGATCTACCGCAGGATAAATACCTAACTCGGCAATTTTACGAGACAATACTGTTGTAGCATCTAAGTGAGCAAACGTTGTTGCTGGCGCAGGGTCAGTTAAGTCATCCGCAGGAACGTAAACCGCTTGTACCGATGTAATAGATCCTGTTTTTGTAGATGTAATACGCTCTTGCATTACTCCCATCTCTGTTGCTAAAGTTGGTTGGTAACCTACCGCAGATGGCATACGTCCTAAAAGTGCAGATACTTCAGAACCCGCTTGTGTAAAACGGAAAATGTTATCTACGAAGAAAAGTACGTCTTTACCTTGTCCAGTTCCAGCTCCATCACGGAAATATTCCGCAATAGATAATCCTGATAATGCTACACGAGCACGAGCACCAGGTGGCTCATTCATTTGTCCGAAAACGAAAGTAGCTTTTGACTCTCTCATTCCTGGCATATCAACTTTAGATAAATCCCATCCTCCATTTTCCATAGAGTGCATAAATTCATCACCATATTTTATAATTCCTGACTCTAACATCTCACGAAGTAAGTCATTTCCTTCACGTGTTCTTTCACCTACTCCTGCGAATACTGAAAGTCCACCGTGACCTTTTGCAATATTATTAATTAACTCCTGAATTAATACTGTTTTACCAACTCCAGCACCACCGAATAAACCAATTTTACCTCCTTTTGCATAAGGCTCAATTAAGTCGATTACTTTAATACCTGTAAATAAAACTTCAGAAGAAGTAGCTAAATCTTCAAATCTTGGTGCAGCACGGTGAATAGACATTCCGTTATCTCCGTCTTTAGGTAATTCACCTAAACCATCTATAGCATCACCAATAACGTTGAATAAACGACCATAAACGTCTGGTCCAATTGGCATTTTGATTGGATTTCCTGTTCCAACCACTTCAGTACCTCTTGATAAACCATCAGAAGAGTCCATTGAAATAGTACGTACTGTATTTTCTCCAATGTGAGATTGTACCTCTAAAACCAATTTAGTACCGTCTTTTTTAGTAATTTCTAACGAATCATAAATTTTTGGAAGTTCTCCGTTAGTAGTGTCAAACACTACATCTACAACTGGTCCAATAATTTGTGCAACTTTTCCTGTAACTTTAGACATTGCTTATGTATTTATTTAATAGCTATTTATTATTGAAAAAAACATACTTTTTTCAGAGTGCAAAGATAGTTTTTTTAGATGCAATTATGCAATATATTTTTTGACTTTTTTTCAAAAAAAAAGCGAAATACTGATTATTTCGCTTTTTTATTTATTCTACAGTAACTGATTTTGCTAAATTTCTTGGCTGATCCACATTACAACCTCTTAAAACAGCAATGTGATAGGATAATAATTGCAAAGGTATTGTAGTTAGTAACGGTGTTAAAGCTTCCGAAGTTTCTGGAATTTCAATTACGTGGTCTGCTAAAGCTTTTACTTGCGTATCGCCTTTCGTTACAACCGCAATAATTTTTCCGCTTCTTGATTTTATTTCTTGAATATTACTTACTACTTTGTCGTAATGTCCTTTATTTGGAGCAATTACTATAACTGGCATTTGTTCGTCAATTAAGGCAATTGGTCCGTGTTTCATTTCAGCAGCCGGATAGCCTTCTGCATGAATATATGATATTTCTTTTAATTTTAAAGCGCCTTCTAATGCAACAGGAAAGTTAAATCCTCTACCTAAATATAAAGCGTTTGGTACATCTTTATAAATTTTAGCAATTTCAAAAGCCACATCATTTGTTTGCAACGCTTCTTTTACTTTTTCAGGAATCATTTCTAATTCTAACAAATAACGTTGGTAATCCGAATGATTCATAGTTCCTTTTGCTTTAGCTAAACGTAACGCTAAAAGAGTAAGGATTGTAATTTGAGTAGTAAATGCTTTTGTAGAAGCCACTCCAATTTCTGGACCCGCGTGTGTATAAGCACCCGCGTGAGTTTCTCTTGAAATAGAAGAACCTACAACGTTACAAACTCCAAAAACAAAAGCCCCGTTTTCTTTGGCTAATTTAATTGCTGCTAAAGTATCGGCCGTTTCTCCTGATTGAGAAATAGCAATTACCACATCATCTTTATTTATAATTGGATTTCTATATCTAAATTCTGAAGCATATTCTACCTCAACAGGTATTCTTGCAAATTCTTCAATGATATATTCGGCTACCAAACCTGCATGCCATGAGGTTCCGCATGCAATAATTAAAATACGTTTGGCATTGGTAAATTTTTCTAAATTATCTTCCACACCCGACATTTGAATAATGCCTTTGTTGGCCAACAATCTTCCTCTGTAAGTATCTTTAATTACATTTGGTTGTTCGTATATTTCTTTTAACATGAAATGTTCGTAGCCGCCTTTTTCAATTTGCTCTAAGTTCATTTGTAATTCTTGAACATAAGGATCTACTAAAGAATCATCTTTAATTTTACGAACTTTCATTGGTTTTTTCAAACGAATAATAGCCATTTCTTCATCTTCTAAATAAATAGCATTTGAAGTATATTCAATAAACGGAGAAGCATCTGAAGCTACAAAATATTCGTCTTCACCTATACCAATTGCTAATGGAGAACCTAAACGCGCACAAACAATTTCGTCTGGCTTGTTTACATCAAATACTACAATTGCATAGGCTCCGACTACTTGATTTAAGGCTACTTGTACTGCTTTTCCTAATTTTAAGTTATCTGTTTTCTGAACGTCTTCAATTAAATTAATTAATACTTCAGTATCCGTATCGGAATGAAAAACATAGCCTCTTTTTATTAATTCTTTTTTTAACGGTTCGTAATTTTCAATAATTCCATTATGCACAATGGCTAATTTTCCAGAATTTGAAAAATGAGGGTGTGAATTTACATCATTCGGAACTCCGTGAGTCGCCCAACGTGTATGTCCAAAACCTATATGTCCGTCAGTAGTTATCTCTTTTGCAACTTTTTCTTCTAAATCGGAAACTTTCCCTTTAGTTTTACAAAGTTTTAAATTTTTTCCGTCATATAAAACTAAACCAGCACTATCGTAACCACGATATTCTAATCTTTTTAATCCTTTAATAATTATTGGATATGCTTCTCTATGACCAATATAACCTACGATTCCACACATATATATAAGGGTTTAATTTGGTTTTGTATAATGTATTACTAATTTTAACTTTTTAGAAGCGTCGGCTGGCGCACTTGGATTTGTACCGTGAAGCACCACTCCTTGCTGCTCCATAATTGATGCTAATGGAAAATATTCAATGTCATCTGATGAAATAGTTGGCGTATTATTCACATCAAAAGGCGACTTGTAATAATAATTATTACTGTAATTAATATTTTCTGTAACAGAAAGTCCTAATCTTACATTTTTATTCAAATTAGAATCCGTACTGTTTAATAAATTATCAATGTGATCTGTAATTCTAATTTTGTATTTAATTCCTTTTTTATCTGCGGTATTATCGCGTTCAATAATTCCACCAAAAATTAGTTTGTTGTATTTTATGTTTGGATTTGTTGTAGCATCAAAGGTATAATCTACTAAAGATTTTTGATTTGTAGCATCAAATAAATATAACCTTTCCGCCTCTAATTGATTCGCGCCTGCCATAGCTGTTTTATCAATATAAAACTCTAAATATGCTTCATTGATTAACCATCCTTTTAATCGCAATTGATCCAATTCATCAGGAATTTGATTCGCTCCAGCTACTAATTGCCCATTAACTGGTTTTAATACATCAACATCTCCAAAAACATCTATATATACTACTGATCCTTTACCTCCTTTTAAATACAATTTAGAATCTGAACCAAAAGATGGATTGGTAGCTGAGGCGTTTAATCCTGAATTATATGCCCCTGAATAAGAATAATCTTGTAATGAAACTGAATTTGAGCCAAAACCTGTACCAAAATTTAATACCAAAGTTTTTGATGTAGCAGCAGTTCCTGCAGGAGCACCATCATTTACAGAACTATAATTTACATTTAATTTAGCGTTTGAAAAATTAAACATTGCCATAGCACCTTCTTCTCCTGGAAGTTGTTCCATTTTAAAATACAATCCTTTAAAATATTGTTTAAATTCGTTGTTGTTAATTAGGTTTGCACTTCCAGCTTCTAATATTCTTTTCTTAAAAAAAGCTTTATTTAAAGTTAGATATATACCCGGCGCTAAACGTTCCTTAACTACTCGTAAAGAAGGATCATTTTGATTGGCTAACACTACATCATTTGCATCAATATATTCCAAAACACCTGTTGTGGTATTGAATTTTGTTTTATAAACTATAATTTCTGCTTTGTTAAAAAAGAATTGGTCGTTTTCTGCTGTATTTGGACTATCATTTAAGCGTGTTCCGTTTTGTACAGAGTTTCCATTACCATCATTTCCTCTTTTTAAATTCTCAAAATTAATTAGAGCTCCATTTGCAGAGCCGTCAGAAAAGTAGCGTTGGGCTGTTTGAAAATTATTTAATGGGTTAAACTCATTTAAATAATATCCATTTTCGTAAACGCTCAATTTCATTTTACTTTCTTTGTTTGCGCCATATACAGAATTCAAAGCATATACTTTAGAGCCATCTGCATTTGTTGTTTCTACTGTACTAAAAAAAGGCACATATAAAATTACATTTTCAATTTGCACATTTGTACCAAATTTTGGTTGAGTTGTAAATAATGACACTTGTGAAACAAAATTTGCTTTAGTAACTCCAAAATATGGATTGTTGTAAATACCTAAAGGATTAACTGGCAAATTATTGGTTTGCACTTCATCTGTTTTTACAGAGTAGGCTTTCAATTGCGCTTCATGAGAACTGAAATCAAAATGTTCATCACCCACTAAATCTGATCCAATAGTGTTAAAATCTTGGTCACAAGAAATAAATACCATTGAAAAAACTAAAAATAAAACGGTTATATGCTTTTTCATTATAATTATTGAACTTTATTTTTTAAAAAATCTAAATACGTTTCTTTAAACGTTTCTTTCGGGGTGAAAGGTAAAAAAGGTTTTTTTGAAGTTTCTATATATTTTGTTAAATCTACCGACAAGTTTTCTGAAGCTATAATAATTGCATCAGAATGATCAATTGTAGCTTTCATTAAATTAGTAAAAATAGGCTCTTTATATTTA
This sequence comes from Flavobacterium sp., assembly GCF_044361065.1. Taxonomy (GTDB): domain Bacteria; phylum Bacteroidota; class Bacteroidia; order Flavobacteriales; family Flavobacteriaceae; genus Flavobacterium. The sequence goes on from NZ_JBIKJI010000050.1 coordinate 5,215, forward strand.
GAAATGGCGTCTTGTGGTAAATTATCGTATGCTAATTTAGTGATCAATTCTGCATCAAGCATTCCTTCAAAATCTGATGCATATACAGAGGTAATAATTTTTGTATCTCCAAAAATACCTTCGTCTTTGTAATAATGTTTTAAATATACAGGCAATAAAGAAGCCATCCAACCGTGAACATGAATAATATCGGGTACCCAATTTAATTTTTTTACCGTTTCAACAACACCTTTTGCAAAGAAAATAGCTCTTTCATCATTATCTGAATACAATACGCCTTCTTCATCAGAAAATGTAGCTTTTCTTTTAAAATATTCATCGTTATCAATAAAATAAACTTGAATTCTTTCTTTTGGTATCGAAGCAACTTTAATAATTAAAGGCATATCCATATCATTCACTACCAAATTCATCCCAGAAAGACGAATTACTTCATGTAATTGATGTCTGCGTTCATTGATATTTCCGTATCTTGGCATAAAAATTCTTATCTGCCCTCCTACTTCATTTATCATTTTCGGCAACTCATAAGAATGTAGTGATACTTCGTTTTCGGCTAAATAAGGCACTACTTCAGATGATACATATAATATCCTCTTGTCATTCATATAATAAATGTTATGTTTTTGTTTAATATGCAAAATTATAAAAATTTATGGACTTATCTACTAAAATAGTAAGTTTGCACTTTATAATATTATAATATGCCTGTTTTTCAAACACAAAATGCGCTGCAAATTGAATTAAAAAAAGCACAAAATCAATCAAAAAAAATTGGTTTTGTGCCTACAATGGGCGCTTTACATAGAGGTCACCTTTCATTATTGGAACAATCTATATCTGAAAATGAAATTACCGTGTTAAGTATTTTTGTAAACCCTACACAGTTTAATAACGCTGAAGATTTAAAAAAATATCCAAGAACATTAGAAAAAGATATAGCACTGGCTCAAGAATTAAACAAAAATATCCTTATTTATGCTCCAAGTGTAACAGATATTTATGAAGGCAATACCATTTCCAGATCATTTGATTATGACGGATTAGAACATCAAATGGAAGGCAAACATCGCCCAGGGCATTTTGACGGAGTAGGAACGATTGTGAAGAAATTATTTGAAATTGTAGAACCAACTCACGCTTATTTTGGCGAAAAAGATTTTCAGCAATTACAAATCGTGAAAAAATTAGTTGTAAAACATAAAATTCCAGTAAATGTAATTCCTTGTGAAATTTACCGGGAACCCAGTGGTTTAGCAATGAGTAGCCGGAACGAAAGACTTTCAGATAATGCTCGGAACGAATCTAAATTAATTTACAAAATTCTTTTAGAAGCAAAAGATAAATTTATGCTAAAATCGGCCAAAGAAGTTACTGAATTTGTAGTACGCGAATTTAAAAAACACAAAAATTTTACTTTAGAATATTTTGAAATTGCCGAAGAAGAAACACTTTTATCTTGCAAAAGAAAAACAAAAAACAAAAAATACAGAGGGTTTATTGCGGTTTTTATTGAAGATATTCGATTAATTGATAATATTTCGTTAAAATAAATTATAAAATTTACTTGAATTAATTAACTTTGCCGCATGCAAATACAAGTAGTAAAATCTAAGATACACAGAGTTTCTGTTACTGGAGCCGATTTAAATTATATTGGAAGTATTACAATTGACGAAGCTTTACTTGAGGCAGCCAATATTGTAGAAGGTGAAAAAGTAGCGATTGTGAATGTGAATAATGGAGAACGTTTAGAAACTTATGCCATTAAAGGACCAAGAAATACAGGTGAAATCACTTTAAACGGACCCGCTGCACGAAAAGTACATCGTGGTGATATTATTATAATTATTGCGTATGGAATTATTGACTTTGAAGAAGCAAAAACATTTAAACCTTGCTTAGTTTTTCCTAATGAAAAAGATAATTCTTTAACCTAGTTTTGAAAGCAAAAATAAAAAAAATAATTGGTATACTTTTGCCTTTATGTATTGGTTTAAGCATTATGTATTACCAATTCAACACAATGTCACAAGACCAAATAGAAAAAACAAAAGTAACATTTTTAAAAGCGGATTATTTTTATATTTTTTTGTCTTTAGTAATCTCAGTGATAAGTTGTTGGTCAAGGTCTTATAGGTGGAAATTTGCCCTAAATCATCTTGGATATACCACAAAATTTAGAAATGATTTTTTTACCGTTTGCGTATCCTATTTAGTCAATCTTACAATTCCTAGAAGTGGAGAAATTACACGAGCTGTTGTTCTAAAAAAATACGAAAATGTTCCTTTTGACAAAGGATTTGGAACTATAGTAGCTGAAAGAGTTGTAGATTCATTAATATTTTTATTATTCCTTTGTGTAGGATTTGTGTTGCAATTTGATAAAATATATCAATTTTTATTAGATAACCATTTTAATTTTAATAAATTAATTTTTATTGGAATAACAGGATTTGTATTTTTTATTGTGTGCATCTTAATTTGGAAATTTTCTAAATTAAATTTTATTTTAAAGCTTAAACATAAATTATCTGGATTAACAGAAGGTATTTTAAGCATTTATAAAATGGAAAAGAAATGGGCATATATTTTCCATTCCTTCTTAATTTGGTTTTCTTACTTAGCGATGTTTTATGTTACTATATTTGCATTACCAGAAACCGAAAAAATTAGCTTTGATATTGTAATTATGGGATTTATTTTTGGAACTTTCGCCGTTGGATTTTCTCCTGGTGGTTTAGGTGCCTTTCCTTATGCAATAGCTTCAATATTTCTTTTATACGGGATTCCTACAGAAATAGGAACTGCATTTGGCTATTTGGTTTGGACATCTCAAACACTTTTAACTATTGTATTGGGATTAATATCTTATATATTATTACCTATTTTAAATAAAAAATAAGTAGTATATTGCTACATTATTAATCCAATTACAAATGAAAATTAAATTCACTCTACTATTTTTAATGGTTTCTGTTGCCTTGTTTTCACAAAAAGTGCAAGACAAAATACAATCTAAAAAACTTAACGAAGAACGAAACTTCTCAGTTATTTTACCGGCTTCATATGAAAACAGTCCCGAAAAAAAATATCCTATTTTAGTTTTATTAGATGGCGAATATTTAGCTGATCCGTTTTCAGGAATTTTAAAATACGGAAACTATTGGGACGATTTACCTGAAATTATTATTGTTGCGGTAAATCAGAATTATGGTGAAACCCGTTTTAATGATAGTAATTATAGTGAAGAAGGATTACCTGCAGAATCAGGCGCTAAATTTTTTGAATTTATAGGATTTGAATTATTACCTTATATTCAACAAAAATACAGAACCCTACCTTTTAGAATTATAGCAGGTCACGATACCACCGCTGGATTTTTAAATTTTTATTTATATAAAGATGACCCAATATTTAATGCATACATTTCAATTTCTCCAGAAATGGCGCCAGAAATGGAAGTTCGAATTGCAGAACGATTAGCAAAAACACAAAAACCAGTATTTTATTATCAAGCTACGTCAAAAGCCGACTTAGAGGAAATTCAAGAAAACACAAAAAAACTAGATGATGTTGCAAAAGAAATTAAAAACCCAAATGTAAACTACCGATATGATGTTTTTCAAAACACTTCTCATTATTCTTTAGTTGCCGAAGCTATTCCAAGTGCATTTTACTTTATTTTCAATGGATATCAACCAATTTCAAAATTAGAATTCAACGAAAAAATATTAAAATTAGAAAGTGGATATACCCAATACTTAATTGATAAATATGATACTATTGAGAAGAAAATCGGATTAAAAGTTCAGCCTAGATATTCAGATTTTAAAGCTATTGAAGCAGCAATTATTAAAAACAAGGCCTACTCAGAACTCGAAAATTTAGGGGCGTATGCTGACAAACAATACCCAAAAACAATGTTAGGAACCTACCATAGAGGGCTGTATTTTGAGAAAATTGGAGACTATAAACGAGCAGCTAAAGAATATCAAAGTGCTTATACAAAATCCGAAATTGGTGATTTAACTAAAAATTACATCTTAAATCGTGCAGAGGACTTAAAATCAAGAAAAGAAGAACCAAAAAAAGAAATTGAAGAATCAGCGCCAGTGGAAACTCCAACAGAAACACCCGCAGAGGCTCCAAAAAAAGACGAATAATTTCGAAAAATAAAATACAAATGGCTAAATTAAAAACTTCCTTCTTTTGCCAAAGTTGCGGCACCAATTATTCTAAATGGCTCGGACAATGTACGTCTTGCAAGGAGTGGAATACAATTGTAGAAGAAATTATTCAGAAAGAAGAAAAACAAGCCTGGCGAAGCACTACTTCTGAAGCAAAAAAAGTAGCGAAGCCTTTAAAAATTAACGAAATTTCGACTTCAGAAGAAGTACGAATGAATACTACTGATGGCGAATTAAACCGCGTATTAGGTGGCGGATTGGTTCCAGGTTCTCTTACACTTTTAGGTGGCGAACCAGGAATTGGAAAAAGTACACTTTTACTTCAAATTTCGTTAAAACTACCTTATAAAACGCTTTATGTTTCTGGAGAAGAGAGTCAGAAACAAATAAAAATGCGCGCCGAAAGAATTACAGGACAAACGGATAATTGTTTTATTTTAACCGAAACCAAAACACAAAATATTTTTCGACAAATTGAGGAAATTGAACCGCAAGTAGTAATTATTGATTCAATTCAAACTTTACATACCGAATATATCGAATCTTCTGCAGGAAGCATTTCTCAGATTAGAGAATGTACTGCAGAACTAATAAAATTCGCTAAAGAAACCAACGTTCCTGTCATTTTAATTGGACACATCACCAAAGACGGTACAATTGCAGGTCCGAAAATTTTAGAACATATGGTAGATACCGTTTTGCAATTTGAAGGCGATAGAAATCACGTGTACAGAATTTTACGAGCTTTGAAAAATCGTTTTGGTTCTACTGCCGAATTGGGCATTTACGAAATGTTAGGAAACGGCTTACGCGAAGTTAGTAATCCATCGGAAATATTAATTTCTAATAAAGACAATTATCTATCAGGTACGGCAATAGCAACTACAATTGAAGGTATGCGCCCGTTAATGATAGAAATTCAAGCATTAGTTTCTACTGCCGTTTATGGCACACCTCAACGTAGCACAACCGGTTATAATCTGAAACGATTAAATATGATTTTAGCTGTTTTAGAAAAACGTGCAGGATTCCGTTTAGGGGCTAAAGACGTTTTTTTAAACATAACAGGTGGTATAAATGTGGACGATCCTGCAATTGACTTGGCCGTTGTTGCCGCTATATTATCTTCTAATGAAGACATTACGATTGATAAAGATTTTTGTTTTGCTGGCGAAGTAGGTTTAACCGGCGAAATTCGACCCGTAAATAAAGTAGAGCAACGCATACAAGAAGCTGAAAAATTAGGTTTTTCGACCATTTTCGTATCGAAACACAATAAAATAAATCCGAAAGATTTTAAAATTGATGTGCGATTGGTTAGTAAAATTGAAGATTTAGTGGAACAATTGTTTGGATAAAATAAACCCTAATTCTTAAACATAAAATATATGAAAAAACGTTTCTTAACTATTTGCTTATTGGTCTCTGCAATTGGATTTGCACAAAAACCAATTTTTACTTCAGCCAAAACAAAAGCGGCTACTGTTTATTTTTCCGGTGCTGAAATAACACAGAGTACTTCGGTAAATTTACCTGTAGGAACAAGTGAAATTGTTATAAAAAATGTAGCGGATTACTTAAATGAAAATACCGTACAAATTGCAGCGCCTAAAAGCGTGACCGTTTTATCTGTTCAGTTTTCAGATAATTATATTTCTGAATACGAACTTGATGAAAGCAATCCAGCTATTAAAAAAGTTCAAGACAGCATTTTATATGTTCAAAAGGAACTTAAGAAAATACAAATTGATAAAAATTCGCACCAACAAACCATTGAAATATTAGATAAAAACAAAGAAATTCGTGGTGCAAATTCTGGTTTAAATGTAGCTGAATTAATGAAACTTGTTGAATATTATAAATCTAAAAGAATTGAACTGGACAATGCAGTTGTGTTGCTTACAGAAAAAGAAACAAAATGGAGAAAAACACTTGACGAATTAAACAATAAATTGGAAATTAATACCCAAAAAGAAGACAAAATATCTGAAGGAAAATTAATTTTACAAGTAATGAATGAAGTAGCTGGAAATGTAAATTTAGACATTTCTTATATTACCAATTCGGCTTCTTGGCAACCTTTTTACGATTTACGAGCAGAAAATATAACTGCTTCAATTGATCTTGCATACAAAGCAAAAGTAACTCAAACCACAGGAATTGATTGGAAAAAAGTAAAACTTACCCTTTCAAGTGGCAATCCAAATCAAAACAATATTGCACCATTATTACAAGCTTGGTTTTTAAGTTATGGGAAAAATAAAGAATTTGAAAACAGACCAAATGCATCCGTTTTAGCTTCTTTACAAGGAACGGCTCCAGGTTTAACAGTGATATCATCAAGCGGAACACCAGGTTCGACTAAATTTGATGGATATATTAGAGGTGCTTCCTCAATTAATGGAGATACAGACCCTTTAATCATAATTAATGGCATTCCTTCAAGTAATCAAGATTTTAAAAACCTTGACCAAAATAATATAAAAAGTGTTAATGTAATTAAAGATGACGCTGCAATATCAATTTATGGAAATAAAGGTGCCAATGGAGTAGTTTTGATAACAACAAAAAATATGAATGATTATACCACAATTGAAGAACAAGAATTAAATGTGTCATTCGATATTGATATCCCGTATGATATATTATCTAATGGAAAAGCACATAGCGTATCCTTGAAAGATATTAAAATTCCAGCAACTTATAAGTATTATGCGGCTCCGAAAGCAGAAAAAGAAGCCTTTTTATTGGCTGAATTAAATGATTATGCAAAATATAATTTATTGCCTGGTGAGGCAAATATTGTTTTCGAAGGGATGTATGTTGGTAAAACGACGATAAATCCGAACCAAACGCAAGACACTTTAAATTTAAGTTTGGGTAGGGATAAAAAAATCTCGATT
>NZ_JBIKJI010000200.1:0-3190 GCF_044361065.1 Flavobacterium sp.
TTTTACTAATGCAGGTAAACTTTTTGGAACACCTTCTAATACCGAAGTTCTGCCTTCTTTTAATTTCAGCTTTTCCCAATTTTGTTTTACTTGTTCTTCGTTTTCCACCACCACATCGCCATAAATATGCGGATGGCGGTCTATTAACTTATCGCAAATGCTATTCGCCACATCGGCAATGTCAAAATCATTTGTTTCCGAACCTATTTTGGCATAAAACACAATATGTAGTAACAAATCGCCCAGTTCTTTCTTAATTTCAGGCAAATCATTATCTAAAATGGCATCACCCAATTCATAGGTTTCCTCTATGGTAAGATGACGCAAGCTTTCTAACGTTTGCTTTTTATCCCACGGACATTTCTCACGTAAATCGTCCATAATATCCAGTAATCTTTCAAAGGCTTGTAGTTGTTGTGCTCGGGTGTTCATGGTTAGATTTTTAGATTGTTAGATTTTTAGAGTATCAAAGTTGCAGAGTGGCAAAGTTTCAAAGTATTGACTTTCGACCTTCGACTTATGCCTTATGCCTTAACCCTTCACCTTTCACCTTTCACCCAAAACCCAAAGATAAAAAAAAATCCCACACTACTAAAGCATGGGATGTATGTATATTTTTAACTGAAATAGCTTATTCAGCGGTTTCTTCTTTTACTTCTGCATTTAAAGCATCTAAAGTCACATAGCCTTTAGGTTGTAAAATATTATACCAATTAAATATTTTTTTAATATCCGAAGTGTATACACGGTCTTCGTCATATTCTGGTAAAATTTCACGGAAATAGCTTTTTAATTTGTCATCTGTTTCTTTGTGCGAAATAGTAGCTTCTCCGTTTTCTTTGGTAGCTATTGATTTAAAAATATCAATTAATTTTACTTCTTCATTGTAAGTGAACACGGCAATTTCAGATAATAAACTAACATTACTTCTTAAACTGACAGTAATTTTTTTGCCATCTAATAAAGATTCTGCCACAAATCCTGAACGGGTTTGTACTTTTAATTCGTATAATCCTGGCTTTCCAGAAATGGCTAATATTTTTTGAAAACTCATAGTTTTTTGTTTTTATATAGTCGCAAATATATATTTTAAAAAATGAATTTCCAATTTGAAAATCTAAAATAAAACATAAAATTTTTAGGTCCGATTTATTTGATTTTTAGGTTGGCAAATTTCATTCTATAATCAGGTCTGGCTTTACCTTCCATAATGTTTTGCAGTTTTTTACCTACTAATTTTTTCTTTAACATAGATAAATGGTCGGTAAATAAAACGCCTTCAATATGATCGTATTCGTGTTGTATTACTCTAGCAATCAAACCATTATAAACTTCTGTTTTTTTCTCGAAGTTTTCATCGTAATATTCAATAGTAACGGTTTCATGACGCAAAACGTCTTCACGCACATCGGGAATACTTAAACAGCCTTCATTAAACGCCCAAATTTCACCTTCTTCTTTTAAAATTTTAGCATTAATAAACGTTTGTTTAAATCCTTTTAATTGTTCGGATTCCTCTTTAGTAACTTCGTCGCTATCTGCAAATGGGGTGGTGTCAATTACAAATAATCGGATGGCTAAACCTACTTGAGGTGCTGCCAAACCTACGCCATAAGCATTGTACATGGTTTCATACATGTTGCTTAATGTTTCGGTTAAGTTTGGATATTCTGGTGTAATGTCTTCGCAAACTTTTCTTAAAACAGCTTCGCCATATCCGTATATAGGTAAAATCATGGTTTCTTTTTTTTGCAAAATTAGCAAATTTTCTTTTATTCTTCCTTATTAATTTTCGGAACCCTTTTATAACGTAATTATATAACAAATAAATAATATTTTAACAAAGCCATTAAGCAATAAAATTCGTATATTTGTGTTATAAAAGAAACATTAAACAATTCTTAAAACCCATGAAAAAAATAATTCTATTTGCATTTTTATTTTCAGCTACAATTTCTTTTGCTCAAAATTGGACTACTTCTTTAGATGCGGCCAAAATGGAAGCAATATCTTCGAATAAAAATATTCTTTTGGTCTTTTCAGGATCTGATTGGTGTGCACCTTGTATAAAATTAGACAGGACTATTTTTCAATCTGATGTTTTTAAAACTGAAGCAGAAAAGAAATGGGTATTGTTAAAAGCCGATTTCCCTAAGAAAAAAGGAAATGCTTTATCTGAAGCACAAACAGAAAGTAATAAAAAATTAGCCGAAAAATATAATAAAGAAGGTAATTTCCCATTGGTAGTTTTGTTAGACGCTACGGGTAAAGTATTAGGAATTACAGGCTATAAGAACGTATCACCTACAGAATATGTGCAACTTTTAAATGCGATGGTAAACTAATGAAATTGAAATTTTGTTTTTTTTTGTTTTTAGGAACCTTAACTGCTTTTTCTCAAATTACGCACAAGAAAAAGTACGCTTTATTGGGTAGTCCGTTTGAAATTACTGTAGTAGCCAAAGACACGGTTGAAGGAAATTTTTATATCAATTCAGCTGTAAATGAAGTAAAACGAATTGAAAATTTAATTTCAGATTGGATTCCGACTACACAAATTTCACAAGTAAATCAGAATGCAGGTATAGTGCCTATTAAAGTCAATAACGAAGTATTCGAATTGGTAGAACGTGCCCTTAAAATATCAAAATTAACGGATGGTGCTTTCGATATTTCGTATGCGTCAATGGATAAGATTTGGAAATTTGATGGGTCGATGAAAGAAATGCCTTCGCCTGAAGCGATTAAAAAATCAGTAGAACGAATTGGCTACGAAAAAATAATTTTAGATACCAAAAACAAAACGATTTTTCTTAAAGATGCCGGAATGAAATTAGGACTTGGCGGTATTGGTCAGGGCTACATTGCCGATAAAGTGAAAGAAGTACTTCAAGCCAAAGGTTGTACTGCTGGAATTGTAAATGTTTCTGGCGATATAAACACTTGGGGAAGTCAGATTGATGGTAAACCTTGGACGGTTGGTATTGTAAATCCAGTAAATAAGAATAAAGTATTCGCTACGTTTCCTTTGATAGATAGCGCTGTGGAAACGTCTGGCAGTTATGAAAAATATGTCACGTTTAATAATATTCGCTATTCGCACATAATTGACCCGCGTTCTGGATATCCAGCAACTGGCATAGTAAGTGTTTCGGTATTTGCTAAGCAAACAGAAATTGCTGATGCGTTG
>NZ_JBIKJI010000051.1:0-12109 GCF_044361065.1 Flavobacterium sp.
ATCAAATCCTCAATAGTGTTGAGGATTTTTTATTTATGATTTATCTAAAAAATAAATTACAACTTCTTAAAGTAATCTAATAAAACAATATCATTTATTTTTTCTGGGGTAAAAATCTCTAAAATTGATGGTTTATTCTCGTTCGAAATAAAAGAATCCCAAATAGAATGTAATTCAGTTTCATTTTGGACTGAAGTATATTCAAATGCAAACATTTTTGCTAAATGTTCTGCTGTTAATTGATGAGACGTTTCGAAAAAAGTATTGAACGTTTCCGTTTCTTGATGTCCTGGTAAAATTCTAAATATTCCTCCTCCACTATTATTTATTAAAATAATTTTGAAATTTTTCGGAATATAATTGTTCCATAACGCATTACTATCGTACAGAAAACTTATATCGCCCGTAATTAAGATTGTAGGTTTTTTATTTGCAACAGAAGCTCCAATTGCCGTTGAAGTACTGCCATCAATTCCACTTGTACCACGATTACAAAACACCTCAATTGTTTTATTGCAAGGTACCAATTGCAGATATCGAATTGGCGAACTATTACTCACTTGTAATTGAATATTCTCAGGTAAATGACGACTTAAAAAATCGAAAACTTTAAAATCTGAAAATGAAATTTCAGACATATACTTTTCGTGTTTTACTAATCTGTCTTTCCAAATAGTATGAAAATGAGACTGATAACTTGATGAAGTTTTTAACTCATCATTTAATAACTGTTTAAAAAATTCCGAAATAGATGTCTTGAAATGGTTCGATAAACAACCAAATGTATCATAAGCCCTAATTTCATCAATATGCCAATGTTGCTTTGGCTGATAATTTCGCAACAACGATTTTATTCGTTTAGAAACTACCATACCACCAAAAGTAAGCAAAATATCAGGTTGAAAATTAAGCTTTTCTTCTTCAGAAAACGTTGAGACTAAAGTATCAATTCTATCTATAAATGAAGGATGATGTAAATTAGATGTTTTTTCTAAAAGTACTAACACACTTTTGTCTTCAGCTAAGGAATCAATATATTTTTGTTCGATAGCATTTGGTAACAACTCACCTACCAAAATTAATTTCTTTTTAGCCAACTGCCATTCTGAAATGAATTTCGCATCTAAAGTAAACTCCGCATCTTCAATAGCAGAAGTAGTGACTTTCGGAACATAAGTTGGTTCCAAAAGTGTTTCATATAAAGGTTCTTCAAACGGAACATTTATGTGAACAGGACCTTTCTGTAAAATAGCTGATTCTATTGCAGAAACAATAAGATTATCATTCTGCATTGAAGCATTTTCAGATAAATTCGCTGAAAAAACAATATGATTGGCAAATACATTTTCTTGACGAATGGTTTGACCGTCACCAATATCAATTTTACTTTTTGGCCTGTCAGCCGAAACGATAAGCAATGGAATTTGGCTGTAAAATGCTTCCGCAACTGCAGGATAATAATTTAATACTGCCGAACCAGAAGTACAAACGACCGCAACAGGTTTTTGTAATTGTTGTGCCAAACCTAAAGCAAAAAAAGCAGCACAACGTTCATCAGCAATGCTGTAACACGTAAAACCTTCCTGATTGGTAAATCCCATAGTCAAAGGGGCATTTCTCGATCCTGGAGAAATTACAATATGCTGAATTTCTTTTTGACGAAAAATTTCAATAACCGCTTGCGCTAATGGTATTTTTGGATATAGGTTGGCTTTCAATTTTACTAGTTAAAAAATTAATAAACACATAGAAACATAAGTTTTTATGATGAAAAAGTCGCTTCGCTCAAAATAGAACACAAAGCAAAAAGAATGCTTCAAATCAAATTTATCATTATTTTGCCACGAATTCACTAATGTAAAAGGGATTAGATTTAATTCGAATTTTTCGTCAAAGACGAATAATACAAACTAAGTCAACTATTTTTTAAATTCGTAAATTCGTGGCAATATAAATAAAACTATGTACCTATATGTTTTTAAAACATTCTTAGTGACAAATTTACTAATAAATACACATTTTTTTATATTTTTATATCATAAATAAATACTAAAATGAACCCATCAATTCAAACGTATCAATCGGAAGATTGTCCAGCTATACTTGAAATTATTAACGACCAAATTTTAACTGGTACCGCTTTATACGATTATCAACCCCGAACTTTAGCACAACAATTGGCTATTTTTGACGATAAATTACAAAAAGGGTTCCCAATTATTGTAGCAAAAGTTGCCGATGAAATTGTTGGATTTGGCTATTACAGCGAATTTCGATTTAGAGAAGCCTATAAATTTACGGTAGAACATTCTGTGTATGCCAAGAAAAACTATATCGGCAAAGGAATAGGAAAATTATTACTTTCTGAATTAATCGAATTAGCAAAAAAGCAAAATCTTCATACGATGATTGGCGTTATTGATTCGGAAAATGAAAGTAGTATTGCTTTTCACGAAAAATTTGGATTTGAAAAAGCAGGCTTTATTAAAGAATCTGGTTTTAAATTTGACCGCTGGTTGCATTCTGTTTTTATGCAGAAAATGCTTTAGTAAAATTCCAATAAAAAAAATTCCAAATTCCAAAAATATGATAAATTGGAATTTGGATTTTAAAAATTGAAAGTTATTTATTTATTTTCCTTCAATCCAATTGGTAATCGAAGTGTCATTTGGCAAAACTCTTGGCGAAATAACCGCTGCTAAATTTCCTTTTTCATCAATTAAATATTTTTGAAAATTCCATTCTACTTCGCTGTCTTTTAACCCATTTTTACTTTTTTGAGTTAAAAACTGATACAAAACGTGCATATCGCTACCTTTTACAGATATTTTTTCCATCATTGGAAAAGTTACGCCATAATTCTTTTTACAAAAGGCACCAATTTCTGCATTTGTTCCTGGTTCTTGTGCACCAAAATTGTTTGCAGGAAAACCTACAATTACAAAATTACTGTCTTTATATTTTTCATAAACTGCTTGTAATTGCTCATATTGTGGTGTCAATCCACATTCTGAAGCCGTATTTACAATTAAGATTTTTTTCCCTTTAAGAGTGGCAAAATCAAATTCGTTTCCTGATAAATCTTTTACTTTAAAAGTATAAATTGAACCTTGTTCCATTGTGTTTGTTTTTGGAGTTTCTACTGAAACATTTTCGTTTGTGTTTTCCACGAAATGTTCCCAATTCTCTGATTTTTTTTCTTCCGATTTTGTATTACAAGCCAATAATATTAATACTGCGCCAGTAAACGTGTGAAATAGTTTCATAATCAATTTATTTAAAATCAAATATATTAAATGTTATAGAAAACAAAAGTTAATGTTGGGTTAAATAAAAAAACCTAACAGGTATAAAAAGCTGTTAGGTCTTGTAAAATATGTGAAATCTTTATTTTATTTTTTCTTATACAATTTCTTATACTGAATATATGCAATTGTAGAAATTACCAAAACAATAGCTAAAGCATATAAATAATACACCACACTTTGAGATTCTCCAGATGCGTACGAATGCTTGCCACTCAAGTGGAAATTTACTCCGAAATACGTCATTAAAATACTTGCAAAAGCTAAAACTGACATAAAGTTATAGGCAAACAAACCTCGTAAAGCAGGAACAAAACGAGCGTGAATTACAAATGCATACACCATAATACTAATTAAAGCCCAAGTTTCTTTTGGATCCCAACCCCAATAGCGTCCCCAACTCTCGTTCGCCCATTGTCCGCCAAGGAAATTTCCTATTGTTAGCATCACTAAACCAACCGTTAAAGCCAATTCATTAATATAGGTAATTTCTTTTATGCTAAGTTCCATTTTGGCTTTATTGTTTTTGTTGGTAAAAATCATTAAAAACAAGGCTACCAATCCCAAAATCATTCCCAATGTAAAAGGTCCGTAACTCGCTACAATAACCGCAACGTGAATCATTAACCAATACGAGTTTAAAACTGGTTGTAAATTTGCAATTGCAGGATCCATATAATTTAAATGCGCCACCCACAAGATAATTGCAGCAACAAATGTTGTAGCCGCAAGAGTTAACTCCGATTTTCTACCGAATGCTACACCAAAAAACATAGTAGCCCAACCAACATAAATCATACTTTCATAGGCATCGGACCAAGGTGCGTGTCCTGAAATATACCAACGTAAAATTAATCCTCCAAGATGGATAAGAAACAACAAAATAATACTTCCGTGGAAAAATTTTACCACATAATTTATCCATTTCTTTTTATTAAAAATTTGAACAATTACAAAAATGAACATTAGTATTCCTACTAATGCGTAATACGTATATAATTTCTTAAAAATATCGTATTTGTTATACTGAATTTCTGCTTCTAATTTATCTTCTGAAAGCATTACTTTTCCACCAAATTTCTTTTGATAATCTGATAAGCCTTTTAATAAACTTTCAGCATTTTTATAGTCTTTAGATTGTGAGGCTTTTGCCGCTTCGCTAAAATAAAACGGAATAATATTTTTTACAACATCTAAATTGGTTTTCGTTGGATGTTGCAATTCTAAATACGAAGCCCATTTATTATTGGCGTCATTTGGAAGTGGAAAAAATCGTAAAATTTGTCCACTAATTGCCGAATACAATAAATTTACTTTTTTATCAGCATCTAAAAAGTCTTTTTGAAATTGGTTTGGAACCGCTTCTTTATACGCTTCATCCGTTTGTTTTTGCAATTTATAATTTCCAAAATCATCGAAAAAACTAATTAGTGGAGCATATTTTGCTTTCTCATCTACGCCAATAATTTTACGAATACTATCGTTTCCTCTTGTTAAGTGTACAATCGGAATTTGATACCAAAACTCAGGAAACTGATTCATAGAAATCAAAACCTGATCTGAAGTGAATCCTTCAAACGTATCATTTTTAGAAACTTTTCGTAATAATTCAGACGAAAATGTGTTTACAGGTTTCATTCTTCCGCTGATATCTTGGATAACTAGTCTCCCAAATTTTTCTGCGTGTTCGGCAGAAACCATATATTTTTTAATCTCTTTTAAAGATTCTTCAGCTGTTGGCATTTTGGGCTTTTGTGCCGAAGTTTCATTTTGATGTGGGTCGGTTCCGTGATTATGTCCTTCGTGATTGTTATGATTATCTTGAGCAAAACCAAACATTCCAAAAAAGAATAAAATAGCTACTAATGTGGCTTTTTTAGCTCGAATTTTATCCAACTTCAATTTCAAATCATTAAATCGGGTGTTTTTATCAAACAAAATAACCATCATAGCAAAATACAATAAAAAATATCCAATGTAAGTAATCCAAGTCCCCCAGAAATCGTGATTTACAGAAAGTACCGTTCCTTTTTCATCTTCATCAAAGCTGGCTTGAAAGAAACGAAATTCTCTATAATCTAAAATATGATTCATAAAAACGCTATCGGTAAATGTTTTCGAATTTTCTTTGTCTTGAATTTCGATTTTACTTTTAAAAGCTGAATAACTTTTTTCGGTTCCAGGATATTTTTCGGCTACGAAATCATTCAATTTAATTGAAAAAGGAAGCGTATGCACTTTACTTCCATACATTAATGTAAAATCTAATTTTCCAATTTTAAAACTTTTAGGTTCGCCTTGTTTTCCTTTTGATCCCATTAGTGTAACAACTTCTTCTTTGTTTTGAGACGTGACTTTAACAATTATGGCATCATCCGTTTTTTTGTCTTTATAATCGTTATTAGACGCTAAAACAACCTGTCCTTTTTGAGGCAATTCTGGAAACACAAACTGACTTCCTCCAGCGTTATACAAAGAACGAAACATCAAAGAACTTGATTTATCTTTCGAAATTGTGCCTTGCATTTTATCTGCCATTCGCATAAAATTACCATCAAATGGCGTTTGAATGGTATAATCTTCAGCAGCTTTTGTAATATTAATGGCGCCCTGCGTAAATTTATTGAAAGCAAAAAGCACGTTACTAATGTTTTTTACTTCACCTTCACATAAAAAATGTTCTTTTCTACTTCCTCCACTGGCTTCTACTAATTTAATATATAATTTTCCTTTGGCATCGGGTTTAAATGTCTGAAAGGCATTCATAATAAATTCTTGCAATTCAATTTTATATGGAATATCTGAAAATTGATCTGAATATGAAAAGGAATTTGTTGTGGCTTGAGATAATAACAGCTGCTTTTCAATTGTTTTACGTTTCATTTCGCCTTGATATTCTCCATCTACAAAAGCAGTAAGATGTGGCATATCTGAATATACTGTGTTTGAAATCGCACCTTCACGAATAGGCATTAAGCCTTCATAACTGATATATCGGGTTACAAAAGCACCCACAATTATAAAAATCCAAGATAAGTGTAACAATAAAGTAGCCCATTTTTCTTTTTTATACAATTGGTAGCGTTTAATATTCCCGAAAAAATTGATTACGAAAAATACCATAATGGCCTCAAACCACCAAGCGTTATATATCCAAATTCTGGCAGTTTCTGTATTATAGGCGTCTTCAATAAATGTTCCTGCTGCCATTGCTGCTGCAAAACCAATAAACAAAAGTGCCATTAGGCGTGTAGAATATAGTGCGGAAAGTAATTTTTGTAACATAAAATGTAGTCTTTATATAAGTGGTGCAAATGTACAGAATAAGAAAATAAACTGGTGCTATTTTAACAAAATTTAATACCTGTTTTTAGATGACTATTTAATACAACATTTTTAGTTGTTTGATATCAAACAATTGTAACGTGTCGTCTTCCAATTCTAATTGCAACAAACCATTTGGTAAAACTTGTTTGATAATTCCCATAAATTTAACTTTATCTGCATTTTCAAAAGCCATTGGAACATCTTTTTTAAATAAATTTTCGTGGTACAAATTCCAAAAATAAGAACTACCTTCATTTTTATATAAAGCAAGATTACTTTGAAATTGGGATAAAAACAGCATCAATACTTCTTCCTTATTAAATTCTTTCCCCGAACTATTTTTTAGAGAACTGGCTTGAGGTAAATTAATAAAATGTTCTTGATTCACATTTATACCAATCCCAACAATAGAAAGTATCTCCGAAGCACTTTTAAACTGATTTTCAATTAAAATACCACAAATTTTCTTTTTATCTGCCAAAATGTCGTTTGCCCATTTAATGGCTAAGTTTTCAATTTTTAAGTTCAAAAACGTTTGAAACAAAGTTGCTGCAACGAGCACGTTTAAGTTAAAAACCTCCTCTGCACTTACCAAAACATCTTTAATCAAAACACTGAATGTTAGGTTTTTACCCTTTTCAACTTCCCAATTTGCACCACGCTGTCCTCGCCCATTAGTTTGATTTTCTGCTACCACAACTGTAAAATTAGCAACCATTTGTTTGGCAGATAATTCCTTTAAATAACTGTTTGTAGAATCAATGGCATTGAGTTTGATAATATGCATATAAGAAATTTAATTATTACTTAATTTAAGTTACAAAAATAAAGACAAAAAATGATACCTTTGCATAAAACGAATAAATAATAGATGACGAAAAATATTAGCACAGATGATTTACTATCAAGTATCATCAAAGGAATTGAAGATGTAAAAGGATTAGATATTGATATTCTTGATTTAAGAGGGATTGACAATAGCGTTTGTGATTATTTTGTAATTTGCAATGGAAATTCAAATACGCAAGTAAATGCAATTGTAGGTTCGGTACAAAAAGGCGTGTCTAAAGAACTAAAAGACAAACCTTGGCATATAGAAGGAACAGATGTTGGCGAATGGGTATTAATGGATTATGTAAGCATTGTAGTACACGTATTTCAAAAACACATTAGAGAATATTATAACATTGAGAGTCTTTGGGGTGATGCTAAAATTACTTCAATAGAAAATAAATTTTAAACCCATTATGTCAGAAAACGAAAATAAAAACAAACCTATTATTAAGGTAGTAAAGCTTGGCCCTTGGTTTTTTCCAATTTTAGCCATTTCTGTAATATTATTAATTAACTTTTTTAATGGTGGTTTCGATATGAATTATCCGAAATCGACCTCTATTTCTTCTTTTTATGATTTGTTAAGTAAAAACCAAATTGAAAAAGTAGATATTTTAACAAGTACTTCTGGCAATACAGCCGAAGTAACTTTAAAAAAGGCTGCATACGTTGCTTCTAAAGATGAAGAATTAAAAAAAGTAACCAAAGAAAAAGGACCGCATTACTTAGTAAAAGATGTGGGTAGTTTAGACCTTTTTCAAAATGAATTAAAAGAAGCGAAAAAAAATAAGTTAATTTCTGCTTACGACATACAACCTACAGGAAACTGGGGTGATTGGATAGGTATGTTATTACCAACCTTAATTTTCATTGGATTTTTCTATTTCATTTCTAAAAGAATGGCTGGAGGCCCTGGTGGTGGGGGTCAAATTTTTAGCATTGGAAAATCGAAAGCTAAACTATTTGATGAAAAAAATGATGTAAAAGTTACTTTTGAAAACGTAGCCGGTTTAGAAGGTGCTAAAGAAGAAATTCAAGAAATTGTAGAATTCCTTAAAACGCCTGAAAAATTCACAAGTATTGGTGGTAAAATTCCAAAAGGTGCCTTATTAGTAGGACCTCCAGGAACAGGAAAAACCTTACTTGCAAAAGCCGTAGCAGGTGAAGCTAATGTGCCTTTCTTCTCATTATCAGGATCTGATTTTGTAGAAATGTTTGTAGGAGTTGGAGCCTCACGTGTTAGAGATTTATTTAAACAAGCCAAAGAAAAAGCCCCAGCAATTATTTTTATTGATGAAATTGATGCTGTTGGTAGAGCCCGTGGTAAAAACAATATGTCTGGCGGAAACGACGAAAGAGAAAATACACTAAATCAATTACTTACTGAAATGGACGGTTTTGGAACCAATTCAAATGTAATTGTATTAGCAGCCACAAACAGAGCAGACGTTTTAGACAAAGCTTTAATGCGTGCTGGACGTTTTGACAGACAAATTTATGTGGACTTACCAGATATTAGAGAACGTAAGGAAATATTTGAAGTACATTTAAAACCAATTACAAAAGCAGAAACTTTAGATACTGAATTTTTAGCAAAACAAACTCCTGGATTTTCTGGTGCCGATATTGCTAATGTTTGTAATGAAGCCGCTTTAGTTGCAGCAAGAAAAAACAAAAAAGCAGTTGACAAACAAGACTTTTTAGACGCAGTTGATAGAATAGTTGGCGGTTTAGAAAAGAAAAATAAAATTATTACTAAAGAAGAAAAACACGCCATTGCCATTCATGAAGCAGGTCATGCTACAGTTAGTTGGATGTTACAACACGCGGCGCCTTTAGTAAAAGTAACCATCGTACCACGTGGACAAAGTTTAGGTGCTGCATGGTATTTACCTGAAGAAAGACAAATCGTTAGAACAGAACAAATGTTAGACGAAATGTGTGCTACAATGGGTGGAAGAGCTGCTGAAAAAGTTGTTTTCGATAAAATTTCAACAGGTGCACTTTCAGATTTAGAAAAAGTAACCAAACAAGCTCGTGCTATGGTTACTGTTTATGGTCTGAATGATAAAATTGGAAATATTACGTATTACGATTCTTCTGGACAATCGGATTATAATTTTTCGAAACCTTATTCAGATGATACTGCAAAAGTAATTGATGCTGAGATTTCAGGTTTAATTGAAGAACAATATCAAAGAGCCATTTCTATTTTAACTGAAAACAGGACTAAATTAGAGGAATTGGCAGCCGTTTTAATTGATAAAGAAGTTATTTTTAAAGATGATTTAGAAACTATTTTTGGAAAAAGACCTTTCGATATTGAAGACGAAAAACCAGAAACAATGTCGGAAATTATTGCAGAAACCGATGAAGAAATTATAACTGAATAAGTTATTAACAATATTTTGTATAAAAAATCTTAACTTGAAAGTGATTTTAAGTTAAGATTTTTTTATATTTGATGTTTAAGAATTGTTACAGATATAAAATGAATATTTTCAAAAAGATATTTGGCAATCAAGACGTAGCTGATAATCAGGAGAATAACGTCGAAAAAAGCCAATATGCACCAGACATAAATACGCCTGTAGATGAATTATTCACCATTAATTTTAAAAATAATGGCGGAAAATTTATTTATTGTTCAAATATGGAAGAAGCTCATGAGAACTTTGAAAATATTTTAGAAGAAAACGATTGGTTTGAAAATGAAGTACAATGTTTTGATTCAAGGCTTTTTAATTTTCTTGACGAGAACCGATTAGAATATAAAAACGCAACAAATCCAACTTTCTTTTTTACCGCTTGCGAAAACTTAATTGCTGATGAAGGTTCCATTTTATTTTCTTCTAAACAATTAAAACAATTCAAAATAGACGAATTACCTACCAATATTATTGTTTATGCTTCAACCAGCCAACTTTTAATGACAAAAGGCGATGGCTTAAGAAACATCAAAACAAAGTACGACAAAGAATACCCTACAAATATTACTGCTATTAAGTATTTTGAAAAAACAAAAGAAGAAGATTTTCTTCATTATGGAAGTTGCCATAAAAACTTATACTTAATTCTATTAGAAGATTTATAAAATGACCGAAAATGTAACAAGAGCTATCAGTGGTGCTGTTTATATTGCATTACTTGTTTTCTGTACGTTATTTTCACCAATAACATTTCATATACTATTCACTGTTTTTATGTGTTTAAGTATTTATGAATTTTCTAAAATGACACACTACAAATCATATTATTTATTTGCTATTGGTGGTATATTAATTTCTGTACTTTTCTTTTTGAGTAATTTGCCGCCAGTAAATTTAATTTATTTGACTTTTGGTTGTGTAGTTTTCAATATTTTACTTTTGATTAATTTATTTAAAAACATTTCGTTTCATAAATACCACAAAAAACACAGTCATTTTTTTCTTTACATAACCTTACCTTTTATATTATTACTTACTTTACCTAATTTTACAAATCCAGCTAAATACGAAATTGTTTTAGCCATGTTCATAATGATTTGGTGTAACGACACCTTTGCTTATTTGGTAGGAAAATCAATTGGAAAACACAAATTACTTGAACGAGTTTCTCCTAAAAAAACAATTGAAGGTTTTATAGGCGGAATCGTTTTTACTCTACTAGCTTCGATACTAATTAGTCAATTTTATACTTTTTTTAATGTAACTTTGTGGATTATTAGCGCTTTAATTATTTCAATATTTGGTACACTTGGCGATTTAGTTGAATCTAAATTCAAAAGAGAAGCCGGTGTTAAAGACAGTGGAAATATTATGCCCGGACACGGTGGCATTTTAGACCGATTAGATAGTGCTATTTTTGTTATTCCATTTTTATATATATTTTATTTAATTTATTTCTATTATGCTTAAGTTTCATCCAGAAGGTGCTAAAATTATATTGATTTCAACTTTAATTACCGTTTTAGGTATTTTTGGTGTAGACCATTTATTTCATGAAAGCAATATTATAGTTTGCAAAATCTTACAAGTAGTTCTTTTAGGATTTTTAGTACTTATTCTTCAGTTTTTTAGAAATCCAACTCGAATTGCAAATATTAGCGACCATCATGTGTTAGCTCCAGTTGATGGAAAAGTTGTGGTAATTGAAGAAGTATTCGAATCTGAATATTTTAAAGACAAACGATTAATGGTTTCAATTTTTATGTCGCCAATTAATGTGCATGTAACTCGATATGCTGTAAATGGAATAGTAAAATATAGTAAATATCATCCTGGAAAATTCTTAGTGGCATGGCATCCTAAAGCCAGTGAAGAAAACGAACGAACTACCGTTGTAATTGAAAATAACGTGTATGGAGATATTTTATATCGTCAAATTGCTGGCGCATTAGCTAAAAGAATTGTAAATTATGCCGAAGTAGGTATGACTGTGATTCAAGGTGATGATGCTGGTTTTATTAAATTTGGTTCAAGAGTAGATTTATATTTTCCGATTGGAACGCCTATCAATGTTAAATTAGGAGACAAAGCCATTGGAAACAAAACTATAATTTCAAAAAAATAAATGAGCGAATTATCTTTAGATGAAAGATTCAAGGAAGCGATTCAAAATGCCAATGAAAAAATTCCTAAAACTTCTGTACCGCAAGACGT
>NZ_JBIKJI010000201.1:0-3141 GCF_044361065.1 Flavobacterium sp.
CTATAATTTTAAAGTTCAATGTATTTGACTCAAAAATATCAAAAAGGTTTAATATAAAAAAATATTTTTCTAATCCTTTAATGTGTAGTATCTTTGAGGAAATGAAAATAACCGAGCAAATAAAAGAACCCATAGCCTACGAGATGGAACTTTTCGAGAAAAAGTTTCAATTGGCTATGTCTTCAAAAGTCGCCTTGTTAAATCGTATTACGCATTATATTGTCAACCGAAAAGGGAAACAAATGCGACCAATGTTTGTGTTCTTAACAGCAAAAATGGTTTCAGGCGGCACGGTAAATGACAGAACATATAGAGGCGCATCGGTTATTGAACTTATTCATACCGCTACTTTAGTTCACGACGATGTAGTAGACGACAGCAATAAACGCCGTGGTTTTTTCTCCATAAACGCGCTTTGGAAAAATAAAATTGCTGTTTTAGTAGGTGATTTTTTACTTTCTAAAGGACTACTACTTTCTATAGATAATAACGATTTTGACTTACTAAAAATAATTTCTGTAGCGGTAAGAGAAATGAGTGAAGGCGAATTACTTCAAATAGAAAAAGCCAGAAAATTAGACATTACAGAAGACATTTATTACGAAATTATTCGACAAAAAACAGCCACACTAATAGCTGCTTGTTGTTCGCTTGGTGCTTGTGCAGTTGCGCCAGATAAATCGAAAACAATTGAAAAAATGCGGAAATTTGGCGAATTAATCGGAATGGCATTTCAAATAAAAGATGATTTATTTGATTACACAGAAGATGCCATCGGAAAACCAACAGGCATTGACATCAAAGAACAAAAAATGACTTTACCACTTATTTACACACTAAATAACTGTTCTTCAAAAGAAAAAAGTTGGGTGATTAATTCCATAAAAAATCACAATAAAGATAAAAAAAGAGTAAAAGAAGTAATTGCCTTCGTAAAAAATCAGGGAGGTTTATCTTATGCCGAACATAAAATGATACAATTTCAACAAGAAGCACTTCTTCTTATCAAAGATTTTCCTGAATCTATATATAAAGATTCCCTTGTTTTAATGGTAAACTACGTTATTGATAGAAAGATATAATTTTAATGTGCCAATTAGTCAATGTTCCATTAGCCAATTTGATACAACCCTTTTAATTATTAAATCGTCAGTAGAAATAAGCACATAAATTGACATATTGTTTAATTGGCACATTGACTAATTGCAATACAACCTTTTTTAAATCATTCTCGTCTATAGTAATAAGCACATAAATTGGCACATTGACTAATTGGCACATTGACTAATTAAATCTATGAAAGTAATCGCATTGCATAAAGAAGAAGCACAACTAATCTGTGAAGCGATTACTAATAATCGCCAAGCACAACATTTGTTGTACACCAAATATGCTTCTAAAATGCTGAGTACTTGCAGACAGTATATAAAAGACACGCATCATGCAGAAGATGTTATGATTACGGGTTTTATGAAAATGTTTACCAGTTTGAAGAAATTTGAACACAAAGGCAGTTTTGAAGGTTGGATAAAACGTATTATGATTCATGAATGTATCGATTATTTACGAGTAAAGAAAAACAGTTTTAATCATAAAAACATTGAAGACATAGTATATGCTGAAGCAGAAGACAATTACGAAATGGAAGGTGATTTTTCTGTAGATGATATTCAATTTTTAATAGACAATTTGCCTGATGGCTATAAAATGGTTTTCAATTTATTTGTGATTGAAGGATACAAACATAATGAAATTGCTAAATTATTACATATTTCAGAAGGTACATCAAAATCGCAATTATCACACGCAAAAAAATTGTTACAATCTCAAATTACAATATTAAAAAATAAAGAAAATGGAACAAGATAATTTTAATAAAAACATACAAGAAAAATTCAATTTTCGTACAATTGAACCATCCGAAACGGCTTGGAACAAATTAGACGCGATGCTGACTCTTGCAGAAGAAAAAAAACGACCTAAAATCTTTTTTTGGTTAAGTATAGCAGCTACATTTCTTTTATTTACTGGTGTAGGATATGTTTTCTTTCAACAAAACGAGAAAACTAAATTGATGCCGTCAACTGAAGAAATTGTTACATCTAAAACAAATTCCGAAACAGAAACGCACAAACAAAATTTTGAAGAAAGTAGTTTTTCATCTGAAAATAAATTGGCTAATAACCCAACAATAAGTACTACTTCAGAAACGAAAAAAAGTACTACTATACTTCCAACTCAAAAAGAAAGTTCTAAATTAGAAGTCTATGAAATGGCACTTTTTAAACAAGAGGAAGTCGTTACTGTAAACGAAATTAAAAAAGAAGGAATCAAACAAGAGATTAAAGAACCGAATTATAATTACACCTCAGCAGAAACCCTTTTAGCAGAAGCGCAAGGACAAAAGAAACCAAGTAATATTAGTTCATTTAAGTCTACTTTAAGAGTAAATCCAAAGGAGTTATTACAAGCTGTAGAATCAGAATTGGATCAAACCTTTAAAGAAAAAACCATCACAAAATTAATACAAGCGAAATCAGCATTTGTAAACAGAAATTACGATTAGGCTTCGAGAACCTCAGCCAAATAAATCCCCAACTAAAGTTGTCTGAGGACTCGAATACTACAAATTTAAAATAAAAACTAACTTTTAAAACCCCCTAAATTATGCAAAAAATTATTTTGTACATCAGTATCGCGCTGCTAACATTAGTAAATAAAGTGTGCGCACAAGAAAAAACTATAGAAAAACAACTTTTAATGATTGCTGTCAACATTAAAGTAATAACCGAGGAAGAGAAAAAGATTTTAAAGAAAGAAGTGGAATCAATAGATGCTCAAGTAAAAAAAGGTGAAATCACAAATGAAGAAGGTCAAAGGCTAAAAACAAAATTTTCAGAAGAACGAGCTAAAAACATTGAAACTAAAATTGCTGAGCAAGAAAAGGCATTATTAGATTTAGTAAATGATAAAATTACTATTAATGAAACTCTTGATACTCTAAAAACAAACAGCTTTTCCTTTCCTGGTGGTTTTAAAACTAAATACTACGACAAAAACAAATCTGAAAACAGAACAACTAGTCAAACTGTTATGGTGTTAGGCTTCAATAACTTAGTCACCAATAATATGGTAGCCAAT
>NZ_JBIKJI010000193.1:0-3349 GCF_044361065.1 Flavobacterium sp.
ACCAAATTAAAAATAAAATATATATTTGTATTCCAAATCTAATAAATATATCAATGAAAAAAATAGTACAACTACTTGCCCTTGTTTTAGTAATGATATCTTGTGAAAATGATATTAAAACTAATTTGCCCGCATTTTTAGGTGAAAAAGACAATGTTTTATGGCGTGCCAAAGATACAAAAGTAACCGCTAATCCTGGAGGAACGATAACAATTAATGCATATAAAGATAATGAGTTAGTTACTTTAACGGTACCAAATACAGTTGGTACACATTATTTAGGAACTACCAACCAAGGAGTAAATGCAACCTATTCGTTTAACGATCAGCAATCATTATCATACTTTGAAACGGCAATAATTGAAGGACCTGTTTTTAAATTACAAGGTGTAACAAATCCTGGCACAGGATATGCGGCTTTAAACGATAACATTGTAACGACAACAGGAGGTTCAGGAAGTGGGTTAACTTTAAGAATTCAAAGCAATAGTTCTGGAGCCGTAACTGGAGCCACAATTACAAGCAGAGGCTTAGGATATGAATCTGGAGATGTGATTACAATTAATGGTGGAAATGCAAATGCAAAAGTTACCGTGTTAAATGTTTCAAACAGTAATGGCGAAGTTTTTATAGAAAAAATTGAAGGCAATTTGTATTCTGGAACATTCAAATTTAATGCAGTTAACGAACAAGGAACAGTAGTAAATTTTAATAAAGGAATTTTTTATAAAGTTCCAATTCTATAAAAATTTTAAACATATATTACTAATTACCACTTCATTTAGGAGTGGTTTTTTGTTTTTGTTAATAACTAAAATTGCCATAAAAAAAGATAAATTGTATTTTTGAAATCTTTCACTTTTTTAAAATGTAGTATAGTTTTGAGATTTGGAATTTATTAATTTGGAATTTATAATTTATGTATTTAATCTTCGATACCGAAACCACAGGATTACCTAAAAGTTGGTCTGCTCCAATAACAGACACTAACAATTGGCCTCGTTGTGTGCAAATTGCTTGGCAATTACACGATGATATGGGTAACCTAATCGAACATCAAGATTATTTAATAAAACCAGAGGGATATAACATTCCATTTGATGCAGAAAGAATTCACGGAATTTCAACAGAATTAGCCACTCAAGAAGGTTTTGGATTAAGTGAAATTCTTGAAAAATTTAATATTGCTTTATCTCAAGCCAAATATATTGTAGGGCAAAATGTAGGTTTTGATGTGAATATTATGGGTTGCGAATTTCATCGATTTGGAATAGCAACCGATTTAGCTAAAATGCCCATTTTAGATACGTGTACTGAAACTACGGCTTTATTATTAAAATTACCTGGTGGACGTGGTGGAAAATTTAAACTACCTACATTAACAGAATTACACGAATATTTATTTCAAGAAAAATTTGCAGAAGCTCATAATGCCACTGCCGATGTAGAAGCCACAACGCGTTGTTTTTTAGAATTAGTAAAACGTGGAAATTTTAATTCAAACGAATTACCTGTTTCTGAAGATTATTATGCAGCATTCAAAACTAATAATCCAGATGTAAAACCAATCGGATTAAAACACGTAAATTTAAAACTGGCTTCAGCCACTTTAAGAGAAAAAGTACAACAACAACTTCCTAAAGATATTCAAATCTTACCAGAAGATTTAGAAGATATATCTGATGTTGCTTTTGCTCATTTACACAATCATTCGCAGTTTTCCGTATTGCAGTCTACCATTTCGATTCCTAATTTGATTGAAAATACAATAAAGCAGAAAATGCCAGCTGTTGCTCTAACAGATATTGGTAATATGATGGGTGCTTTTCAATTTGTAAGTGGAATTCTAAATCATAATAAATCGGCGGAAGCCAAAAACAAGGAGTTAGTTGAAGCTGGTGAACAACCAACAGAAACCATCATCAAACCTATTGTGGGTTGCGAATTTTTTGTTTGTAACAATCATAAAGACAAATCGAACAAAGACAACGGATATCAAGTTGTTTTCTTAGCAAAGAATAAAAAAGGGTATCATAATTTAGCAAAACTGTCATCAAAAGCATACACGGATGGTTTTTACTATGTACCTCGTATTGATAAAGAATTAATCAAACAATATAAAGAAGATATTATTGTTTTAACAGGAAGTTTATATGGTGAAGTGCCAAATAAAATTCTTAATGTTGGAGAAAATCAAGCTGAAGAAGCCTTGTTGTGGTGGAAAGAACAATTTAGTGATGATTTGTATATCGAATTAATGAATCACAACCAGGAGGATGAAAAAGCAGTAAATAATACGCTAATTCATTTTTCTAAAAAGCATAATGTAAAGCTAATTGCTACAAACAACACGTTTTACATCAATAAAGAAGATGCCAACGCACACGATATTTTATTATGTGTAAAAGAGGGTGAAAAACAAGCCACGCCAATTGGACGTGGTCGCGGATACCGTTTTGGATTACCCAATCAGGAATATTATTTCAAATCGACAAATGAAATGAAAAAATTGTTTCCGCAAACTCCGGAAGCTATTAATAATGTTCAAGAAATTGTAGATAAAATTGAAATATATTCGCTTTCGCGAGATGTATTACTTCCAAAATTTGATATTCCTGAAGAATTTCACGATGCTGAAGACGCAAAAGATAAGGGTGTTCGAGGTGAAAATGCTTATTTACGACATTTAACCTACGAAGGAGCCAAAAAACGTTATGGTGAAATAAGCGATGAACTAAAAGAACGTATTGATTTTGAACTACTAACAATTAGTAATTCAGGTTATCCTGGCTATTTTTTAATTGTACAAGATTTTATCGCCGAAGCCAGAAAAATGGACGTTTCTGTTGGTCCAGGTCGTGGTTCTGCAGCGGGTTCAGTTGTTGCGTATTGTTTGTGGATTACGAATATTGATCCGTTATTATACAATTTGCTTTTCGAGCGTTTTTTAAATCCAGACCGTGTATCGATGCCCGATATCGATATCGATTTTGATGATGAAGGCAGAGGTCGAGTAATGGATTATGTAATAAAGAAATACGGCTCCAATCAAGTGGCGCAAATTATCACGTATGGAAAAATGGCCACGAAATCAGCTATTCGAGATACGGCTCGAGTTTTAGATTTGCCTTTATTCGAAGCAGATAGAATTGCGAAATTAATTCCAGCAATGATGCCAGGAAAATGGAATTTAGCACGATTTCTATCGGAAAAAGAAGAAGAGGTTAAAAAAGCGGTTCGTTCAGATGAATTTGACCGCGTAAAAGAATTAATCGAAATTGCCAATCAAGGCGAACTTTCTGGAGAAACCATTCAGCAAGCAAAAATATTAGAAGGGTCGCTTCGAAAT
>NZ_JBIKJI010000089.1:0-8690 GCF_044361065.1 Flavobacterium sp.
TTATTACGCCAGATGATATTACCAATTTCGTACCTGTAACCACAGCAAAAGATTCGGATTTATATGTTACGCAGTTTGATAATGCAGTAGCCGAAAGTGCAGGTTTGTTAAAAATGGACTTCTTAGGTTTAAAAACCTTAACACTAATAAAAGATACAGTTAAGCTCGTAAAATACAAACGAAATATCGATTTAGATCCCGATACCTTTCCAATTGACGATAAAAAAACATACGAATTATTCCAACGTGGTGAAACGGTAGGTATTTTTCAATACGAATCGCCAGGAATGCAAAAGTATTTGAAAGATTTAAAGCCAACGGTTTTTGGAGATTTAATTGCGATGAATGCATTATATCGACCAGGTCCGTTAGAATATATTCCTTCTTTCGTTCGAAGAAAAAATGGTTTAGAACCCATTGCATATGATTTAGATGCTTGTGAAGAATATTTAGCAGAAACCTACGGAATTACAGTTTACCAGGAGCAAGTAATGCTTTTATCCCAATCTTTAGCTGGATTTACAAAGGGTGATGCCGACGTACTTCGTAAAGCAATGGGTAAAAAAGACAAGCCGGTCTTGGATAAAATGAAGCCTAAATTCATCGCACAAGCAGAAGAAAAAGGACACGACGCTAAAATATTAGAGAAAATTTGGAAAGACTGGGAAGCGTTTGCGAGTTATGCATTCAACAAATCGCACTCTACTTGTTATGCTTGGATTGCTTATCAAACAGCCTATTTAAAAGCACATTATCCTGCAGAATATATGGCGGCGGTGCTTTCAAACAATATGAACGATATCAAATCGGTTTCCTTTTTTATGGAAGAATGCAAGCGAATGGGCTTAGAAGTTTTAGGTCCAGATGTCAATGAATCGTTTTACAAGTTTACGGTAAATGATAATAATGCTATCCGATTCGGAATGGGAGCAATTAAAGGCGTTGGAGAAAATGCCGTAAAAACGATAGTTGAAGTGCGAAAAGAAGGTCGTTTTAAGTCAATTTTCGATTTAGCAAAACGAATTGATTTGCGTGCAGCTAATAAAAAGGCATTTGAAAATTTAGCCTTAGCAGGCGGTTTTGATGAGTTTGGCGATACGCATCGGGCTCAGTATTTTCATACTGATGGCGATAATAGTTCCTTTTTGGAAAAAGCAATGCGTTTTGGTGCAAAGTTTCAAGAAAACGAAAATTCTTCTCAAGTGAGTTTGTTTGGTGATGCATCCGATGTGCAAATTGCCGAACCAATTGTGCCGCCTTGTGAAGAATGGAATACCTTAGAAAAGTTATCTCGTGAAAAAGAAGTTGTAGGAATTTATATTTCTGGTCATCCATTGGACGATTATAAATTTGAAATGAAATATTTCTGCAATACCAAGTTGCAAGCATTACATAATTTAGAGCCTTTAGTTGGTAAAAATTTATCATTTGGAGGAATTGTATCCAATGTGCAACATCGTACCACGCAACAAAATAAAGGTTGGGCAACGTTTAATATTGAAGGGTACGAAGAAAGTTTTGAATTCCGAATTTTTAATGAAGAATATTTGAAATTCCGCCATTATTTGGTTGCAAATCAGTTTGTATTCATTAAAATTTTCGTGAAAGAAGGCTGGACAAATAAAGATACCGGAAAAAAATCAGAGCCAAGAATTAATTTTACACATCTTCAGAGTTTACAAGATGTTTTGCCAGATTTTGCAAAAAAATTAACCATTCAATTGCCAGTTGAAGAATTAAAAGAGCAACTTATTTCCAACTTAAAAACTCTTTTTTCTAATTATCAAGGCGATTATAACGTTACTTTCGAAGTGTTAGAATTAGAGAAAGTGAAACGGTTTGTGAAACGAGAAATGGAGATAAATGATGAAATTTCAGACGAAATTATTATAGAATCAGACGATGAGGTAGAAAATTTGACGGAAACTATAGTAGAAAATCAGATGGAAGAAATTGAAGAAACGATTGTTAAGAATAAACTTGAAATGCCAAGTAGAAAATTAAAAATTAGTATTTCAAAAGAATTATTAGATGCTTTAGAAAAAATGCAAATTAATTTTAAATTGAATTAAAATATTTGTGAAATTTATTTTATAATTTGTAATTTACTTAACATATTTTGTACTAAATAATGCTCAAATTTGCCATTTAACCCCAAATTCTTATGAAAAAAACACTATTTATTTTGCTGTCTTTTACAGGAATCAGCTTTGCCCAAATTGCTGAAACTTCTGACGCAATATCGCCATTATTAATTGGAGAAAAAATTCCAAAACAAAATTTAATTTCTGTTGATAATCAGTTGGTTTCAACTTCAGAAATATTTAATAAAAAAACAGTTTTAATACTTTATCGAGGTGGTTGGTGTCCGTATTGTAACGCCCAACTTATGGATATGCAAGAAATTGAAAGTCAAATTATTGAATTGGGCTACCAAATTGTAGCGATAAGTCCAGATTCGCCAAAGTTTTTAAAAGAAACTACAACAGAAGATAAATTAAATTATCAATTGTTTTCTGATAGTGACGGAGCGTTTTCTCAGGCGTTAGGGGTTGCTTTTAAAAGGGAAAAACCAAAATTAGAAAAATATTCTGAAGGTAAAAACCCAGGTTTTCTTCCTGTTCCAACCGTTTATGTTCTTAATGAAAATGGAGAAATTGAATTTATGTATATTAATCCAAATTACACCAAAAGATTAAAAGGCGATTTGTTGCTCGCAGTGTTAAAAAACTTATAAATTGATTTTTCTAATTCTCAAATAGGTAAAAGAAATCATAATTTTTTTCATAGCTTAAATATATTTTCTACTTTCGCAGTGTAATAATTACAGTATAAAAAAAATAAATATAAAAATATGGCATTAGCAATTACAGACGCTACTTTTGAGGAAGTAGTATTAAAATCAGACAAACCAGTAGTAGTAGATTTTTGGGCAGCTTGGTGTGGACCTTGTAGAATGGTTGGACCAGTTATTGATGAGGTAGCTACAGAATATGAAGGAAAAGCAGTTGTTGGTAAAGTAGATGTTGATGCAAATCAAGAATTTGCT
Source organism: Flavobacterium sp. (assembly GCF_044361065.1). Lineage (GTDB taxonomy): Bacteria > Bacteroidota > Bacteroidia > Flavobacteriales > Flavobacteriaceae > Flavobacterium. Next base: position 3,050 of record NZ_JBIKJI010000089.1, read on the forward strand.
GCAAAATACGGCGTAAGAAATATTCCAACTGTATTAGTGTTTCAAAATGGAGAAGTAGTTGGAAGACAAGTAGGAGTAGCTCCAAAAAAAACCTATACAGACGCAATCGACGCATTACTATAAGTAATAGAATAAATTAATTATTTAAGGTTCAACGGAAGTTGAGCCTTTTTTTTAACAAATAACTTTCATACAGAATTTAAAATCTTTTCTTATATTTACGATATGAATTTAGAATCGCAACTCGAAAAAATATCCCAATTCAAGAATTTAGAACTTTTGGCTAATCAAATAGTTGAAGGTTTTATTTCGGGTATGCATAAAAGTCCGTTTCACGGGTTTTCTGCCGAATTTGCCGAACATAAAATTTATAATCAAGGTGAAAGCACCAAACACATAGATTGGAAGTTATTTGCCAAAACGGATAGGTTATACACTAAAAAGTTTGAAGAAGAAACCAATTTACGATGTCATTTAATTATCGATAATTCATCATCTATGCATTATCCAAAATTAAAAAACAATCAAAATTTTTCTGAAAGTAAAATTGGATTTTCTGTTTTAGCCGCGGCTGTATTGATGAATTTATTAAAAAAACAACGCGATGCAGTCGGGGTATCTATATATTCTGATACGTATGAATATTATGCTTCAGAAAAAGGTAGTGAACGCCATCATAGAATGATTTTAAATCAGTTTGAAAATCTACTAAACTTCCCAAAAGAATCCAAAAAAACCGATACTATCACCTTTCTTCATCAAATTGCTGAAAAAGTCCATCGTCGTTCGATGATTATTTTATTTACAGATATGCTTATTGAAGGGGAAAATGAAAAATTATTTAATGCCTTACAACATTTGAAGCACAACAAACATAAAGTAGTTTTGTTTCATATTTTTGATAAAAAAACAGAGTTGAATTTTAATTTTGACAATACCCCAAGAAAGTTCATTGATATGGAAACAGGTGAGGAAGTTAACTTGTTTGCCGAAAATATGAAAGAAAGTTACGAAAAAGTAGTAAATACTTATTTTGAAAACATAGCTAATACCTGCGCTTCCTATAAAATTAAATATGTTCCAGTTTCAGTGGATGAAAATTTCGAAAAAATACTAACAACATATTTAGTTGAAAAACAGAAGTTTGGATAAGTAATGGATGTTATTTCGGATTTTTTTTATTAAAATATTTGCAAGTTACAAAAACTGTAGTATATTTGCACTCGCATTACAGCAACGGTTTGGTAGTTCAGTTGGTTAGAATACCTGCCTGTCACGCAGGGGGTCGCGGGTTCGAGTCCCGTCCAGACCGCAAAATTTGGGAAGCATTCTAAGAAATTAGAATGCTTTTTTGCCCAAAAATCTTGAGTCTTCAAGAGAAACGTAGTTGTGTTGTTTCGTTCACCTTGGTGGACAAAGGTTTAGTAGTTAGACCGATGAAAAGCTTTCCACTTTTGTGGATGGCTTTTTTGATTTATAGCACCTTCATTATTTTAAGTATTATAAGCTGTAATACTTAGGTTTTTTACATTTTGTCTAATTTGTTCTACATAAAATATTGTTTTATTAGATAATTTACTTATATTTAGCCACTTAGAATATAAAATTAATTATTTAAATATATAAAATGAAGAAAAAATTACTTGTATTATTAGTTCTTTTGAGTGTTGCTATTAACTTTGTAAGCGCTCAATGTTTGCCACCATCAAATGTTTTTGTGTCAAATATTACGACCAATTCCGCTACGGTTTCTTGGGTGCCAAATGCCACGACAACAACTTCAGATTACAACATTCAGTTATTTATGAACGGAACTGTTGCTGGAAATTTTGCAGTTCAAACTAGTCCTTTTGTCTTAACAGGTTTACCTTGTGGAACGACGTGTACGGCTCAAATTATTTCGGTTTGTTCACCTAACGTGATTAGCCCGCCAAGTGTTTTAGTTACTTTTACAACAATGTCTTGTCCACCACAGTTTGGTCAACCTCAAAGTATGACGGCTTGTGTAACAAACGGATTAGGATGCTTTAATTTATCGAGTAACACACAAAATATTTTAGCAAATCAACCTGCAAATTTATATACGGTATCTTATCATTCTTCTCAAGCAGATGCTGTCTCGGGTAATAATCCTCTGGTAAGCCCATATTGTGTGAATTTAGGAAGTCATACTGTTTTTTCAAGAGTTACAGCAATTTCTTCTGGAAATATGATGCAAGTTAGTGGTTTTACTTTAAATGCTGTTGATTTTCAAGTTATGCCAGCCTTAAACCCTATGGTGCAATGTGATGATAATAACGATCAACAAGTAGTTTTTGACTTAACAGCTTCACAAGCAGTAATTAACAGTAATAATACGTTAGTATATTATCCAACCTTAACTGCCGCACAAAACCAAGTAAATCCCATAACGCCAGCTACTAACTTTGTAGTTCCTGTTTCAGCATTGAGTAGTACTATTTTTATTAGAGAAATTATTGCAGATGCATGTGATAAAATATATCCAAGAACTGTTTTTGCACAGTCTAATTGCAATTTAGCTTCTTCTTGTGCAAATGCTAATTTATTATGTAATTCTTTAGGTGTCCCTTTTACAAATACTATTAGTTTACCCAGCACAGGAGCTTCAGGATGTTTAAATACTACTCCAAATCCAAACTGGTTTTATATACCAATCAGCGCACCTGGAACTATAAATTTAGTAATCACGCAAGGAAATAACGCACCTAGTTATAATAATCAAGATGTAGATTATATTATTTATGGTCCGTTTACAAGTGGTACACCAAGTTGTAACTTAATAGGACCAAATAATATTGTAAGTTGTAGTTATTCAGTTTCTGCTACTGAAAATGCTGTAATTCCAAATGCACAAGCAGGACAATATTACCTATTGATGGTTACTAATTTCTCCAATCAAAATGGATTTATTACTATTAATCATACTAATAGTACAACACCCACTGCAGGAGTAATTAATTGTACTGGTTTTACATTTAATGCATTTTTAGATGCAAATAATAACGGGACAAAAGATACTGGAGAAGTAAATTTTCCTTTAGGAAAGTTTACACATGAGAAAAATGACAATGGCGTGATTCATAATGTAATTGCTCCATCAGGATCATTTAGTATTTACGATATGGTGGCCACAAATTCTTATGACGTCGCTTTTGTTGTAAACCCAACGTATGCAACTATGTATAATGTAAATCCTTCTCAGTTTTTAAATTTAACATCAACAGGGACAGGAATGACAACTTATAACTTTCCAGTAACAACGCTACAAACTTATAACGATTTAGGAGTTACAGTTGTGCCATTTAATGCGCCAAGACCCGGATTTAATTATATAAACCGAATTGTATACGCGAATTTAGGAAATCAAACTATTCCTTCTGGAACTATAACTTATACAAAACCTAATGCTGTTTCAATTGTGTCAACTAATCCAGCAACTATTAGTACTGCAACAGGATTTACTTATAACTTCACTAACTTATTACCTTTTGAAGTTAGAACAATTAACGTTATTATGTTAGTTCCTACTATCCCAACTGTAAATGCGAATGATTATCTTGTAAGTCAAGCTTCTATAGTACCAACTACTGGTGATGTGGTTCTTGAAAACAATAGTAATACATTGACTCAAATGGTAGTAAATGCTTACGATCCAAATGATAAAATGGAAGCGCGTGGACCTAAAATATTACATTCTAGTTTCACTTCTAATGATTATTTATACTACACAATCCGTTTTGAAAACACAGGTAACGCTAGTGCTATTAATGTAAGAATCAACGATGTTTTAAATAGCGAATTAGATGAAAGTACTTTGTCTATGATTAGCTCAAGTCATTCTTATGAATTAGATAGAGTAAATAAGGAATTAAACTGGAGATTTAACAATATTCAATTGCCAGTTTCGGTTGCCAATTCTACTATTGGAAAAGGATATGTAACTTTTAAAATCAAACCAAAAGCAGGTTATGCAGTTGGCGATATTATTCCAAATGTGGCATCTATCTATTTTGACTACAACCCAGCTATTATAACAAATACGTTTACGACTGAATTTGTGGCGCTATTAGAATCAGAATCTTTCGAAACCAATGAGTTTATGGTATATCCAAACCCAACGAATTCAATATTGAATATTCAATCTAAAAATAATCAAACTATTTCTGAAGTAAATGTTTACGATTTATTAGGTAAAAAACTTACCAACAAAAAAGTAACAGTTTCTACTACAGAAATTGATTTAACAAATTATACTCCAGGATTATACGTATTAGAAGTTATTTCAGCAGATAATCAAAAAAGTATTCATAAGATTGTAAAAAAATAATCTTTATAAAATAAGAAAAAATCCCGAATGCGTTCGGGATTTTTTTATGTCTAATTATAAGGAATTTTATGTGTTAAAATAAAAACAGAGAAAATCAATAAAAGATATTCTATAATATTGTATTTTTGAAAATCTAAATAGTTGAAAATCAAAATGAATAAAGTAATTGCTTTTTTTCTAATATTTTTATTACAATCGTGTCAGTTTTTCGATAAGAAAGTGCCAGATGAAAACGTATTATTAGAACAAGAACTCAAAAAAATAAATTGGAAACAAGTAGATGAATTTCCTTCATTTACAGCTTGCGATTCTTTATCTGATACGTACAGTAAACAAAGTTGTTTTTATGAAACCTTGTCATATCAATTACATTCTAAATTGAAAGATGATAGTATTGCTAAATTGTTTCCGCAATTAGATACCATTCAAGTAAAAGTAATTATTTCTTCAAATTCGGATGTAAATTTTGAAGCTATTATTTCGGATTCTATTGCCTATAATAAAGTGCAATTAGATAGCATTTTTCAATTGCGATTAACTGATTTTCCGAAAATTAATCCAGCTATAAAAAGAGGTGTTCCTGTAAAATCTGAATTTCAACTTCCCGTTATTTTAAATAAAGAAGACTAATTTTTAATTAAACGTTTTCGGTTTAAAAATCAACACAAAATAACTCCCAATTAGTACTGGTAAAACTACATTTGCCAGCCACATAAAAGTACTGATAAACAAAACCACGTAGTCATCAATGTGTAATTTATTGAAAAACCAAATCGCCACACTTCCTTTTACTACAAAATCTAAAAATTGAAAAGACGGTAACGAACTGGCAATAAAATATACCGCAGTTATTGTAGCCATTAACGTAAAATATTCAATTTTCACACCAAACAACACAAACAAAAAATAATATTGATGCGAAAAGGTTATATATCTTGCAACAGCTAACACTATGTTTTTTCGATGTGTTCTTTTAGGTATTTCACCAATTTTTTCTAAAAATAATTTTATTGAATAGCCTTTTATATTTGCGTTTTTTGTCAAAAACATAAAAACACCAATGAAAAAAACACTGGTTATAAGTACTGTAAAGTAAAACGAATAGCCCAAATATAAAAGACCGATTAACCCGAATAAAACAGCAATAATTAATTGAATTCCATTACAAATTACGTTTAAAAACAAAATTCGTTTGGTTTCGTTTTTTGGAAAATAAAGCGCTTTTCCAGCATATTCACCAATTCCGTTTGGAGTAAATAGTCCTGCAGTTACACCAGCTAAAACTTGTTTTGT
>NZ_JBIKJI010000202.1:0-3140 GCF_044361065.1 Flavobacterium sp.
CGGAACGGGTAAAACTACCGTGATTTCAACTTTAGTAAATCAACTACAAACCGCCAATAAAAAATCTGTTATGCTGGCGCCGACTGGTAGAGCGGCTAAAGTGATGTCAGCCTATTCTGAAAAACCCGCTTTTACCATTCATAAACGTATTTATTTTCCTAAAAAGAATAAAAATGGCGGCGTAGGTTTTGTGATGCAAGCCAATAAATTTAAGGATACGATTTTTATTGTGGATGAAGCCTCAATGATTTCGGATCAATCTAACGAAACGAGCTTGTATGAAAATGGTTCTTTGTTAGACGATTTATTGTTTTATGTAGATGCTGGGCAAAATTGCAAATTGATTTTAGTAGGTGATACGGCTCAGTTACCACCGGTGAATTCAGATATTAGTCCGGCTTTGGATATTCATTCATTACAAGTGAATTACGATAAAGAAATTATTCATATTGAATTGGACGAAGTGATGCGACAAGCTGAAAATTCAGGAATTTTAAGCAATGCTACCGAATTACGAGCGCTTTTAAAATCGCACTTTATTGATAATTTTAAATTCAATTTGAAATCGTTTAAAGACATTATTCGATTGGATGACGGATTTGATATTGAAGACGCCATTCACCAATCGTATCGAAATTATAGTACAGAAGATACTGCATTCATCGTGCGTTCTAATAAACGCGCCAATCAATACAACCAGCAAATTAGACAACGAATTTTAGATAAAGAAAGTGATTTGTCGGCTGGCGATTTGTTAATGGTAGTAAAAAACAACTATTTTTGGCTAAATGAAACCTCACAAGCTGGTTTTATTGCTAATGGCGATATTATTGAAGTCTTAAAAATAAGAAATATTCAGGAATTATATGGTTTTAAATTTGCCAATGTTACCATCCGAATGATTGATTATCCGAATGAAGCACCATTTGAGACCGTACTGCTTTTAAATACCATTGAAAGTGAAGCGGCATCGCTGACGTATGAAGAATCGAATTTATTGTATCAAGAAGTTTCTAAAGATTATGAAGACGAAATTCACAAATACAAGAAACTTTTAAAAGTAAAAAGCAATCCGTATTTTAATGCGTTACAAGTCAAGTTTTCCTATGCGATTACGTGTCATAAATCGCAAGGAGGGCAGTGGAGTAGTGTGTTTGTAGAAAAACCCTACTTACCGAATGGTGTGGATAGAGATTATATTCGTTGGCTTTACACGGCAATAACAAGAGCAAAAGAAAAGTTATATTTAATTGGGTTTAAAGATGAAAATTTTGAGTAATTTTGAAAACACATAAAAACATAGATAAATTTTTAAATATATATTTGGTGTTTAAAGTTAATTTTAGAAATAAAACGAAACCTTTAACCCAAAACCTTTAACCCATTTACAATGAAAATAATTGCTGTCATCCCTGCGCGTTATGCTTCTACACGATTTCCTGCTAAATTAATGCAAGATTTAGGTGGAAAAACGGTTATTTTAAGAACATATGAAGCAGCTGTGGCTACTAATTTGTTTGACGATGTGTTTGTGGTTACCGATTCGGAATTAATTTATAATGAAATTATTTCCCATAACGGAAAAGCTATTATGAGCATCAAGGAGCACGAAAGTGGTAGCGACAGAATAGCAGAAGCTATTGAAAACATTGATACAGACATTATTATAAATGTACAAGGTGATGAACCTTTTATCAATAAATCGCCTTTAGAACAAATTATTACGGCTTTTCAAAATGATTCAGAAAAGAAAATTGATTTGGCTTCTTTAATGTTTGAAATTAAAGATAAATCAGAAATTGAAAACCCAAATAACGTAAAAGTAATTACGGACCAAGACGGATTTGCTTTGTATTTTTCGCGTTCGGTAATTCCGTTTCCTCGTGAGGAAAATTTGGGTGTACGATATATGAAGCATATTGGTATTTATGCGTTTAGAAAACAAGCGTTATTAGACTTCGCTAAATTACCGATGTTGTCTTTAGAAGCCTCAGAAAAACTAGAACAATTGCGTTATTTAGAATACGGCAAACGCATTAAAATGATTGAAACGTCTCACGCAAGTATAGGAATTGATACGCCTGAAGATTTAGAAAAAGCGAGACGTTTAGTATAATATTCTGCCAGTTTCAAAAAAAATTCAACACAGATTAAAAAAATTACCACAAATTTAATCAGTGCTAATCCTAAAATCCGTGGCTAAGAATTTTAACCAAGATTACACAAATTACACAAATTTAATCCGTGTTAATCCTAATATCCGTGGCTAAGAATTTCAACACAGATTACACAAATTTTCACTAATTTATTCGTGCTAATTCGTGAAATTTGTGTCAAATAAATTAAATTATTTTACCACAATCTCAGCTTCCTTTTTAACAATAATTTCTGGTTTTCCTTTATACATTATAACGGTTCCAGTGATGCAAATGGTTTTTGAATCTAACGTTAGTGGATCGTAAGAAAATGCCTCTCGGTCAAGTTTAAAAATTACTACAGAAAACGCATTGTCTGGAAAGGGTTTTCCAAAATTCAATAGCGCATTTCCGCCTTTTGTTTCGTGAATACCTGTTACTTTTTCACAAATTGTAATTGTTTTTCCTTCAAAAGAAGCTATATTTTCTAAAGTAGGTGTGCTTTCTTGTGCAGCAACCAATAACGTTCCGAATAAAAATAGAACTAAAAATACTTTTTTCATACCTGTAAATTAATTGTTTTTAATAGCTAAGTTGTAATTGGCACTTACTTCGTTCCAGTTTATAACGTTCCAAATAGACGTTAAATAATCGGCACGTTTGTTTTGGTATTTTAAGTAATACGCGTGTTCCCAAACATCAATTCCTAAAATGGGTGTGCCTTTGGTTTCTGCAACATCCATTAACGGATTGTCTTGATTTGGAGTAGAAGACACCACCAATTTGTTATTTTTATCAACAGAAAGCCAAGCCCATCCAGAACCAAATCGGGAAGTGGCAGCCGCATTTATTTTTTCTTTTAAAACATCCATACTTCCAAATGTTTCGTTAATTGCTTTTTCTAAACCTCCAGTTGGTTTGGTGTTTTTTATTGGTGTTAGTAGTGACCAAAATAATTCGTGATTATAATGTCCGCCAGCATTGTTTCTAATAGCTGGACTCAAC
>NZ_JBIKJI010000203.1:0-3127 GCF_044361065.1 Flavobacterium sp.
GTTCCTTTCCAAATAAATGCATTTTCATGATTGGAACTGTATTTATTTATATCTACAAACATTTCGGCATAATTGCGTTCGCGATAATTTCCTTTAAAACTCACAGAAACAGCAAAATAAGTCACCCAATTAAACAATAAACTCCAAAACAAAGCATGCGGAATCGGATCTAAATAATCCAAACCAAATAATTGAAACGGTTTTAGAAGTTCTATTTTTAAAAAACCTTCAGTTATAAAAGTACTTTCACTATTTGAAGCCCCAATGCTATACGGAATTAATAACGTAAATACACAAATAATAAATCCAATTAAAATTCCGTAAATAGCGCCTAATCTTGAACCTCTTCTCCAAAACAAAGCACCAAAAAAGGCAGGAGCCAATTGTGAAATGATTACAAATGCAACCAAACCAATAGAAACCAAATTATAGTTTAAACCAAAATACCTATAAATAAAATACGAAAGTATAATTAGCAAGAAAATACTAATTCTTCTACTATTCAAAATGCTTTTACTACTAATGGTTTCGGCATTTTTTAACTTTCCAAGTAAACTATACGGAATTAAAATATTGTTAGTTACCATTGTTGATAGTCCAATAGACGAAACAACAATCATTGAAATGGCAGCAGAAAATCCGCCAAGGAAGACCAAAACAGTCAATATTTTATTATCAAACAATTGAGGAATTAATAAGGAATAGGTATCGGAGTTTACTTCTTGTCCATCAAATAAAATATTACCACCCCAAGCAATTGGATATACAAAAATATTAAATAGTAATAAATACAAAGGAAATAACCAAACAGCAGTATTTACGTGACCTTCGCGATTGTTTTCTACTACAGAAACATGAAATTGTCGTGGCAATAAAAAGATGGCAAACATAGATAGTAGGCAAAGTAAAAACCAATTAATGGCTTGAGGCAATCCTCCAATGGTATTTTTCGCTTGAAAATCTTTTAAAAGACTGGCTTTTTGATAAATGTCGTCAAAACCATCAAAAACAAAAAACGTAACATACACACCAATAATTACAAAAAATACTAATTTCAGTATGCTCTCCATCGCAACAGCGGTTACAATTCCTTTTCTTTTTACCGAAGCATCTGCGTAACGAGTTCCGTAATAGGATGCAAATAAAGCCAAAGCAATAGCCACATAAGTAGTAATATCATCAAAAATAAAAGAATTTACGGGTGTGTTTGAAACCACATGAAAGGTTTCTGTGATGGCTTTTAACTGCAAAGAAATATAAGGAATGATACCGGTTAAACATATTACAGTTACAATAGCCCCTAAGAAACGACTATTTCCATATCGTAATGAAATAAAATCGGCAATACTTGCAATTTTATTAACACGGGAAATTCGAATTATTTTTTTTAATATTAATATCCAAGATGGCGCAATAATTATAGGTCCTAAATAAATTGGTAAAAAACTCAATCCATTATCAGCGGCTACTCCAACACTACCATAATACGTCCAGGCAGTACAATAAACAGCTAAAGACAAAGAATAAACATATGGATTGTTCGTCCATTTGCTATCATTGTTTTTTTCTGCCCAATGTGCGATATAAAACAAAATGGCCAAATAAAGGGATAATATTATAAGTAAAAAAATACTACTCATTGTAACGAATCATTATAACTAATGAAATTAATATAGAAAGCAGCCAAGTAGAAAAAATAAAAATATAACTACTTGGAAATCCAAATATACTTTTAGAAGAATCAAACAATAAAATAATTGGCATATTGAGACAAATGAGTAATACCATCGAAACAATTACTAATTTTTGTTGGTGTCTTTTTTTCATTTTTTGGCATTATTTAAAGTTTTAAAAATACAGAATAATTTGAAATTAGTCAAATATTTAGATGTAATATTTTACAATTAAAAAAACCATCTCTAAAAATAGAGATGGTTTTTAACATTTATTATTAAAATTAAGGAGATCCGATTAGTTATCGTATTCACCTGATAAACAATATTTACCGAAAGTAAATAATCCGTATGCAATAAGTGGACACAATACAAAAGTATATATAATAGCTGGAACTAATTTTTCTCCGCCTTCTTTCCACATACCTAACGCTTGATTGATAAATAAGTAATATACTGCAACAGCACCAATAGCTATCCATACAATCCCTAAAATTCTTTTTATTTTATTCATTTTGTTATGTTTTTAAAGTTATTAATCGTGTGCGTTTTTATCGTTTGATTTTAAGTAAACCACTCCAATAATTAAACAAACTCCTGCTACAATAATTGGGTACCAAAGTCCTTCTAAGTATGGCTTGTCAAATGGTAACGCATCACCTGCTTCTTTTGCAATGTCGTTTGCTTTTTTAGCATTTAACGCTAAGAAAGTAGCTACTGCTGGTAACAATCCACCAAATATACCGTTTCCAACGTGGTAAGGTAAACTCATAGAGGTATATCTAATTTTAGCTGGGAACATTTCTACTAAGAAAGCTGCAATAGGTCCGTAAACCATTGTTACAAATAATACTTGTATGAAAACCATCCAAATTAAATGCCATTTAATATCATCAGTAATATTTTTAGATACTTCCGTTCCATGTTTTAAACTCACACCTGCTGGATGACATTTAGCACCTGAACCTTCTGTGAACGATTTTAATTCTACAACAGCTAATGTATCAACTTTTGCTGGTTTTTCATCTGGTTTTAAACTGTTTTTAAGTTTAATAGTATTTACAGTTACTACAGAATCTTTAGTGGTATTAAATTTAATCCAAACTTCATTTTTAGCATTGGCTTTCGCGTCAAATTCTATCGCTTTTGCAGCATAAACCGTATCAATAGTAGTATAGTGGAATTTTGCTCCTGTATTATACAATGAATCTGATTTTGTGGCAATAAGAATTTTTGTATCCTTAACTGTTGGATCTTTTTTGTCTGCAGCTGTTTTAATTTCTGCTGATGGTGCTCCAATTACTTTACAGCTATCCAAAACTAATTTGTTACCATTCGCTTTCATTGATTTTTCACTTGCAGATTCATACATTGAAGTATAAATTGGACGGTAAGCAAATATAGCAATTAACATACCTGCCATCATAATCCATTTTCTACTCATTTTATCAGAT
>NZ_JBIKJI010000205.1:0-3116 GCF_044361065.1 Flavobacterium sp.
GGTTCCACTCATACTTACATCAAATTTTTCTTTATCTTCAGGAGAAAAATAATACGTATGTGGGTCGTATTGCGTTACAATTGCATTGATATAAACCGTAAACCAGTCTTCACGTGTTAACTCGGCAATGAAACTAAAATTATTATTCAAATTACTTTCCGTAGTTTTTCTTGCGGTTATTTCTAATTCTTCAAATGATTTTGGTTCGGTTTTTTCAGCTGGTTTTTCTTCTTTAGCAGCACTCGATTCATCTATAATCCCAGACTTTAAAGCGTTTTGAATGTCTTCTTTATCTGTAATATCACTCAAAACAGCAAGTTCTAATTGCTTTCTCCAACGCTGATCTAAATCTTTCATAGTCGCAGCATACGGCAGTTTTTCATAATCTACATTTATGGTTTCATTGTCGTTTAAATCCAAAGGTTTTGAAAGAATACTTGTATAAATTACTTTCGATTCTTTCATTCTTTGCATTAATCGTTTATATGTTAAATCAAAAAATGATAAATCTTTGCTACGAATCATATCATCAATAGCCAATTCATATTTTTGAAATTCAGAAATATCTGATTGAATAAAAAAACGTTTCGTAGGGTCTAATGATTCAATATAAGAAGCATACGCCTTTTTTGAAAATTCATCATTTAATTCAATAGGTGAAAAATGGCCTTTTTCTAACACAAAAGACAACAGTTCAATTAACATTTTATCTTTATCGTCGCCAGTTACTTTTTTAGAAGGAATAAAGCTCCACAATCCAGCAACTACTATCCCAACAACCAATAAAACTTTATAATTTCTTTTCATAAATTCTATACTTTTTTTCATTTTTAACTTCTAAAATCGTGCCAAATAATTACTGTATTACTTGTTACAAAAACAAGATAACAAATTTAATATTTTAATCTGCAAATAAATCATAATTTATAATAAATTAGCAAATAATTTAACACAATTTTAAAATGAAAAAAATTCTGGTTACGAATGACGATGGAATTGCTGCTCCAGGTATAAAAGCATTAACAGAAGTCATGCATGAATTAGGTGAAATTTATATCATTGCTCCAGATAGTGCTCAAAGTGGAATGGGTCACGCCATAACCATAAATAGCACATTAGAATTGAAACATATTCCTAATTTTTTAGGAACAAATAACGCTTATAGCTGTTCTGGAACACCTGTAGATTGTGTAAAAATGGGCGTACATGAAGTGATGAAAAGCAAACCTGATTTGTGCGTTTCTGGTGTCAATCATGGATCCAATTCTTCTATAAATGTAATTTATTCTGGTACGATGAGTGCTGCTGTAGAAGGCGGTATTGAAGGCATTCCGTCTATCGGATTTTCTTTGTGTGATTACAGTTGGGATGCAAATTTTGAATACATCAAACCTTTTATTAAAAAAATTGTTTTAGAGGTTTTAGAAAACGGCTTGCCTGAAGGTGTGGTATTAAATGTAAACTTTCCAAAAACAGACCAAATTAAAGGAATAAAAATTTGTCGTCAAGCGAAAGCGGCTTGGGAAGAAGAATTTGACAAGCGTACCAACCCAATGGGTAAAGAATATTACTGGTTAACCGGGAAATTTGTAAACCACGACAATGGTGAAGATACGGACGAATGGGCATTAGCTAATGATTATATTTCGATAGTTCCCGTTCATTTTGATTTGACTGCATACCACGCAATTCAACAATTAAATAGTTGGGATTTATAGTTTCTAAACCAGTTTTCTAAAAAAAATTCTACGATTCTATAGGATTAAGAAAGTTTTCTAACCGATTCTCTTTTTCTTAATTCCGTTTTAATAACCACGGTTTCGAATATTTTTTCAGATTCAGAATCTGGAATTTCTTCAATTCGTTTGATAATTAATTCGGCTGTTTTTTGACCAATTTCTGGTGCGTGTTGACTAACTGTAGATAAGCTTGGCGTCATTCTTCTTGACCATAATCCATCTGCAAAACCAATAATTGAAATATCATTAGGGACGTGAAAACCATTTTTTAAACAAAATTTCATCGCAGCAACAGAAGCATATTCATCAACTGCAAAAATAGCATCTGGTTTTTTATCTAAAATAAGTGTGCCCATTTTTTCATCAAAACCTTCATCTGAATCGGTCAACAAAGCTAAAGTTGTATCAAATTTCTTGTTATTTTTTTGCAGCGCTTCTTTGTATCCGTTTTCTCTTAATTTTCCTACGCTCAAATTATTAATTGTAGATAATAATGCAATTTTTTTACAATTGGTATCAATTAAATATTGCGTTGCATCTACAGCAGAGTCAAAATCATCAACAATAACTTTATCGCATTTTAGTTCTGGTGCAATTCTATCAAAAAGAACTACTGGAGTACCATCACGCAATACATTATATATATGTGTAAAATTATTTTCTTTTTGTGTTTCTTCAGCCAAAGCTAAAATAAAACCATCAATGGCTCCGTTGTCTAACATTTCAAGCATTTGTTTCTCTTTTTCAAGAGATTCATTAGAAGTACAAGTAATTAAATTATATCCTTTCTCGTTAGCATATAATTCAATTCCAGAAAATACTTTTGCAAAAAAAGGATTTAAAATATTTGGTAAAATCACACCTATAGTATAAGAACGCTGATTTTTTAGATTTTTAGCAATACTGTTTGGCTTATAATTTTTCAGCAGTGCAAATTCTTTAATTTTTATTTTAGTTAGCTCGCTAATTTCTGGGCTGTTACTTAATGCTTTAGAAACTGTAGATGTAGAAACACCTAATTCTTTGGCTAACTCTTTTAATGTGGCTTTAGATTTCATTTTATATCCTATTTCAAAATCAAAAATATAAAAAATCAGCGAAAAGAACCTTATAAATTTAATATATTTTATGTGCCCTTTTAAAGAGTTCAAAATCAATAGAAAAGAATTTTAGTTTAGAGTTTGTAATTTTAATAAATAATTGTACTTTTGCACCCCTAATCCCTAAGTTTGGGAATAGGAATGGAATGTTTAATTAAAAATTAGTATTGTGAACACATTAAGCTACAAGACAATTTCGGCAAACAAAGCTACTGCAGACAAACAGTGGATTGTTGTAGATGCTGAAGGTCATAACTTAGGTCGTTTTGCTTCTAAA
>NZ_JBIKJI010000206.1:0-3092 GCF_044361065.1 Flavobacterium sp.
GTCTACACAGAATATAATATAGAAGGTAATCCGCAACATAATTTTATTGATTTAGTTTTAGAATGTAAACCCGATCAGGTAACTTTAGTACCTGATGCTATTGGGGCAATTACTTCTAATGCAGGTTGGGACACGATAAAACATCAAGACTATCTTACTGAAGTCATCCAAGAATTTCAACGTAATGGAATTAGAACGTCTATTTTTGTAGATGCAAATGAAAATATGGTTGAAGGTGCAAAAAAAACGGGTACAGATAGAATTGAATTATATACAGAAAGTTTTGCTCATCAATACAGTTTAGGCA
This sequence comes from Flavobacterium sp., assembly GCF_044361065.1. Classification (GTDB taxonomy): domain Bacteria; phylum Bacteroidota; class Bacteroidia; order Flavobacteriales; family Flavobacteriaceae; genus Flavobacterium. The sequence goes on from NZ_JBIKJI010000206.1 coordinate 308, forward strand.
ACAAAACGGCTATTGAACCATTTATAAAAGCGGCAATTAAGGCAAACGAAATGGGTTTAGGAATTAATGCTGGACACGACTTGAGTATAGATAACATTAAATTTTTTAAAGATAATATTCCAAATTTATTAGAAGTTTCCATTGGACATGCTCTGATTTCGGAATCTTTATATCTTGGATTAGATAACGTAGTGAATATGTATTTGAATAAGTTGAAGTAAAAAGTGGCTTCGAGTGCTTAAGTCAACGGAGACTTCGAGTACCTCAGTCACCGTTGGCTGAGGCACTCGAAGCCAACTATATAAATTAGGAACCTTATACCAAATAAACTTTTAACCAAAAAAAATGTTATACTCAAAAATAGAAGGAGAAGGAAAGCCGTTTTTAATTATTCATGGATTTTTAGGGATGTCAGATAATTGGAAAACGTTGGGTTTACAATTTGTGCAATTGGGTTATCAAATCCATTTGTTAGATATGCGAAATCATGGTAAAAGTTTTCATTCAGATGAGTTTAATTATGAAATCATGGTGGAAGATGTAAAAGCGTATATAGATTTTCATAATTTACAAAATATTACATTGTTAGGGCATTCAATGGGCGGAAAAATCGCTATGTTATTTGCAACAATCTATCCAGATTTAGTTGAAAAATTAATTATTGCAGATATTGGTCCGAAATATTACGCACCACATCATCAAACCATTTTAGCAGCATTAAACGCAGTTGATTTTTCAAAAAACCCAAGTAGAAGTGAAGTTGATGAAATTGTTTCAAAATATATTTCAGATTTTGGCACTAAACAGTTTTTATTAAAAAATGTATATTGGAAAACTCCAGTTCAATTGAGTTTTCGATTTAATTTACCAGTTTTTAATGATAAAATTTCCGAAATAGGAACAGTGCTTCCATTTGAAAATCATTTTGATAAGCCAGTATTATTCCTTCGAGGTGGAAAATCGGATTATATTTTAGATTCAGATTTTGAAACAATTTTACATCATTTTCCATTAGCGATAATAAAAACAATTCCAAATGCAGGACATTGGTTACATGCGGAAAATCCCAATGCATTTTATTGTGAAGTTGAAAAATTTGCGTAAAGAATGTTATGCATACATAATATTTTCGTTAAAAAAATTGTCAATTTCATAAATAATGTTAATTTTGAATAAATTATTAAAAAATTAATACTAACTAAATTTTAATTATGAGAAAATTATTTTCTTTATCATTACTAACCTTAGCTACTGCTTCTATGTTTGCAGGAGGGTATAGAGTTTCTATACAAGGTCAGAAACAATTGGCGATGGGACATACCGGAGTAGCAGTTGTTAATAGCGCAGAGGTGGCGTTTTTTAACCCTGCTGGGATGTCATTCTTAGACAAAAAATTCAACTTATCAGTAGGTGGAAATGCTTTATTAGCAAAAACAAGATTTCAAAGTTCACAATTTAACCAAACAGCAGCAACAGACAATTTGGGTACACCATTTAGTTTATATGCTACTTACAAAATTAATGACTGGGTTTCTGCAGGTTTAGCAGTATATACGCCGTATGGTTCTTCTGTAGCTTGGGATCAAGACTGGGCAGGAGCACATTTAGTAAACAACATTGATTTAGCGGCAATTTTTATTCAACCAACCATTTCATTTAAAGTAGGTGATGTCTTTAGTATTGGTGGTGGACCAATTTTTGTACAAGGAAGTGTAAACTTCAACAGAAATTTAACGCCAAATCCAGTTTTATCTAACAATGGAAGTGGAACAGACGTTACTTTAGATGCTACTGGAATTTCTGCATCTGGATATAATGTAGGTATGATGTTTAAATTATCTAAAAAAGTAACTTTAGGTATGGATTACCGTTCTGAAATTATTATGGAAGCAAGAGGTGGTTCAGCACAATTTGCAGATGTACCAGCAATTGCTGCAGCTTCTTTTACTAATACTACTTTTAGCGCAGATTTACCTTTGCCAGCTGAATTTACCACAGGTATTTCATACAAAGCTTCTGATAAATGGTTATTTGCTTTTGATTACAACTATGCTAAATGGAGTGTATATAAATCTTTAGACGTACAATTTAACAACGGATTACCAACTTCAGTAAACCCAAGAAATTATAAAGACGCAAGTACTTATCGTTTTGGAGCGCAATATAAAGCTTCTGAAAAGTTTACTGTTAGAGGTGGATATTATATAGATGAAAGTCCAGTTCAAGGAGGCTATTTCGCACCAGAAACACCACGTAATGATTCTGTTGGATATACAGGAGGATTCACATATCAAATAAACAGTAAATTAGGAATTGACATGTCATTCTTATATTTACATTTTGATGAAGTTAATAATTCTTATGATTATTTTGATGATCCAACTACAACTAATGGATTAACATCTTTCGGAGGTACTTATAAATCATCTGTATTTTCTCCAGGTATTGGTATAACTTACGGTTTCTAATTTAAAAATATATTCAAAAATGAAAAATAAATTTATACTAGTAGCAGCTTTAGCAATTGGATTTGCAGGTTGTGAACCAGAATTTGAAAATGAAGTAAATGCTGCTTATTCCTCTGGTGAAGCAGATTTTACAAGATATGTAGCAGTAGGTAATTCACTTACTGCAGGTTATATGGATGGAACCGTTTCTAGAGTAGGACAAACCTATTCTTATCCAAACTTATTAGCACAACAATTTGCTTTAGTAGGTGGTGGCGCTTTTACACAACCATCGTATGCAGATGATGTAAATAATTTAGGAGGATTAACTTTTAATG
>NZ_JBIKJI010000052.1:0-11862 GCF_044361065.1 Flavobacterium sp.
AAATTTTTAATAATAATCCGCCTGCAGGAGCTGGAGAATGTGCTGCGCCAAAGTTATTGCATTATGCATTTCAGAATGATTTAAAGCCCATTTGTATGGCCGAATTTTGGTGGGGACAATCGCCAAATTCTGAAGTACGCCAACACAAGCAATTTTACCCGTCTTGTAAAAGTAAATGCGAACCTATTTTAATGGGACATATGCTTAAAGATTTAGAAATGGAAGAAAATCCATTTATTATGAATCACGCAGCAGGAAAAGACATTGAAATTGTATATGAAGATGAGGTTATGCTTGCTATAAATAAACCAACGGAATTTTTATCCGTTCCAGGAAAAACCATTTCAGATTCTGTTTATGCTCGAATTAAGGAAAAATATCCGGAAGCCACAGGTCCTTTAATTGTGCATCGATTGGATATGTCTACTTCTGGAATTATGCTTATCGCGAAAAATGAAGCTACAGCCGTACAATTACAAAGTCAGTTTATAAATAGAACGATAAAAAAGCGTTACGTGGCACTTTTAGATGGTTTGTTGGAAAAATCATACGGTTATATTGATTTGCCTTTGCGAGTTGATTTAGAGGATAGGCCTCGTCAATTAGTGTGTTACGAACACGGAAAATCGGCACAAACCAAGTGGAAAACCATTGAAGTTAAAAACGGAAAAACGAAAGTTCATTTTTTTCCCATTACTGGAAGAACTCATCAATTAAGAGTTCACGCTTCGCACAATTTAGGTTTGAAAACCCCAATTGTAGGCGACGATTTATATGGTACGAAAGCCGATAGATTGCATTTGCACGCCGAATATATTCAGTTTGAACATCCGATTACAAAAGAACTAATGGAGATTTTGGTGGAAGCTGGGTTTTAGGTTTGCCGTAAAGAGGCAATCTTTGTGAACTTAGCGGTTAAAAACTTTCCCATCTAACCAAACACTATCAATCAAATTCGTAGCAAAACAATACGGAATTTCGTAATAACTATGTAAAGGTTTTGTAATAATCAAATTGGCTTTCTTGCCTTTTGTAATACTTCCGTGCGAGTCGCTTAAATCCATTGCGTAGGCACCGTTAATTGTCGCTGCATTTATGGCTTCTTCTGGAGTCATTTTCATTTTTATACAAGCCGTAGCAACCACAAAATGCATATTTCCAGAAGGCGTTGTTCCTGGGTTAAAGTCAGAGGCTAAGGCTAAAGGTAAGCCAGCATTCAACATTTGTCGTGCTGGCGTGTACGGGATCGAAATAAAATACGAGCAACTTGGTAAAGCCACTGGCATACATTCAGAATTTTTTAATGTTTCAATGTCTTCATCAGTTACAATTTCAAGATGGTCTACACTTAACGCTCCGTTTTCTACACACGCTTTTATCCCGTTTATGGCTGTAAACTGATTTACGTGAATTTTTGGTTTTAAACCATATTTTTTACCTGCTTCCATAATCTGAATGGTTTCAGAAACACTAAAATAACCCGTTTCTAAAAAAGCATCAATATAATCGGCTAAATGTTCTGCTGCGATTTTGGGTAGCATTTCATTGATAATCAAATCGATATACGCTTGATGATTTTCTTTGTATTCCGATGGAAATGCGTGTGCACCAAGGAAAGTTGCCTTTATAGCAATTGGATAGTTTTCTTTTAGCTTTTTGATTACACGAAGCATTTTTAATTCGCCTTCTACAGTTAAACCGTAACCAGATTTAATCTCAACAGCTCCTGTACCTTGAGAAATGACTTCTTCCAAACGTATTTTAGATTGGTTGTAAATTTCTTCTTCAGATGTTTCGTTTAATTTCTTTGCCGAATTTAATATTCCACCACCACGATTGGCAATTTCTTCGTATGACAACCCATTTATTCTATCTACAAACTCGCCACTTCTATTTCCAGCATACACAATATGGGTGTGACTGTCGCAAAAACTGGGCATTACAATTTTTCCAGTAGCATCAATAACTGTTGCTTTTTCTAATTCTTGACAATTTTCCATCAAACCAAAATCAGAAATAAGATCATTTTCCAAAACTAAAAAAGCATTCTCTAAAATGGGTAAATGCGCCATTTCCGAACCTGAAACTTTTTTAATAGAAGTTTCTCTAACTTGGAGTAATTGTTTTATATTTATAATTATGGTTTGCATAAGAAATAGTTATATTTGTAAAAGGTAAAAATACTTATTTAAAATAAAGTGCGAAAACTATTATACAAAAAAGGTCGAAAAGTTATACCAACTCTAATAGAGTATACGGGTAAACACGAAAATATTGCGCCTGAAATGCAACTATTTGTTTACAATTCTGAGGAATTATCGGAATTTGAAGATATAAAACTATCTCAATTAGACAAACATCTGGATGCGACTAAAAACAATTGGATTAATTTGCACGGCTTGTCGGATATTACCTTAATTAAGGAAATTGGCATAAAATTTAAAATTGATGATTTTATTTTAGGTGATATATTAAATATTCTGAAACGATCTAAAGTTGAGGAGTACAATCATACCCTATTTTTTAATATTAAGTCCTTACTTCCAGATTCAAATGGTATTGATGTAGAACAAATAAGTTTTATTTTACGTGATGGTTTCTTGTTTTCGTTCCAGGAGAAAAAAAGTGATTTTTTCCTTCATATTCGAGAAAGAATGCGACAACAAGCTGGAATTGTTAGAGATAGAAAAGTCGATTATTTATTATATCTTCTTCTTGACGCCGTTATGGAAAATTTTTATATTACCATAGAAAGCGAGGAGCATAAAATTGATACAGTTATTGATTTAATCAAGACCAAACCCAATCCGAATATTTTAGAAGATATTGAACATCATAGAGATAATTTAAACTTTTTACGTCGTTCTATTGTACCACTTCGCGATTCTTTATATTCTATAAAAAGTATGAAAGATGATGATGTTTTTAATGTCATTACAGTTGAAAATTATTCATTTTTTTCTCGATTACATCAAAAATGTTTGGAACTTTTAGATCAGATTGATGCCGATTTAAGCTCGTTGGATAGCGCTTCTTCGTTTTATTTTTCTATGCAAAGTCATAAAATGAATGAAGTGATGAAAACCTTAACTGTAGTTTCTGTATTTTTTATGCCGTTAACGTTTGTTGTGGGTGTGTATGGAATGAATTTCGATAATATGCCCGAATTACATTGGAAATATGGTTATTTTTATGTGGTAGCCGGTATGTTTTTATTGTTTGTATCTATGATTATTTATTTCAAAAGAAAAAATTGGTTTTAAATAAATTCACCTAAAATGTTTCTGTTTTATTACGAAACATTTTTTTAGTCATATTATTATCGTAATATTGCAATATATAAATATGAAACAATGGGAATTACAAAATCTGAATCCTTTACAACAGAACAAAACAAAATTGCTAATTTGTTAAAGGCTATGGCAAACCCAGCCAGAGTAGCTATTATTCAGTATTTACTAAAAGTAGATACCTGTATTTGTGGCGATATTGTAAATGAATTACCATTGGCACAACCTACCATTTCTCAGCATTTGAAAGAATTGAAAAATGCCAATATCATTCAAGGCACCATTGAAGGAAAATCAATATGTTATTGTTTGAATAAAGACGTATTTGAATCTATTGGACGTTATTTTATGGGAATGTACATTAAGTTAGATGCCAAATGTTGTTAAATTAAATTGCGAAAAATATGTTTGAAAATCTATCAAAAACCATTGAAATTGTAAAAGAAATCACTGTTTCGAGTGAAAGACAGTCAGTTTTGAAACCCTTAGCGGATTACATTCAAAATAAAGTCAATCTTCAAGAAGATATTCGTTTGAATTTTATTTGCACACACAATTCTCGAAGAAGTCATTTGTCGCAAATTTGGGCACAAACTATGGCGTTTCATTTCAATATAAAAAATGTTTTTTGCTATTCTGGTGGAACGGAAGCCACAGCTATGTTTCCAAAAGTGGCTGAAACCTTAACAAATCAAGGATTTGAAATTCAAAAAATTTCAGATACAGAAAATACTGTGTATGCTGTAAAATTTGACGAAAATCAACATCCCATTATTTGTTTTTCAAAAACGTATTTCGATGAATTTAATCCGAAAACCAATTTCTCAGCCATAATGACTTGTAACAACGCCGATGAAGGTTGCCCTATGGTTTTTGGTGCAGATTCTCGATTTCCAATTAAATACGATGACCCAAAAGCTTTTGATGGCACCGAATTAATGAATGAAAAATACGCAGAACGTAGCTTACAAATTGCTTCGGAAATGTATTATGTGTTTTCTCAAATAAATTAAATCAAAAATGAAAAAAAGATTAGGATTTTTAGACCGATTTTTAACACTTTGGATATTTTTAGCGATGCTACTTGGCGTTTCTATTGGTTATTTTATAACAAATTCAGTTGATTTTATCAACTCGTTTTCTTCGGGAACTACGAATATTCCTTTGGCTATTGGATTAATTTTAATGATGTACCCGCCATTAACCAAAATTGATTTTTCAAAAGTGCCACAAATGTTTGAAAAACCAAAATTACTAACCGCCTCGTTTCTTATTACTTGGATAGTAGGTCCGTTTTTAATGTTTTTGTTGGCGACTTTTTTCTTAAAAGATTACCCTGAATATATGACGGGTTTAATTATTATTGGTTTAGCACCTTGTATCGCTATGGTTATTGTTTGGAATGAATTAGCTGAAGGCAATCGTGAATTAACCGCTGGTTTAATTGGTATTAATAGTTTGCTGCAAGTGTTTTTCTTTAGTTTGTATGCCTATTTTTATCTTGAGATTATGTTGCCGTTGTTTGGCATTAAAGGTTTGCAATTAAATATAACCATTGTAGAAATTGCACAAACCGTCGGAATTTATTTGGGCATTCCTTTTGGGTTAGCGCTTGTTAGTAGGTATGCCATAAAAAAATACATTGGCGAAACCTTCTTCAATCAAAAATTCATCCCTTTTGTATCTCCAATAACGTTAATTGCGTTACTTTTTACAATTGTAGTTATGTTTAGTTTGAAAGGCGAAATGATTGTAGATTTACCTTTGGATGTGCTTAGAATAGCCATCCCGTTAGTTATTTTCTTTGCGATTATGTTTTTCTTGATGTTTTTTGTGTCTAAAAAAATTGGGGCTAATTACCGTGATGCGGTGGCGTTATCTTTTACAGCATCGGGTAATAATTTTGAGTTAGCAATTGCCGTTTCTATAGGTGTTTTTGGTATCAATAGCGGACAAGCTTTTGCAGGTGTCATAGGTCCGTTAGTGGAAGTACCCGCTTTAATTATTTTAGTGAATGTAGCGTTTTGGTTGCGAAAACGGTTTTTCACAAAGTGATTCAGATTTAATTGTATTTATTTTAGTTTTGTTCGGGTTTTGTTCGGTATTCCTTCGGTAACGCTTCGGTAAAACCCCTATTTTACCGAAGCCCTACCGAACAACTACCGAAGGAATACCGAACAAAACTCTTAAAATACATCTGGTTTTTGATAAATATGCGAAGTATTATTTCTCATTTTTCTCTAACCCAAATATATTAAATCATTTTCAAACTTCTTTGTAGAATGATTTCTACAAAATGGGTGTGGGGTGAAGGGTAAAAGGTGTAGGGTGAAGGGTTTTGTTTCAAATTTTTTGAAACAAAAAAAAGCGACTATAAAGTCGCTTTTTAAAATCTATGTTTTGAGAATTACTTTTTCCCTAAGTTTTTCATTTCTTTTTCTAACATATCGTAAAACTGGTCAATTTTTGGCATTATAATAATGCGTGTTCTACGGTTTTTAGCTTTGTTAACTGCTGTATTGTTAGCCACTAATGGCACATAAGAGCTTCTTCCGGCTGGTATTAATTGTTTTGGATTCACACCTAAGTCGTTATGTAACACACGTACAATAGCTGTTGAGCGTTTTACAGATAAATCCCAATTGTCTAATAAAACAGCACTTTTATAAGGTACATTATCCGTATGGCCTTCTACCATACATTCAAAATCAGGCTTGCTGTTAATTACTTTTGCTACTTTAGCCAATACGTTTTTAGCTTTAGCGTTTACTTCAAAACTACCAGATTTGAATAATAAATTGTCTGCTATAGAAATCATTACCACACCTTTCTCAACATTAATATTAATGTCTGGATCGTCCATACCTACTTCACGTTTTAAACTTGTAACTAATGCTAACGTTACGCTGTCTTTTTTAGTTAAAGCATCTTGTAAACGGGTAATTTTTAAATCTTTTTCTTTTAAACTCTCTAAAGATTTTTCTAAATTTTCTGAACCTTTAGCAGATAAAATAGCCATATCTTTAGACATTTCTACTAAATCCGAATTTGTTTTCTTTAAATAATCCAACTGTGTAGCTAAACTGGTGTTGTCTGTATTTAATTTTTCTTTTTCATCCAAACAGCTGTTTAATTTTACAGTTGCTGTATTTAGTAAATCTTGAGTTGCTTTTTCTTTAGCTTCAAGCATAGCAAATTTCTTTCTTGACACACACGAAGTAAGTACAAAAGGAATAATGGCTGCTAAAATTAATATTTTTTTCATTGAAATATATTTTTTACAAAGTTAAATAGAAAAAATCATACCAAAGTGAGTTGAACCGTAAAATTTATGTTTTTTTTAGCATTATTGATAAGACAAACATCTAAAGTCAAAAGTCAAACGTCTAAAGTCTATAGTCAAATGTCTAAAGTCTAAATTCTATTAAAAATATTCTTTTTCTGAACAAAGTAATTCCAGACGATAGATTTTGTATAATAATAAGCTGTTTTTTGACTGTTGTTTCTTTTCTTTAGATTTCGTCCGATTAGATGATAAAAATAAAAATGGGCTTTTAAAATGGCAAAAGTATGTGTTACTTTTCCTTGAAATATAAATTGAACACCTGCTAAGCCATCTAAACACATACGTGTAAAAATGATTGGAACCAGTTTTTCTTTCGGAAGATTTTTAGTTAACATCAATAATGAATTTCTAAAATTCAAAAATGTTTTCATTGGATTGGCTTCGTTTAAAGTTGCACCACCCACATGATACACTACAGATGTAGGACAGTATTTTATTGTATGTCCTACGTTATTGGCACGCCAACACAAATCAATTTCTTCTTGATGCGCAAAAAAATCACCATCAAATCCTTGTAAACTTCTAAACACCTCTTTTCTTATAAAAAAACAAGCGCCTGTTGCCCAAAAAATTTCAGTTTCGGTATCATATTGACCCAAATCTTCTTCTAAAGTATCAAAAATTCGACCTCTACAAAACGGAAACCCATATTTATCTATAAATCCACCAGCTGCTCCGGCATATTCAAAGTGTGTCTTCTTTTTGTAATCTAATAATTTGGGTTGAATTATGGCAGTGTTTGGTTCGTTATTAAAAATTGTTTCTATAGGTTGTAGCCAATTTTCAGTTACCTCAATATCCGAATTCACCAAAGCATAATAAGGTTCTTCAATATATTTTAGTGCTTCGTTATATCCTTTTGCAAATCCGTAATTTCCAGCGTTTTCAATAATTTTTACAGTTGGAAATTCGTTTTTCAACACGGCAATAGAAGTATCTGTAGAGGCATTATCCGCCACATAAATAGTAGCATCCCCAGAAAACTGAAGCACGGAAGGCAAAAATTGCTGCAATAATTTGGCACCATTCCAATTTAATATGACTACGGCTGTTTTCATTCAGACTTCTTAGATTATTGGATCTTTAGATTATAGTTAGGTAATTCTTTTAAAAAAGTATATTTTTCGTTTTCAAAATCCATTTCACAAAAATAATGATTTAATCCATTCGTTACCATTAAATATGTGGCTTTCAGAGTAAAATTATATCTTGCAATTTGATCGAATGTGTTTTGAGAAATGTCTACATCAGGTTGTTTGCACTCAACCACCAAGAAAATACTACCATCCGAATTGAAAATTACAATATCATATCGTTTGCTCATTCCGTTAATTTTTACTTGTTTTTCAACGTTTATAAGCGATTTTGGATACTTGCATTCTTGTATTAAATACTGAATCGTGTGCTGCCTAACCCATTCTTCTGGAGTTAGCACCACAAATTTTTTTCTAATTTCATCAAAAATAGCAACTTTATTTTCACTATTTTTGAAACGAAAAGAATACGATGGAAAATGTAACTTTTGCATCTTGCGAATGTATAATCAAATCCACGAATAAACAAATTATCAAAACAACATATTTTGACTGAAGTAATAAAAATAGTTAACGATATTAAATCTAAAAATTACAAACCCATTTATTTTTTATGTGGGGAAGAAACCTATTATATTGATAGAATTTCAGATTTAATTGAAAGTTCGGTACTTACTGAAGATGAAAAATCCTTTAATCAAGTGGTTTTGTATGGTAGAGATACCACTGTTGAAGAAATTGTGTCAACAGCAAAACGCTTTCCTATGATGGCAGATTTTCAGGTGGTGATTGTGAAAGAAGCGCAAAATTTATCTAAAACATTTGAAAAATTTGAGTCGTATGCCTTGAATCCGCAACTTACTACTATTTTGGTTTTTGCTTACAGAGACAAACCAGATGGAAGAAAAAAAATATTTAAAACCATAAAAGATAAAGGCGTTTGGTTTGAAAGTAAAAAATTATATGACAATCAAGTTCCAGATTGGATTGTTAAAGTATTAAAAGGTCAGAATTACGGAATTGAACCTAAAGCAGCCGCTATGTTAGCCGAATTTTTAGGAACAGATTTAGCTAAAATTAATAACGAATTGGAAAAGCTAAAAATTGTTTTTCCTGAAGGTCATATTTTTACACCAAAAAACATTGAAGAAAACATTGGGTTTAGCAAAGATTATAATGTGTTTGAACTAAAATCGGCTTTAGCTACGAGAAATCAGCAAAAAGCCTATACAATCATTCATAATTTTGCGGCAAACCCAAAAGACAATCCAATAGTTGTTGTTAGCGGTCAAATGTTTACTTTTTTTGCTCAATTGTTGCAATATCACGGATTAAAAGATAAATCAAAATTCAATGCCGCAAAAGCATTGGGCGTCAATCCATTTTTTATGGATGAATATGCTACAGCAAGTAAAAATTATCCGATGCGAAAAGTGAGTCAAATTATTGAAATCATTCGCGATATGGATGTAAAAAGCAAAGGTGTAGGTTCTGGTTCGATGAAAGAAGCCGATATATTGAAGGAGTTAGTTTATAAAATTTTCAACTAATTAAATAAAGAAGTATAGTTACTAAAAATTATAAAAAATCACGATATTTGCAACCCAAAAGGGATTAAAAAACAATAAAAATGAATAAAAATACAGTTTTAGCTTGGGCTACAGGTATTATGATTATTATGGGTTTAATAATAATCAGTTTAGCTATATACAGATATGATGATGTAGCAGGTTGGGGCTTTGGAGCGGTAGGAATTGGGTTTTTTGCTAACGCCTGGGTATTCAATGCTTTAAAAGGAAGAATGTAAATCTAAATTACGAAGTTTGAGTTAAGATTTACGACGATTATAAGATTATAAACAAATAATAAACAACAAAAAAATAAAATGTCAGACGATAAAAAAGTAATTTTCTCAATGCAGAAATTGAGTAAAAGTTATCCAGGTGCAGATAAACAAGTATTAAAAAACATCTATTTGAGTTTCTTTTACGGAGCTAAAATTGGTATTTTAGGACTTAATGGTTCAGGAAAATCATCTTTATTAAAAATTATTGCAGGAATTGATAAAAATTATCAAGGTGATGTAGTTTTTCAACCTGGTTATACGGTTGGATATTTAGAGCAAGAGCCCATTTTAGATGAAACAAAAACGGTTATAGATATTGTGCGTGAAGGCGCTGCAGAAACGTTTGAATTATTGGCTGAATTTAATAAAATTAATGACGATTTTGGTTTGCCTGAAGTCTATGAGAATCCAGAAAAAATGGAGAAACTTATGGATCGTCAAGCGGAATTACAAGACAAAATTGATGCTTGTGGTGCGTGGGAAATCGATACTAAGTTAGAAATCGCAATGGATGCGCTTCGTACTCCAGATCCTGAAACACCTATTAATGTGTTGTCTGGTGGAGAAAAACGTCGTGTGGCTTTATGTCGTTTGTTATTGCAACAACCGGATGTATTATTATTAGATGAGCCAACCAACCACTTAGATGCCGAATCTGTACTTTGGTTAGAACAACATTTAGCACAATATTCAGGAACCGTAATTGCCGTTACGCACGATAGATATTTCTTAGATAATGTTGCGGGTTGGATTTTAGAGTTAGATAGAGGTGAAGGTATTCCGTGGAAAGGAAATTACTCATCTTGGTTAGAGCAAAAATCGAACAGAATGGCTCAAGAAGAAAAAGTAGCTTCTAAAAGAAGAAAAAATTTAGAACGCGAATTAGATTGGGTGCGTCAAGGAGCAAAAGGTCGTCAAACCAAACAAAAAGCACGTTTACAGAATTACGATAAATTATTAAACGAAGATCAAAAAGAATTAGACGAGAAATTAGAAATTTATATTCCTAATGGACCTCGTTTAGGAACCAATGTAATTGAAGCTAAAAATGTGGCGAAAGCATTTGGTGATAAATTGTTATACGACGATTTAAATTTTGTATTGCCACAAGCGGGAATTGTTGGAATTATCGGTCCGAATGGAGCTGGTAAATCTACCATTTTCAAAATGATTATGGGCGAACAAAAAGCCGATGCTGGAACTTTTGATATCGGAGAAACGGTGAAAATTGCTTATGTGGATCAATCGCATTCTAATATTGATGTGAATAAAACGCTTTGGGAAAACTTTTGTGATGGACAAGAATTAATTATGATGGGCGGCCGTCAAGTTAACTCACGTGCGTATTTATCACGTTTTAATTTTGGTGGAAGTGATCAAAATAAAAAAGTAGCTACTTTATCGGGTGGAGAAAGAAACCGTCTGCATTTAGCTATGACGTTAAAAGAAGAAGGAAACGTATTGCTTTTAGATGAGCCAACAAATGATTTAGATGTAAACACACTTCGTGCTTTAGAAGAAGGTTTAGAAAACTTTGCAGGTTGTGCCGTAATTATTTCGCACGACAGATGGTTTTTAGATAGAGTTTGTACGCATATTTTAGCTTTTGAAGGCGAGTCGCAAGTATATAGTTTTGAAGGAAGTTTTACAGAATACGAAGAAAACAAGCGCAAACGATTAGGTAAAGATGTTACGCCAACTCGAATTAAATACAAGAAATTAATTCGATAATTTGGATATAAAGTAAAAGGGCTGTTTCATATGAAACAGCCTTTTTTTTATGTTTTTATTTTTTGTTATCTATCCACTTTCTGGCATTCAAAAAGGCTTCTAGCCAAGGTGAAACGTCATCTTTTTGATTTCTGTCTGGGTAATTTGCCCAATTCCAAGGGAATGTAGAACGCTCAATATGTGGCATCATTACTAAATGACGACCAGTTGTATCGCACAGCATCGCCGTATTATAATCCGAACCGTTTGGATTGGCTGGATACCCTTCATAACCATATTTTGCTACAATATTATACGCATTTTCTGGCATTGGTAAATTGAATTTTCCTTCACCGTGCGAAATCCAAACGCCTAAAGTAGCACCTTCTAAAGTAGAAAGCATCACCGAGTTGTTTTTCTGAATTTTTACAGAAGTAAAACCACTTTCGTGTTTGTTAGAATCGTTGTGTTTCATTTTTCCGTGCACCTCGTGCTCAGGATTAATCAGTTCTAATTCCATCATCAATTGGCACCCGTTACAAATTCCAACAGAAAGTGTATCTTCTCTTTTAAAGAAGTTTTTTAAAGCAGAGTTTGCTTTTTCATTGTATAAAAAGGCACCAGCCCAACCTTTAG
>NZ_JBIKJI010000002.1:0-42395 GCF_044361065.1 Flavobacterium sp.
TTGGGAAAAATCAGGTTTCAAACAAAGTATTCCCTCGCCAGAGGGAGAAAAAGCCATCCGAATTATGACCATTCACAAATCGAAAGGATTAGAATTTCCTGTGGTAATTTATCCGTTTGCCGATGATAGTTTAAACCCAAGAAGCAATAATATTTGGATTCCAATGGAAGACGAAAGTGTAGATATGCCTCAAGCTTTGGTTAAAAACAATAAGATTTTAGAAAAATATAGCGACACAACTCAAGAAATTTATCAAACCAAATCGCAAGAAGAAATTTTAGATACTATAAACGTTTTATATGTGGCCTTAACGCGTGCCGAAGAGCAATTACATATAATTAGTAGTTATAAAATAACCACAAAAGGCGAAATTTCTACTTCCAAAACGTTAGCTTCTTATTTTATAAATTTTTTGACTCAAAAAGCAAATTTTTCAATAGAACAAAAAGAATATGTTTTTGGAAGCTCAAAAAGGAATTCGCAACCGAAATTATTTACTAAAAATAAAGCAGAAATTCAATCCGTAAAAAAAGCATTAGATTTTTCTTCGATACGAATTGCCAAAAAAGAAGCCCTAATGTGGGGCACGTTACAGCAAGATGCTATAGAGTTCGGAAATATTATTCATCAAATTTTATCGTATATTACTACAAAGAATGATTTGCAAACGGCATTAACTAAAAGCTTAGATGAAGGCCTGATTCAACAATCGCAAAAAAGTATTTTTGAAGATAAAATAACACAAATTATAAATCATCCAGAATTAGAAGCTTTTTTTAATCCGAATTACACCGTTTTTACAGAACACAATATAATTTCGCCAAACGAAATCAATTTAAAACCAGATAGATTGGTAATTCATAATTCAGAAGCTTTTCTTATTGATTACAAAACAGGAGCGCAAGACGAGAAACATAAAAAACAAATTGAAAATTATGTACGCGTTATTGAAAAAATGAATTTAAAAGTAACTAAAAAAGTGTTACTATATATAGGAGAAGAGTTAAAAATTATACATTTGTAGAAAAATAAAACATCCAACTATAAATAATAAAAAAATGTACGGAAAAATTCAAGCACACTTACAAAATGAATTAAATACAATTCAAGAAAACGGACTTTATAAAAAAGAACGTATTATCACTTCGCCGCAAGGTGCAGAAATAGTTGTAAATGGAGAAACGGTTTTAAATTTTTGTGCGAATAATTATTTAGGACTTTCATCACATCCAGAAGTGGTGCAAGCTGCAAAAGACGCTTTAGATTCTCACGGTTTTGGAATGTCGTCTGTAAGATTTATTTGTGGTACACAAGATATTCATAAACAATTGGAAGCAGAAATAGCCGATTTTTATGGAACAGAAGATACCATTTTATATGCCGCAGCTTTCGATGCAAATGGTGGAGTTTTCGAACCTTTATTAGGAGAAGAAGATTGTATTATTTCCGATAGTTTAAATCACGCTTCAATTATTGATGGTGTGCGTTTATGTAAAGCCGCGCGTTATCGTTATGAAAATTCTAATATGCAAGATTTAGAAGCCCAATTGATAAAAGCTACAGAAGCCGGACATCGTTTTAAATTAATTGTAACTGACGGTGTTTTCTCAATGGACGGTTTAGTAGCGCCCTTAGATAAAATTTGCGATTTAGCCGATAAATATGATGCCTTAGTAATGGTAGATGAATGTCACGCTGCTGGTTTCATTGGCGCAACAGGTAAAGGCACAATGGAAGCAAAAGGAGTTATGGGTCGTGTGGATATTATTACAGGAACATTAGGAAAGGCTTTAGGAGGGGCAATGGGGGGCTATACAACGGCTAAAAAAGAAGTGATTGAAATTTTACGTCAACGTTCACGTCCGTATTTGTTTTCAAATTCATTAGCGCCTTCAATTGTAGGAGCTTCTTTAAAAGTATTTGAATTATTAAAAAAAGACACTTCTTTAAGAGATCAATTAGAATGGAACACCAATTATTTTAAAGAAGGTATACGAAAAGCAGGTTTAGATTTTATTGATGGCGATTCTGCAATTGTACCAGTTATGTTGTACGACGCAAAATTATCTCAAGAAATGGCTGACGAATTGCTAAAATTAGGAATTTATGTAATTGGATTCTTTTATCCTGTGGTTCCAAAAGACAAAGCCAGAATTAGAGTGCAATTATCTGCTGCTCATACAAAAGAACACTTAGATAAAGCTATTTTTGCTTTTGAAAGTGTTGCCAAAAAGTTAAACATAATTTAATAAATTAAATTGTTTAACATATAATTAAGAAAAAACAAACAAAAGTTTTGTGAATTACAAAAAACATATTACTTTTGCTCTTGAATATAATGAATTGTAATTAAATTAAATAAAAAGTATGAAACATTTGAACAAATTATTTTCTGCTGCTTTGTTGTTTGTTGGACTAACGTCACAAGCACAAGATAAAGTTAATCCATGGGCTGTGTCTTTTGGAGCAAATGCGGTAGACACTAGAGTAAGTGCTAGTAGAGGTGGATTAGGATTATTTGAAAAAACCTATTCTCAAGGATTAGATATGAAAGATAATTGGAATATCGTTCCGGCAGTATCTTATTTAAGCGTGTCTAAATACGTTGGAGATGGTTTTTCTTTTGAAATGACAGGATCTTTCAACAAAATTACCAAATTTGTTGAATTCAAACCTACTACAGTTGGTGCGGATGCAAGAGGTATGGTTGTAAGTAACCCAGGTGATTTAAACTATTATGGTTTAGATGCAGCGGTTTCTTATAGCTTTAAAAGTTTAATAAAATCTAAATGGTTTGAC
Organism: Flavobacterium sp.; assembly: GCF_044361065.1. GTDB lineage: Bacteria > Bacteroidota > Bacteroidia > Flavobacteriales > Flavobacteriaceae > Flavobacterium. The sequence continues at coordinate 2,800 of NZ_JBIKJI010000002.1, forward strand.
CCTACTTTAAATTTAGGTGGAGGTTATGTTTTTATGGGTGACGCTTCGGCAGGAACAATTAACGCTGGTTGGGGATTAAACTTATGGTTTATGAAAAATGTTGCGTTTACAATAGCTTCTACTTATAAAACTAGTTTTGATGACAATAGAGTGGGTAATGTTGATATTCCAACGCATTTCTTTCACCAAGCAGGTTTAAGATTCCAATTTGGTGCTAAAGACAAAGATGATGACGGTATTATTGATGCTGAAGATGCTTGTCCAGAAGTTAAAGGATTAGCGGCATTCAAAGGTTGTCCTGATACAGATTTAGATGGTATTCAAGATTCAGCTGATGCTTGTCCAGAAGAAGCAGGTACTCCAGAAATGAATGGATGTCCTGACCAAGATGGTGATACTGTAGCTGATAAAGATGATGCTTGTATTGATGTAGCTGGTTTACCAGTATTAAAAGGTTGTCCAGATGCTGATGGCGATGGAATAGCTGATCAAAACGATAAGTGTCCTACTGTAAAAGGTGAAAAAGCAAACGGTGGATGCCCATGGCCTGATACTGATGGAGATAAAGTTTTAGATAAAGATGATAAATGTCCTACTGTAGCAGGAACTGTTGCAAATAACGGATGTCCAGAAGTATCTGAAGACACAATGAAAAAATTAAATGATTATGCAAAAACAATCTTATTTGATTCAGCAAAATCATCTTTCCAAAAACAAACATATTCAGTTTTACAAGCAATTGTTGCTATCTTAAAAGAATATCCAACAGCTAAATTCGCTTTAGAAGGACATACTGATTCAGACGGTAAAGACGATGCTAACTTAGTATTATCTCAAAATAGAGCTGCAGCTGTAAAATCTTTCTTAGTTGAAAATGGTATTGCTGCTGACAGATTAACATCTGAAGGGTTTGGAGAAGCTAAACCAGTTGCAACAAATGCAACGAAAGCTGGAAAAGCTCAAAACAGAAGAGTAGAAGTTAAATTAGTAAAATAATTTTTCTCATATAATATTTTAAAAAGGTCTCAATTTATTGAGACCTTTTTTTTATCTTTATTGCCATGGATGCATCATTTTTATCTAAACTGGCAAAAGAGTTATTAAGCAATAATTCTACATCGTTACACCACACCAATATTGTTTTACCAAACAAAAGAGCAAAGATATTTTTAATTGAAGAATTAAAAAGAAAGTCTTCTACAACTTTTTTAGCGCCTAAAATAATTAGCATTGAAATGCTGATAGAGGAAATTGCGCAATTAAGGACACTAGATAATATTGAGCTTTTGTTTGAGTTTTATATTGTTTATTTGGATACTACTGAAAAATCAAAACAGCAAGATTTTGAAAAATTTTCAAGTTGGGCGGTAACGTTAATTCAAGATTTTAATGAAATTGATAGGTATCTTATTAACCAGAATGAAATTTTCTCCTATTTATTGGATATTGAACGTATTAAAAATTGGACTCCAAATGTAAATAACCAATCTAAATTAATTGAAAACCATTTAGATTTTTGGAAATTAATGCCATTTTATTATCAAAAATTTACAGAACATTTAATAAATAAAAAAGTAGGTTATCAAGGCTTACTATATAGAAAAGCATCAGAAAATTGTTTAGATTTTGCAAAAAAATCCGAAGATAAAACGTTTGTATTTGCTGGTTTTAATGCATTGAACGCTTCAGAAGAAACTATAATTAAATGTTTATTAGAACATAATAAAGCTTCTGTGTTTTGGGATATAGATGGTGCTTTTTTAAAAGATGAATTTCACGATGCAGGATTGTTTTTGCGAAGAATAAAAAACTCTTGGAAACATTTTGAAACCCATCCTTTTAATTGGATTACGGATGCTTTTTCAAGCGATAAAAATATTGAAGTTATTGGTACACCAAAGTCTATTGGTCAGGCCAAAATTGCTGGAAAAATCATAGAAAAAATCGTATTTGAAAACAAATCATTAGAAAATACTGCACTTGTTTTAAGTGAAGAAAATATTTTAATACCAATTTTAAATGCGTTACCTGTTGAGGTAGAAGATTTAAATATTACGATGGGTTATCCAAGTAAAAACAATCCGGCGCAAATATTAATTTATAAGTTATTTCAACTGCATTTAAATGCCCAAAATAGAAATAAAAAACAAAGCGTCTTTTACTATAAAGAAGTATTAGAAATTTTAAATAATCCGTTAATTGTTTCGAGTATTCAAGCGAATGAAGTGGTTAAAATTATAAAAAATTCTAATTTAACCTTTATTACCAGTAATCGACTAAGCGAATTATTTTCTAAATATGATTTATCGAGTAATGAATTAGTCCAACATTTGTTTTTCGATTGGAATGTATCTGTAAATGAAATTTTAGAGAAATTAAAAGTCATTCTAATTTACATTAAAACACATTTAAGTAATCAAAACGAACAAGATAAAGTTACCAAAGCATTTGTGTTTTCAATTTATAATGTCATTTTAAAAATAACAAATTACTTTGAAACGTATAATAAAATTGAAAATTTAGAAATTTTATTTTCTATTTACAAACAAGTTATCGATCAGGCTCAGGTTTCTTTTGAAGGTGAACCACTCAAAGGTCTCCAAATCATGGGAATTTTAGAAAGTCGTGTTTTAGATTTCGAAAATGTAATCATTACGTCGTTAAATGAAGGTAAATTACCTGGCGGAAAATCGAACAATTCCTTTATTCCATACGATGTAAAATTAGAAAAAGGCTTGCCAACATATAAGGAACGCGATGCTATTTTCACCTATCATTTTTATCGTTTGTTACAACGCGCTAAAAATATTTATTTACTTTATAATACCCATTCTGAAGGTATTGATGCTGGAGAGAAAAGTCGATTTATTACTCAATTAGAGATTGAACATTTGCCAAATCATAATTTTAAAAAGGTATTTTATAACGCAATTAAACCCGATACAATTTATCAGCCAATTGAGGTAATAAAAACACAACCAATTTTAGATAGATTAGAAGAAATTGCAACTATAAAAGGTTTTTCGCCTTCATCATTAACCAATTATTTGCGAAATCCTATTCAGTTTTATTACCAACGAATTTTAGGCGTTCGTGAAAATGAAGAGGTAGAAGAAAATGTGGCGGCTAATACTTTAGGAACTATAATCCACGAAGTATTAGAGAAAATGTATGCTCCTTTTGAAGGTAAAAATATTCAAATTCAACTTTCAGATATTGATGTAATGATTCAAAATATAGAAGCCATTACATTAGAAAAATTTATAGAAGTTTATAAAGAAGGAGAAATTAAAAAAGGGAAAAATTTAATTGCTTTCGAAGTAGCTAAAAGAAACATTTATAATTTTTTAATTCAAGAAAAACAGCATATCGAAAATGGTGACGAACTATTTATTTTGTCTTTAGAAAAACCGCACGAAACCATATTTGAACATCCTAATTTACCTTATCCGGTTAAAATTTCAGGAAAAGTTGATAGAATTGAATTGCGAAATAACACCATTCGTATAATCGATTATAAAACTGGAAAAGTTGAAGGTAATAAACTTAAAATTGATACTTTTGAAGGTTTAACACTCGATTTGGCTAATGATAAAATTATTCAATTATTGTGTTATTCAATGATGTTTCAAACCAATCCTTTAAAAGGAAATTATAATGTGGAAGTCGGAATATTCTCGTTTAAAAATATGAAAGCTGGATTTTTACCTTTTACATTTGGTAAAGGCAGAGGTGTTGTTGGCGAAACAGTAATTACAACTGAATTTTTAGAAAATTTTAAAGAAGAATTGGTAATTTTAATTCAAGAAATTTTAAATCCTGCGATTTCATTTAAAGAAGTGATTAAATAATTTTTTTTACAAAAACGCAAAGTTAATTACGAAGATTTCAAAGGTATTTTATATATTTCTTGTACAATTTTTGCGTGATTTGCGAAATCTTTGAAAGCTTTGCGGTTAACCCTTCAAAAATCCAACCATAACTTTTTCCAATTCCGCTTGGTTTTCGAGATGACTCATATGTCCGTCGTTGAAAGTTATTAGTTTTACATTTGTGCCTTCAATTTGTTCTAAATTCTCTTCGTAATTTAAAACAGGATCTTTTTTTCCTAAAATTAGTAAAATTGGATAGGTGGCAAAATGTAAAATTACTTCTCGGTCTTTTCGTAATTTCATACCTTCCTGAGCGGCAATAATTCCTTGTAATGGTGTTTGAAGCGCTTCTTCTCGAATCCATTCAATTTGTTCCGAAAGTTTTGTTCTGTTTTCTTCTGAAAATAAATTAGCGATACTCATTCTAACAGCAGCCACATAATTTTGCTTCACGGCTTTTATCGCACGCGTTCTATTTGCAATGCGTTCCTCGCTGTCGGCACGAGATGTTGAATTTAACAACACCAAACCTTTCATAAATTCTGGATATAATTCGGCAACAGCCAATGCCACATAGCCACCCATAGAATGTCCAACAAACACCGCTTTTCTGATTTTCAATTCGGAAATTACTTGGTGAACAGCATCCGCCATATCTTCCATACTATGAATATATCCTAAACAATCCGTTTGCCCGTGACCTAACAAATCAATACAAATTACTCGGTTTTTTTTAGCTAAAACAGGTGCTAAATAGTTCCACATCGTACTATTTTCCAAAAATCCGTGTAACAAAATAACCGCATTGCCTTTTCCTTGGTCGGTATAACTGATTTTAGTGTTTTTGAAGTTGGTGGTTTTCATAAATACAAATGTAGAATTTAAACGCAAAGCACGCAATGTTTTTTGTGTTCAAAAAAAACGGCTCACTTTCGCAAACCGTTTAACCTGAAACTTGAAACAAATCTAATTATTCATTATCGATTCAATTTCATCTGCTTCGATAGGAATATTTTTCATTAAGTTGAAAGGCTCTCCTTTTGGTTGAATGACCACATCGTCTTCTAAACGAATTCCAAAACCTTCTGCTGGAATATAAATTCCTGGTTCTACCGTAAAAACCATATTGGCTTGCATTGGCTCGTGTAACAAGCCATAATCGTGCGTATCTAATCCTAAATTATGTGAAGTGCCGTGCATAAAATATTTTTTATATGCTGGCCATTCTGGGTTTTCAGTTTGAACATCTGCTTTCGTGATTAAACCCAAACCTAATAATTCGGAAGTCATAATTTTACCAACTTCTACGTGGTATTGTTTCCAATTTGTACCTGGAATCAACATTTTTGTAGCTTCGTTTTTTACATTTAAAACGGCGTTGTAAACCGCTTTTTGTCTGTCAGAAAATTTTCCAGAAACCGGAATCATTCGAGTTAAATCGGAAGAATAATTGGCATATTCTGCACCAATATCTAACAAAATTAAATCGCCAGCATTACAAACTTGGTTGTTTTCTATATAATGTAACACATTTGCATTGTTTCCTGAAGCTATAATTGGAGTATAAGCAAAACCTTTCGAACGATTACGAAGAAATTCGTGTGCCAATTCGGCTTCAATTTCATACTCGGTTACACCAGGTTTTACGAAATTTAATACTCTTCGGACTCCTTTTTCTGTAATATTACACGCATTTTGAATTAAATCCAATTCAATTTGGTCTTTTACAGAACGTAATCTTTGTAAAATAGGATTTGATTTTTCTACTTTATGCGCAGGATATTCGTTTTTCCACCATTTTATAAAACGGTCTTCACGTGTTTCTGTTTCTACTGCTGCTCTGTAATGTTCATTGGTGTTAATGTACATCGTATCGGCATACATCATCACTTCTTTTAAAACTTTATGAAAATCTTGTAACCAATATACTGATTTAATTCCCGCTACTTCAAAAGCACGTTCTTTGGTAAGTTTTTCACCTTCCCAAATGGCAATATGCTCATTGGTTTCTTTTAAAAAAAGTACTTCTTTCAAGTGCTCATATGGTGCATCTGGAAATAATAATAAAATACTTTCTTCTTGATCCACACCTGATAAGTAAAAAATATCGCGATGTTGTGCAAATGGCAACGTACTATCTGCAGAAACAGGATAAATATCATTTGAATTAAAAATAGCAACTCCGTTTGGCTTCATTTGAGCCATAAAGTTTTTACGATTTTTAATAAAAAGTTCTCGATTTATTGGTAAATATTTCATTTTTTAAAAATGTTAGTAAAGTTTTCAAAATTAATAACTTTCAAACAAATAGTTGTCAAATAATTCTATTAATTTTGAAACATATCAAATTATATAAAAATGAAAAAAGTTATATTTTTAATTTCTCTTCTTAGTACGATAGTTTCTTTGTCACAAGACAATAATTTTCAATCCGTTGCTTTTCAAAATATTGGACCAACAATAATGAGTGGAAGAATAGTCGATTTAGCTGTCAATCCTCAAAATCCAACTGAATTTTATGCGGCATATGCTTCTGGGGGTTTGTGGTATACCAATAATAACGGAACCAGTTTTGAACCTGTAATGGATGCAGCGCCAACTCAAAACATAGGATGTGTTGCAGTGGATTGGAATTCGGGATTAATTTTGGTAGGAACAGGTGAAGTAAATTCTTCTCGTTCTTCTTATGCAGGTATTGGAGTTTTGAAATCTACAGATAAAGGTAAAACGTGGTCTAACATTGGTTTACCAGATAGTCATCATATTTCTAAAATTTGGATCAATCCGAAAGATAACAGCGAAATTGTAGTAGGTGTTTTAGGGCATTTGTATTCAAAAAATGAAGAACGAGGCGTTTTTAAAACCACAAATGGAGGAAAAAATTGGACAAAAACTTTATATATTAACGACGAAACAGGAATTATAGATATTAGTTTCGCACCAAACAATCCAAAAATTATGTTTGCTTCGGCTTGGGAACGCGAGCGTAAAGCATATAATTTTAAAGGAAATGGAGTTCATTCGGGTATTTACAAAAGTGAAGATGCTGGGACGACTTGGAAAAAAATTAATGCCAATTCTGGTTTCCCAACTAATATTGGAATTGGTAGAATTGGGTTAACTTCATATAACGAGAATATTGCTTATGCGATTGTAGACAATCAGAATTTACGACCAAATGCTTCAAGTGAAAAGCCGAAAGATGCCAATGCGGCCTTATTTGAAGTAGAAGTAATTGGTGCAGAAATTTATAAAACCACCGATTCTGGAAAAACGTGGGCTAAAACAAATGACAAATTTATTGATGATGCCTTTTATTCTTACGGATATTATTTTGCAGATATTACTGTTGATGAATCTAATGAAAATCGTTTATATATTTCAGCGGTTCCATTATTATTCTCTAATGATGGAGGAAAATCTTTAGAATCAATCAGTAAAGATAATGTTCATTCTGATCATCACGTTTGTTGGGTGAATCCAAAAAATTCAAATCATCTAATAAATGGAAATGATGGAGGTGTGAATATTACATTCGATAACGGGAAACATTGGATAAAATGCAATAACCAAGCCGTTGGGCAATTTTATTCTGTAAACGTAGATGAAAAAGAAAATTATGAAGTGTATGGAGGTTTGCAAGATAATGGTGTTTGGGCGGGTCCAAATAATTATGAACATAATGTAGAATGGTTACAAGACGGAAAATATCCTTACGAATTTTTAAGCGGTGGCGATGGAATGCAAGTTCAAATTGATACCAGAACAAATAATTTGGTTTACACGGGATATCAATTTGGAAATTACACCAAAATAGACAGAATTTCAGGAGAAAGAAAATACATTACTCCACAAGCAGATAAAAAAGAAGAACCTTACAGATTTAATTGGCAAGCACCTATTTTGTTGTCGTCTCATAATCAAGATGTTGTTTATTTTGGCGGACAATATGTGTTTCGTTCGATGAATCAAGGTAAAAATTGGGAAAAAATTTCTACCGATTTAACCAATGGAAAAGTAGAAGGGAATGTGCCTTTTGGAACTATAACAGCTATAGCTGAAAGTAAATTTAAATTCGGAAAATTAGTTATTGGAACAGATGATGGAAATGTCTATATGACAAAAGATAGCGGCGAAAATTGGATAAAAATATCAACTAATTTGCCACAAGGATTATGGGTGTCTCGTGTGCGATTTTCAACGTTTAAATCCGATAGAATTTATATTACGTTAAACGGATATAGAAATGATAATTTCACTACTTATGCCTATGTTTCGGAAGATTTAGGCACAACTTGGAAATTATTAACGGAGAATTTCAATCAAAATGCTGCTAATGTAATTCTTGAAGATTCTGAAAATGAAAACATTTTATATTTAGGTACAGATACTGGTTTATTTATTTCTATTGATAGAGGAATAACTTGGCAAGATTTTTCAACCGACATTCCAAATGTTGCCGTACACGATTTGGTTATTCAAAAAAGAGAAAAAGATTTAATTGTAGCTACGCACGGTCGTTCATTGTATAAGGTAAATTTGGCGAACATTCAACAAATTAATGAAAAAACACAGTTAAACGGCATAGCGTTATTTCCTGTAAAGAATATTTCTTTTTCTAAAAATTGGGGAAATAAGCGTTCTGCTTGGGGCACCGAAAACACACCAAATGTATTAATTTGGTATTATGTAAAAGAACTTTCAAATACAATTTTAACTATAAAAAATAAAGATGGAATTGTGGTTTTTAATCGTCAAAATAAAGCAGATAAAGGAATGCTTAAAGTAGATTTTGATTTAAGTATTGATGAAAAAATAAAAACCGCAATAGAAAAGAAGGATAGTAAAATAAAAATCAATCAATCAGGCAATAAAAAATATTATTTACCTTCAGGAAAATATACAATTGAATTAGAAAATAACGGAATGAAGGAAACGCAAACGTTAGAAATTATAGAAAAAAACCAAATGAGATAAGATTTGAATAAAAATTCAAGACGTAATATGTTGATATTCAACAAATGTTAAACTCATTTAAAATGATTATAAATTAACTTTCAAAGGTTGTAAGTCTTACTTATAACCTTTATTTTTGCTAACATTAAAATATTCAAATTAACATTAACTATAATTATGGCAAAATCAGCATTTTTAAAGTCATCTATCGCAAAAAAATATTGGATGGCACTTACGGGATTGTTCTTGTGCTTGTTTTTAGTTGGGCATTTATTAGGAAACTTACAATTGTTAGCTGGCGACACTATTGAAGCGGCATTACAATTTAATAAGTATGCACTTTTTATGACTACTAACCCTGCAGTAAAATTACTTTCTTATTTAACGTACATTTCTATTATTTTTCACGCTATCGATGGGATTTATTTAGCAATTCAAAACCAAAAAGCACGTCCAGTAGCTTACGCGATGAGTAATCCTTCTAAAAATAGTAGTTTTTCTTCAAGAAATATGGCGGTTTTAGGAACTATTATTTTGGTTTTTATCTCTACACATATGATTAATTTTTGGGCAAAAATGCATTTTGATGCTACTATGCCTTTAGTTACGAAAACACAAGGAAATCAAGGGCAATCTCAATCTATGCTTATTGGAACACCAGATTCTAAAATTCAGACGATTCCTTTGCCTCCAGGCGGCTCTTTAAAAACATTAGTAGAACAAAATAACAATCAACCTGGAAATACTACTAAATTAGTTATCGAAGGTTCAAATATTGTTAAAGATGCTAAAACAGGTGAAGTTTTATTTATTGGTTTCAAAGATTTACACAAATTAACCTATGCTTTCTTTAAAAGTAAAGGAAAATTATTCAATGTAATTCCAAACGAAGGGTTGTTTTTCGTTATATTTTATGTGTTATCTATGATGGCATTAGGTTTCCATTTATGGCATGGCTTTCAAAGTACTTTCCAATCTTTAGGAGCAAATGGTAAATTTACACCAGCTATTAAATCATTTGGAAAAGCATTTTCAGTTGTAGTTGCGTTTTTATTTGCAATTATTCCAATTTACATTCACTTTTTTACAAAATAAAAACATATGGCATTAGATTCTAAAATTCCTCAAGGTCATATTTCAGAAAAATGGACCAACCATAAGAATAATCTTAAATTGGTGGCTCCAAACAATAGACCAAAAATTGATGTAATCGTAGTAGGAACAGGTTTAGCAGGTGCTTCGGCTGCTGCTTCATTTGGAGAAATGGGTTACAATGTAAAAGCATTTTGTTTTCAAGATTCACCTCGTAGAGCACACTCAATTGCTGCTCAAGGTGGTATTAACGCTGCAAAAAACTATCAAAATGATGGTGACAGTACCTATAGATTATTTTATGATACTATTAAAGGTGGTGACTACCGAGCTCGTGAAGCAAACGTGCACCGTTTAGCAGAAGTATCTTCAAATATTATCGACCAATGTGTGGCTCAAGGTGTTCCTTTTGCTAGAGATTATGGTGGATTATTAGATAACCGTTCGTTTGGTGGAACACAAGTACAACGTACTTTTTATGCCGCTGGACAAACAGGTCAACAATTATTATTAGGAGCATATTCTGCTTTGTCTAGACAAATTGGTTTAGGAAATGTAAAAATGTATAACCGTCACGAAATGCTTGACATTGTTAAAGTTGATGGTAAAGCTCGTGGAATTATTGCTCGTAATTTAATTACTGGTGAGTTAGAACGTCATTCAGCTCATGCTGTTATTATTGCATCTGGTGGTTATGGAAATGTATATTTCTTATCTACAAATGCAATGGGAAGTAACGTTACAGCTTCTTGGAAAGTACACAAAAAAGGAGCACATTTTGCGAATCCATGTTTTGTACAAATTCACCCAACATGTATTCCAGTTCACGGAACAAATCAAGCCAAATTAACGTTAATGTCAGAATCGTTACGTAACTCTGGTCGTATTTGGGTTCCTGCTAAAAAAGAAGATGCTGAAGCAATTAGAGCGGGTAAATTAAAACCAACTCAAATTGCGGAATCAGATAGAGATTATTTCTTAGAGAGAAAATACCCTGCTTTTGGAAACTTAGTACCTCGTGATGTAGCGTCTCGTGCTGCGAAAGATGTTTGTGATGCTGGTCACGGAATTGAATCTAACGACACTAACGAAGGGGTTTATTTAGATTTCGCTTCAGAGATTATCACAAAAGGAAAACAAGCTGCGTTTACGCAAGGAGATCATAACCCATCTGATGATAAAATTCAAGAATTAGGAAAAAAATGGGTAGAATCTAAGTATGGTAACCTTTTCACGATGTATGAAAAAATTACAGATGAAAATCCATATGAAACTCCAATGAAAATTTATCCAGCAGTTCACTATACAATGGGTGGTGTTTGGGTTGATTATAATTTAATGTCATCTATTCCAGGATGTTTCGTAGCTGGTGAAGCCAATTTCTCAGACCACGGAGCAAACAGATTAGGAGCTTCTGCTTTAATGCAAGGTTTAGCAGATGGCTATTTCGTATTGCCTTACACGGTTTCTAACTATTTAGCAGACGAAATTAGAACAGGTAAAATTGCAACAGATACTCCAGAATTTATGGAAGCTGAAAATGCAGTTCGTCAATCTATTGAGCAATTAATTAATAATAACGGTACAAAATCTGTTGACTATTTCCACAAAAAATTAGGATTAATTATGTGGAATAAAGTTGGAATGGCAAGAAACGAAAAAGGATTAACAGAAGCAATTGAAGAAATTGGACAATTAAGAGAAGATTTCTATGCAGATGTTAGAGTTCCAGGTGCAGCAAACGAATTGAATCAAGAATTAGAAAAAGCACTTCGTGTAGCTGATTTTATTGAATTGGGACAATTAATGGCAAAAGATGCTTTATTACGTAAAGAATCTTGTGGTGGACATTTCCGTGAAGAATATCAAGATGCTGAAGGAGAAACACTTCGTGACGATGAAAATTTCGCTTATGTTGCAGCTTGGGAATATAATGGAAGCGATGCAAGTAAATCAGTACTTCATAAAGAAGAATTGAAATATGAGTTTATCAAAATTGCAGCTAGAAACTATAAATAAGATATTATGAGTGCTAAAAAAAATATAAATATCAACCTTAAAATCTGGCGTCAAAAAAATGCTGGAACTAAAGGTAAAATGGAAACATATAAATTAGATAATGTTTCTACTGACAGTTCTTTCTTAGAAATGTTAGACCAATTAAATGAGCAATTAATCAATAACCAACAAGAGCCAGTAGCTTTTGATCACGACTGTCGTGAAGGAATTTGCGGAATGTGTTCGTTATATATTAATGGTCGTGCACACGGTCCAGATACAGGAACAACTACGTGTCAGTTACATATGCGTAAATTTAAAGATGGCGAAACTATTTTTATTGAGCCATGGAGAAGTAAAGCGTTCCCAGTTGTAAAAGACTTAATGGTAGATAGAAGTGCTTTTGACAGAATTCAACAAGCAGGTGGATTCGTATCTGTAAATACTTCAGGTCGAACTATTGATGCTAATGCAACCCCAATTAACAAACAAGATGCAGACAAAGCTTTTGAAGCAGCAGCTTGTATTGGATGTGGCGCTTGTGTGGCGACTTGTAAAAACGGTTCAGCCATGTTGTTTGTTGGAGCAAAAGTTTCTCAATATGCTTTGTTGCCACAAGGAAAAGTAGAAGCTACAGAAAGAGTATTAAATATGGTACGTCAAATGGACGAAGAAGGTTTCGGAAATTGTACCAATACAGGAGCGTGTGAAGTAGAATGTCCAAAAGGAATTTCTTTAGAAAACATCGCTCGTATGAATAGAGAATATTTAAAAGCAAGTGTACTTTAATTAGAACACAACTTTTTTAAAATAAAAAACGCATTCAATTTGAATGCGTTTTTTTATATTATTTTAACTCCAATTCCTGATCCACATCCCAATTGGCTCTTACGTCTATTAAACCGGGAAAATAAATCATTTCTTCGGGTTGTAATTTGGTTTTGAAATTTCCTGAATCCCAAATTCTATTTTTGTTGTCATCGTAAAACAACCGCACTTGATAGTTGCTTGGCTGAATAGCTTCAAAATATAATTCAGTTTCTTTAGTGCAGTATTTTTCGCTAACGATATCTCCAGAAGTATTTAAAATTTGTACAACATACGGAAATCTATTGATGTTTTTCAATCGCAATTTTAAATTCCCAAAATCGCTTACCGCACCTTTGTCAAAAGTAAATTTTAAACTATCAGTTTGAGTTTCGTATTCATCTTCTATGGCTCCTGGCAGTAACTCGAGTTCGTATTTTTCGTTTTCTTCTTGTTTAAAATCAAAAGAAATCAATTGTTCAAAATCATTAATTTCTGTTGTGAAGGAGACTGAAGTACTATCTTTTTTTCTCAGAAATATTTTCTCAGCATTTATTTTTTTAATTGGCGTAGTGGTTTCTAAACTAAGTTTCTCGTTAAATTGGAATTTTTTATTAGCAAAAAGCGTCACTTTTAATGAATCTGCTTCTTTTAACTTTTTTAATTTCACTACATAATTTTTCAAATAGTTATCAGATTTCACAAGTACTTGTATAGAATCTTTAGCTTCTTTAGGTATAAAAACTTGTAAAGTATCCGATTTTTTATTCGCTGATTTTGCAAATCGTAAAGGCGTTTCAATGTTATTTTTTTTATAAAAAAGTTTCACATTGTTAGCATTGCCTTCGTACCCTAAAAACAATTTGTTATTACTTTCAAGGGTTGGCGAATAGGTTTTGATTTCGTTTTTCTCTGCAAATAGTTTTAAAGTATAACTACTATCTGAAGGAATTTTTATTTTTTCCTTTTTAAAGGCAATTTTTTCCGATTTTGCCTGATAATTGTAATTGTTGTTTTTGTCTTTTAAAGCCACTAAATAATAGTTACCTTCTTTTATGTTTTCAATAGTAAATTTCGTGTTTTTTTCTAAAGTATTGGTAATATAAACGGGTTTGTTTTTGTAGACCAATGAATCATTATACGTTTCAGCGTCATACAACATTACAGTTACAAATTCATCTGTTTCTTTTTCAAATGCGTCTACAATTTCACCAGAAACTTTTAAAGAATCTACAAATGCTCCTGTTGAAAACACATATTTAAATTGCGAATACGGGATGCCTTCGTTGTAATCTGCAATACTTTGTCCAAAATTAAAACTGTAGGTAGTATTCGGTTTTAAATCTTCATTTAAAGTAATTGAAATGAATTTACTTGCACTTCCTTGTGGTACAATTGTTGGATTTTTTGCCATAGGTGGCGACACAATCAATTGTTTGTTAATGTCTTTTACTTTTATGTATTCGCTAAAATCAATTTTAATAGTTTTCCCGGAAAAATTGGTTTCATAATTTTTCGGAGTGCTTTTAACAATAACAGGAGCAATGCTATCTTTTGGTCCGCCAGAAATCATACCTCTTTTGGCACAACTGATAAATACAAGAGAAATTATAGTAAGAAGTAATATGATTTTTTTCATTAATTATGTCGCTATTTAATACTGCAAAGTAACAATTATATTCATTCGCATCATAATATTTAAATAAATTTTATGATTGTGTATACGCCATTGTTACGATGCTAATTTTGGTGTTTTTTATTTTTAATATTTCTTTTGCACACGCTTCAATAGTGGCGCCAGTTGTAAAAATATCATCTACAAGCAACACGTGTTTTCCTTCAATTTTATGGGCGTTTTCAATTGAAAATACATTTTTATTGGTTTCTAAGCGATTTTCTTTTGACTTTTGAATTTGTGATTTTAAGTTAATTGATTTTACTAAAACAGAATCAATAATCGGAATAGCTAAGTTTTTCTCTAATGCTTCACAAAAAGTTGTAACTTGATTGTATCCTCTTTCGTGAAAACGTTTTTTATGTAAGGGCACAGGAATTATCACATCAATATCATTAAAAACAGCCAAATCTAATACGTTTTTTGAAAAAACATCTCCTAAAAAAGTGCCGATTTCTTGTTGGTTTTTATATTTTAAATTGTGCATTAATTGTTGTGCAATCCCTTTTTTTCTAAAATATAATAACGAAGCACCAAATTCAAAAGGCACTATGCCATAAAATGCCCTATGCATTTCATTTTCTTTTAAATTATGATGATGAGTAAGTGGCAAATGATGCATGCAAGTGGTGCAAATAATTTTTTCATTTTTCAAAAGTAATTTCGAACAGCCATTACAAAACGCAGGAAATACCACGTTTAACAGATTTTTATGTATTTGGTCGAAAAATTTTATCATATTAAAACATAAGTTTTACTTTAGTAAAAATATTTAGAATGTCTTCAAAAAGAAACAACAACACCTATAAGGTCGCTATACTTTTATTGTCCATTTTTTTACTACTTGTGTTATTTAAAAGTTATAAAGATAACAAATCTGCTAAAGAACTACAAGACACATTAAAACAAGAAACATTAATTACGCAAAGTCAATTATCAGAAATACTTACGAAGTACGATTCTGTTTCGAGTTTATATAATAATTTTGATGAAAGTTTTCAGGATTTGTCTATAAAAGTGTCTGATTTAAAAGATCCTAAAAAGAATATTAAATTTAAGAATTTATCGGAATTAAATAAGGAAATTGATCAAATAAAGGATTCAATTAAAATACTGAAAGAAAAATTAAAGCAAATAGAAAAACTTAGAACGTTAATTAAACCAGAAGTAAAAACTCCTAAAATTACAGAAAATACGGCTTTAAAAGATGCTAAGTTTGAAGTAACTAATTTGCAAGTAAAAGGGGTTAAGTTTCTTACAGATAATAAAACACCAAATAAAGTAAAGCCAATTGAACAAATTAGAGTTTGCTTTACAGTTGACAGAAATAAATTAATTTCTACTGGCGAAAAAGAATTTTTTGTACAAGTCGTAAATCCTAAAAATGATATCGTTTCTGTGGAAGAATTGACCTTTGAAAATAATAATATTACTTTAAAATATAGTAAATTAGTAAAGTTTGAATACCAGCAACAAATAACAGATGTTTGCAGTTATGTTGATTTAGAAAAGAACAAAACGGTAAAAGGAAGATATATTGTAAACTTATATTCAGGAACTACTAAAATTAGTTCAACCATTTTCAATTATAATTAAAAAATTACTTTTTTAATTCCATTCCTATTTTTACTTTTGCAACATGGCAAAACAAGAAGACTTATTTAAGAATGTAGTTTCGCATGCAAAAGAATACGGATTTATTTTCCCTTCGAGCGAAATTTACGATGGTTTAAGTGCGGTATATGATTACGCGCAAAACGGTGTAGAATTAAAGAAAAATATTAGAGAATATTGGTGGAAATCCATGGTGCAAATGCATGAAAATATTGTAGGATTAGATGCTGCAATATTAATGCATCCTACCACTTGGAAGGCTTCTGGCCATGTTGATGCATTTAACGATCCATTAATTGACAATAAAGATTCAAAAAAAAGATATCGTGCAGATGTTTTAATTGAAGATTATGCCGAAAAATTAAACATTAAAGCACAAAAAGAAATAGAAAAAGCAAAGGCGCGTTTTGGTGATGCTTTTAACGAACAAGAATTTATTACAACTAATCCAAGAGTTGTTGAATATCTATCTAAAAAGAACGAAATTTTAGCCAGAATGGCGAAAAGTTTAGACGCTGGTGATTTAGATGATGTAAAACTTTTAATTGAAGAATTAGAAATCGCTTGTCCAGATTCTGGATCTCGTAATTGGACGGAAGTACGCCAGTTCAACTTAATGTTTGGTACTAAATTAGGCGCTTCTGCAGATACGGCAATGGATTTATACTTACGACCAGAAACGGCACAAGGTATTTTCGTAAACTTTTTAAATGTTCAAAAAACAGGCCGAATGAAAATTCCTTTTGGAATTGCACAAACCGGTAAAGCATTTAGAAATGAAATTGTGGCAAGACAATTTATTTTTCGTATGCGCGAATTTGAACAAATGGAAATGCAGTTTTTCGTAAAACCAGGTGAAGAAATGAAATGGTACGAATACTGGAAAACGACGCGATTAAATTGGCACAAATCATTAGGGTTAGGTGCTGAAAATTACCGTTTTCACGACCACGAAAAATTAGCACACTATGCAAATGCAGCTGCAGATATTGAATTCAATTTTCCTTTCGGATTTAAAGAATTAGAAGGAATTCATTCTCGTACAGATTTCGATTTAAAAGCACACGAACAATTTTCTGGTAAAAAATTACAATATTTTGATACTGAAGAAAATAAAAACTACGTACCTTATGTAGTAGAAACATCCGTTGGTTTAGACAGAATGTTTTTAGCGGTTTTTTCAAAAGCATTACAAGAAGAAACATTAGAAGATGGCTCTACTCGTACTGTATTGCGTTTACCTTCTGTTTTAGCACCTACAAAGGCGGCTGTGTTACCTTTGGTTAAAAAAGATGGGTTACCAGAAATTGCCAAAGAAATTATGGAAGAATTAAAATGGGATTTCAACGTAGCCTATGATGAAAAAGATGCTGTTGGCCGTCGTTACAGACGTCAAGACGCTTTGGGAACGCCGTTTTGTATTACTGTGGATCATCAAACGGTAGAAGATAAAACAGTTACAATCCGTCATAGAGACACGATGCTTCAAGAACGTGTAGCAATTGCAGATTTAAAAAACATTATTGATAAAGAAGTTTCGGTAAGAAATTGGTTAATGAAAATGTAACAAAATAAATTTTAAATTAAAACGCCAAATTCATTGAATTTGGCGTTTTTTTATTTTTTAGCATTTTGGTGTTTTTCTAGCCTAGCTAAAATTCGATTGTTTATGTGTTTGTAATTGTTCACTTCTGCAGCGTAATATCTGTTATTTTGATGATAGGTAGCACTATCTATTTTGTATTTTTTGTAAATATAGTCTTTAGCTTCAATTTTATTTGCTTGTAAAATTTCTGGGGCATTACTATTAGCGGCTTGTAAAATTGCTATATCATATAAAATATTTTCCATAGTTTTTTCATCCAAAAGTTTTTTCGGAGGTTTTACGGGATTTTCGCTACAAGCAAATAATCCAAAAAAAACGGTTAAATATATTATTTTTTTCATCTAGTTTTATTCTCTATCAAAAGTTAACCTTTGTCCAGCTATAATATCCTTTACCTTTCCATTGGCATAAGCCAGTTTTCCATTTACAAAAGTGTGTGTCACTCTTGATTTAAAATTATTTCCTTCAAATGGCGACCAGCCACATTTTGCAATAATATTTTCTTTTTTTACATTCCAAGGCATGTGTGGATTCACTATAACTAAATCGGCAAAATAACCTTCTTTAATAAAACCACGATTTTCTATTTTGAAAATTTTCGCTGGATTATGACACATTTTTTCAACGATCTTTTCTATAGAAATTTTACCATTAAAGTAGGACTCCATCATGGCTACTAAAGCATGTTGTACTAATGGACCTCCAGATGGGCAAGTTGTATATGGATTTGATTTTTCTTCTAAAGTATGAGGCGCATGGTCTGTGGCAATTACATCTATTCTATCATCTAAAAGTGCTTTCCAAAGCGCGTCCTTATCTTCTTTCGTTTTAACAGCTGGATTCCATTTAATTAATGAACCTTTGGTTTCATAATCTGCATCTGTAAACCACAAATGGTGAATACAAACTTCAGCTGTAATTTGCTTTTTTTCCAGCGGAATTTTATTTGTAAATAAGTCTAATTCTTTAGCCGTTGAAATATGAAAAACATGCAATCTTGCTCCAGTTTTTTTAGCCAATTCAATAACTCTAACAGTAGATTCGTAACATGCTGCTACACTTCTAATTTCTGGGTGTTTTTCTACTGGAATGTCATCACCGTAGATTTCTTTGTATTTCTCAAGGTTATTTTTTACAATGGTTTCGTCTTCGCTATGTACAGCTATTAAAAGTTTCGTATTAGAAAATATTTTTTCTAACGAGGCTGAACTATCCACTAACATGTCACCTGTAGAAGAACCTAAAAACAGTTTTAAACCTGCTACATTTTTAGGATTGGTTTTTAAAATTTCTTCTAAATTATCATTAGTACCGCCCATCATAAATGAATAGTTGGCGTGAGATGTTTTGGAAGCAATTTGATATTTATCCTCTAAAAGCTCTTGAGTTACTGCGTTCGGAACCGTGTTGGGTTGCTCAATATATGAGGTAATTCCACCAGCAACGGCGGCTTTACTTTCTGATGCGATGTCGCCTTTGTGTGTAAGTCCTGGCTCTCTAAAATGAACTTGATCATCAATAACACCAGGTATTAAAAAGCTTCCTTCTGCATCAATAATTATACATTCCGAAGATTTTGCACTTATGTTATCTGCAATCTGACGGATAATTTCATTCTCAATCAATACATCTCCTTCAAAGACGCTCCCTTCATTTACAATTCTTGCATTTTTAATTAAAAATGTACTCATTTATAGTTTGTTAAATATTTTTCTAATTCGTAACATAATCACCCCAATTACAGCTTCACGGATAATGGCGCCGCTCATTTTAGATTCGCCTAAGGTTCTGTCTGTAAAAATAATTGGGACTTCTTCAATCTTAAATTTATTTACAAAAGCACGATATTTCATTTCTATTTGAAATGCATATCCTACAAATTTAATTTTTTCAATATTTATTGTTTCTAAAACATTTCGTTTATAACATATAAAACCCGCAGTAGCATCATGAATTTGCATGCCAGTAATAAACTTTACATAAACAGAAGCAAAATAAGACATTAAAACTCGGTTTAATGGCCAGTTAACCACGTTTACACCTTTAGAATATCTTGAGCCAATTGCCACATCAGCCCCATTTTGACAAGCAAAATATAACTTTTCTAAATCGTTTGGATTATGAGAAAAATCGGCATCCATTTCATAAATATATTGATAATTATGCGAAAGTGCCCATTTGAAACCATGTACATAAGCAGTTCCTAAACCAGATTTTTTAGTTCTAACTTCTAAAAATAATTTTTCTGAATACTGTTTTTGTAATTCAGCTACTTTATTAAAAGTTCCGTCGGGTGAATTATCATCCACAATTAAGACGTGGAAGCTTGAGGGTAATTGAAAAACAGCATGGATAATCCGCTCTATATTTTCAATTTCGTTGTATGTAGGTATAATTACTATTCCTGCTGACATTGTTATTTTTATTACTTTACAAAATTAAGTTATTTTTACATTTATTTTCTTAATAATTTTATAATTTATTTGAGTTATTTTTTTTGTTACTTTTGCAGTATGAATATTATGCTATCAATAGAACGAGTTTTAGTCAACAAAGATTGGGCAACCCTATTATTTGTTTTAGCGACAGCCATTATTGCACTTAATAAAACTATTTTTTCAGTTCGATTTAATGAATTTATAAAATTAGGCTATTCTGAAAAGTATAATAAGATATACAAAGACACCAATAATTTATTAAGTTGGTTTACGATTTCTATGTTTGTCATTCAATTAATTTCCTTTTCCTTTTTTATTTTATTGTTTTTAAGTTATTTTAATTATACGAAAACCGATAATTATATAACTTATATCCAAGTAATAACATTTTTATTTGTGTTTATTTTATCTAAATTTTTAATTGAAAAAATTATAGGAACAGCTATAGATTCCGAAAGTTTAGTAGATAAGTTTAATCTAATAAAAGTAAATTATCGCGCTTTTTTAGGTTTTATATTATTACCTATAAATATTGTTTTGTATTATAATTCTTGGCCAATAAAAGAAGTGTTTTACATTATTTTAACCATTTTTTTACTTTATAATGTTTTTACTTATTATTTTTTAGTTAAAACGTATCAAAAGACAATATTAAGCAAATTGTTTTATTTTATTTTATATCTTTGCACGCTTGAAATAGCACCGTATTATTTCATGTATTATTGGGTAACGAAAAATTAGGAATTTTTTAGGTATGTCAAATTTGAAAGTAAAAACGATTTTGGTTTCGCAACCAGAACCTAAAGTGGACAATTCTCCATATCACGATTTGCAAAATAAATTTAAGGTTAAAATTGATTTTAGACCTTTTATTCATATTGAAGGCGTTTCAGCTAAGGAAGTAAGAGCGCAAAAAATTGATTTAAATTATTTTACAGCAATTATATTTACTAGTAAAAATGCTATAGATCACTTTTTTAGAGTTGCAGAAGAAATGAGATATAAAATCCCTGAAGATTTAAAATATTTTTGTCAATCCGAAGCAGTGGCGTTTTACTTACAAAAATATGTAGTGTACAGAAAACGTAAAATTTATGTAGGTCAGAAAGATTTTTCTGATTTAACGACACTTATAAAAAAATACAAAGACGAAAAGTTTTTATTGCCAAATACAGATCAATTAAATCATGATGTACCTCAAACATTAGACGGTTTGAAAGTAGATTGGAAACAAGGAATTTTTTACAAAACTGTAATGAGTGATTTATCTGATTTAAAAGATGTTTATTATGATGTCTTGGCATTTTTTAGTCCAACAGGAATAAAATCTTTATTTAAGAATTTTCCAAATTTTGAGCAAAATAATACAAGAATTGCAGTGTTTGGACCAACTACTCAAAAAGAAGCCTTAGATCATGGATTACGAGTTGATATTTTAGCACCAGCTCCAGGAACACCATCTATGACAGGTGCTTTGGAAAAATATGTTGCGGAAGCAAATAAAGGGAAATAATTATTTTATATATAAATTAAAAAAGCGTTCAGAAATGAACGCTTTTTTTGTACAATAAAAAATCGTCTTGATTTCAAGACGATTTTACAAGTAAGTTTTACTTTGTTAGGTTTTATAATTTTGGACCTGCTTCTACTAAAGCAGCACCTTCTTGATTATCCGTGTACTGTATAAAATTCTTAATAAAGCGACTTGCTAAATCTTCAGCTTTTGTATCCCATTCTTTTGGATTTGCATACGTATTTCTTGGATCTAAAATAGTATAGTCAACATCGTGTAATGAAGTTGGCACTTCAAAATTAAAAACAGGTACAATTGTAGTTGCTGCTTTTTCAATTGAACCATCTAAAATGGCATCAATTATAGCTCTTGTGTCTTTAATAGATATTCGTTTTCCAGTTCCATTCCAACCTGTGTTTACCATGTAAGCAGTAGCTTGATGTTGTTCCATTTTTTTTACTAACTCTTCTCCATATTTTGTTGGATGTAAAGTTAAAAAGGCTTTTCCAAAACAAGCTGAAAACGTGGGTTCTGGTTGCGTCACGCCTCTTTCAGTACCGGCTAATTTAGCTGTAAATCCTGATAAAAAATAATATTTTGTTTGTTCAGGAGTTAATTTTGAAACTGGTGGCATCACCCCAAAAGCATCTGCGGTTAAAAAGATAACTTTATTAGCGTGTCCTGCTTTTGAAATCGGTTTTACTATATTGTCTATATGATAAATAGGGTAAGATACACGCGTATTTTGTGTTACAGAACCATCTTTAAAATCAATTTTTCCATTAACATCAACAGTAACATTTTCTAATAAGGCGTCTTTTTTTATAGCTTTAAAAATATCTGGTTCGTTTGCCGCACTTAAATCAATAGTTTTTGCATAGCAACCGCCTTCAAAATTAAATACACCATCATTATCCCAACCGTGTTCGTCATCACCAATTAATTCGCGTTTAGGATCCGTAGATAAGGTTGTTTTTCCTGTTCCAGAAAGTCCAAAGAAAACAGCTACATCACCATTTGTCCCTTTATTTGCAGAACAATGCATCGATGAAATTCCTTGTAAGGGTAAGTAATAATTCATTAAGGCGAAAAGTCCTTTTTTCATTTCTCCACCATACCAAGTACCACCAATCAACTGAATTTTTTCTGTTAAGTTAAAGGCAACGTAAACTTCCGAATTTAATCCATGTGCTGCGTAGTCTTTAAACGATGTTTTAGAACCGTTCATCACCACGAAATCTGGTTCGCCAAAGTTTGCTAATTCTTCTTTGGTTGGTCTGATGAACATATTTGTTACAAAGTGCGCTTGCCAGGCCACTTCCATAATGAAACGAACTTTTAAACGTGTGTTTTCATTTGCACCACAAAACGCATCAATTACAAAAAGTCTTTTTCCGGATAATTGTGTAGAAGTAGTTTCTTTTAAGGCATTCCAAGTTTCTGTTGAAATAGGTTTGTTATCGTTAACCGCTTTTTCAGAATTCCACCAAATGGTATTTTCTGTTGTGCTGTCTTTTACTATATATTTGTCTTTTGGAGAACGACCTGTAAATTCACCCGTCATAACATTAACGGCGCCAAGTTCTGTTAGTTGACCTTTTTCATAACCTAGTAGGTTGTCATTTAACTCTTCGTCATAAAGTAAATCATAGGAAGGATTATATACGATTTCTGTGACATTTTTGATTCCATATTTTTCTAACGAAATCGATTTCGTAAATTGAGCGTAGGTATCCATAAAATTATAAGTTATGTTGCTTTTATTTAAAGTGCAAAATTAAACAATAATTTGACAAATACGCGTTTTCTGTTATTTTTTCGTCAAAATTGCATAAAATAAATATCCCCAAGATAGGATAAGAAGTAAACCTCCTATTGGTGTTATAGGCCCAATTAGTTTTGATTTAATTCCAGTTAAGCCATTAGTTGTTAATACATAAATGGAACCTGAAAAAAAGAACACACCCGCTAAAGTCAAATAAAATATGATTGTTTTTTCCTTTAAGGTAATAATTTGCGTTGCGCCAATGAACAATAAAAACAAGGCGTGATACATTTGATATTTCACACCTGTTTCAAAAGAATTTAATTGTTCAACAGTAAGTGATTTTTTTAAGGCATGTGCACCAAAAGCTCCAAATATAATAGCTAAAAAGCCTAAAGTACAAGCGGCAAGTAGAATTTTCTTTTCCATGGATTGTGTTTTATCTCTTCACAAATATAACAAACTTCAAATCAAGTTTTTTTATAAATGCTCGTTTTTATTTTTTAGAAATATAACATTTCATTACCTTCGTGTGATATTAAAGTAAAATGAGAAAGATACTTATTATAGGAGCGGGTAGATCAGCCTCTTCACTTATAAAATATTTATTAGATAAATCAGAAGACGAAAAATTAGTAATTACCATTGCTGATTTATCCGAAGCATTAGCCAATAAGAAAACGGGAAACCATAAAAATGCACGTGCCATTTCTTTTGATGTTTGTAATGACGAACAACGTAAACAAGAAATTCAACAAGCGGATATTGTTATTTCAATGCTACCGGCTCATCTTCATATTGAGGTAGCTAAAGATTGTATTTTCTATAAAAAAAATATGATTACGGCATCGTACATTAGTGAAGAAATGAAAAGTTTAGATTTTCAAGCTAAAGAAAACCAAATTGTTTTGATGAATGAAATTGGTTTAGATCCAGGAATAGACCATATGAGTGCTATGAAAATTATGGACGACATTAAAAGTAAAGGCGGAAAAATTATTCTTTTCGAATCTTTTTGTGGCGGTTTAGTAGCTCCAGAAAGCGATACCAATTTGTGGAATTATAAATTTACCTGGAATCCAAGAAATGTCGTTTTAGCGGGTCAAGGCGGCGCGGCAAAATTCATACAAGAAGGCACTTATAAGTACATTCCTTATCATAAATTATTTAGAAGAACCGAATTTTTAGAAGTAGAAGGTTTTGGACGATTTGAAGCGTACGCAAACAGAGATTCTTTAAAATATAGAGACATTTATGGTTTACAAAATGCAGAAACCTGTTATCGTGGAACCATAAGAAGAGTAGGTTTTTCAAAAGCTTGGGATGTTTTTGTGCAATTAGGTATGACGGATGATACCTATATTATTGATGATTCTGAACATATGAGTAATCGCGATTTTGTGAATTTATTTTTGCCTTATCATCCAACGGACTCGGTGGAAATTAAATTCAGACATCAATTAAAAATTGACCAAGACGATGTAATTTGGGACAAACTTTTAGAGTTAGATTTGTTTAGCAAGTCGGTAGTTACAGGTTTAAAAAATGCTACTCCAGCTCAAATGTTAGAAAAAATACTATCGTATAAATGGACATTACAACCAGAAGATAAAGATATGATTGTGATGTATCATAAAATTGGTTATGAAGTTAACGGTGAGCAAAAACAAATTGATTCAACAATGGTTTGTTTGGGCGACGATCAAACGTATACCGCGATGGCAAAAACCGTAGGATTACCCGTAGCCATTGCCACTTTGAAGATATTAAATGGCGAGATACAAACAACAGGGGTGCAATTACCTGTTTCTAAAGAAGTGTATCTACCAATTTTAGAAGAATTAGAACAGTATGGCGTAGTTTTTAAAGAATTTGATGTACCTTATTTTGGATACGATTACTATAATTAAATAAAAAAATCCAAATTCCGAAATTGTTTCGAAATTTGGATTTACTATTTTAGGTTTTTAAGAATTAATCTCTGGATCCTAATATTCTATATGCCCAATATAATAAAGAAGCTAAAGCACCTAAAGCGGCAACTAAATACGTTCTGGCAGCCCATTTTAAAGAATCTTCGGCGCCAGCATATTCTTCTTGACCTAACATATTTTTGTTTTTCAACCAAGCCAAAGCACGATTACTTGCATCATATTCAACAGGCAAAGTAATAAAACTGAAAGCCGTTGCAACAGCCATTAAAGCCAAACCTGCAACAGCAACATAAAAGCCAATTCCAGATTTTGAAGCGAATCCTAAAATAATTCCACCCATAATTAACCATTGCGACATACTTGACGACACATTAACCATTGGCACCATTTTAGAACGCATCGTTAGCCATTCGTAGGCTTGTGCGTGTTGTACCGCGTGTCCAACTTCGTGAGCGGCTACTGCTGCAGCTGCTGCATTTCTTTGGTTATAAACGGCTTCTGATAAATTCACTGTTTTATCTACTGGATTGTAATGGTCTGTCAATCTTCCTGGAGTAGAAATCACTTTTACATCACTAATTCCGTGATCGGCGAGCATTTTTTCTGCAATTTCGGCACCAGACATCCCATTTCTTAAGGTAAGTTTCGAGTAATGCTCAAATTTGCTTTTTAAACGAGAACTTACTAACCAACTAAAAAGAGCAATTGCTCCAATTAAAATCATATAAGGTAAATCAAACATAGTATTTAATTTTAAAAATTTAAAGTTACTAAATTAACATCAAATTATGAGCCAAATATAAAAAATGACAGTTTGACATTTGTTTGTTTTAGACAAATGTAAAAAATGCCATTTTTATTATCGATTACATTTTATTCGTATATCTTAAAATACTAAACCTACTACAAAACGATTATTATTTCTTTCATTAATTGAATTTGCGATATTTCCGTAATCAGACTTCCATTTTCCATTGGTAAAAGCCAATTCATAAGCGCAATTCAATCTGACTTTATAAAATTTATCTTTAAATAGATATATTGATAAAGATGGGCCTGCATAAAACATTTGATTTCTTATAGATAACAAACCACCATTTGTATTAGGATTTAAATTATTAAAATCAATAGTGTTGTTTTTAGAGTACAAATCTACTTCTGAAGAGGTTCCTGCTAAACTTAACCCAGAAGTAAATGCAAAATTAGTTTTGTTAATCAGGTTATAATGAAAGCGAATACGTCCCGTAAAATGCATATTCTTATTCTTTGAAGATAAATTCTCTTTTTTATTTTCTCCAAATCCAAATTCAAAATCAGAAGAATATTTTTTCCCAAAAACATTGAATCCAAAAACAAATTCTGCCGGGCTGTTATCTAAAAGAACAACATTTGATGCTTGTAAATTTCTATTAAGATTTAAATTGTCTTGAATATGCGCATTAACTCCAATGTAAAAAGTAGTCTCTGCATTACTTTTTTTGTTTTCTTCATTTTTTTCTTGGGCCGTTCCAAATTGAAAAGCAACCAAAACCACTAAAAGTATAAATTTTCTCATTTTGATCAATTATTTAAATGTTATTTTAACAAAATTAAAATCAGGAAAGCTAAAATCTATTAATAATTTGTTAAAATAACTCTATCCCACCAAATTAATAATCTTTCCTGGAACAATAATCACTTTATTTGGCGTTCTGCCTTGTAAATGTGCTTGTGTGCGCTCGTCTGCCATTACGATTTCTTCAATTTGAGCGGCTGTTAAGTCTAATGGTAACTTAATCGTAAATCGCATTTTTCCATTAAACGAAACCGGATATTCTTTTTCAGATTCAACTAAATATTTTTCTTCAAATTTTGGAAAAAGTTGTGTTGAAATCCCTTCGTAATCTTTCAATTCTTCAATTTTTAAATCTTTCAATCCCAACCATAATTCTTCCGCAATATGAGGTGCATATGGCGAAACTAAAATGGCTAAAGGTTCTAAAATAGCTCTGTGATTGCATTTTAATTGTTGCAATTCGTTTACGCATATCATAAATTGAGACACCGATGTGTTGAAAGAGAAATTCTCAATGTCTTCGGTTACTTTTTTAATGGTTTTATGTAACGATTTATACATTTCTGCATTTGGTTCATCGTTTACAATAACCGAACCGTTATCATCAAAATACAAACGCCATAATTTTTTCAAGAAACCAGAAACACCTGTAATTCCTGCCGTGTTCCAAGGTTTAGATTGCTCTAAAGGTCCTAAAAACATTTCGTACAAACGTAAGGTATCGGCACCATATTCATCACAAATATCATCTGGTGAAACTACATTATACTTTGATTTCGACATTTTTTCTACTTCGCGACCAACAATGTATTTTCCGTTTTCTAAAACAAATTCTGCATCTTTATAATCAGCATATAAAGGATGTGATTTGAATTTTTCGATATCTAATTCGTTCGTAATATCATTTATACAAGATAAATCAACGTGGATAGGATTTACATTTTTACCTTGAATTAATCCTTTAGAATAAAAGGTTTTAGAATCTTCACTTCTATACACAAAAGCACTCATTCCCAAAATCATTCCCTGATTAATCAATTTCTTGAATGGTTCTTCGGTTGGAGCATAACCTCTGTCTTTTAAGAATTTATTCCAAAAACGAGAGTACAATAAATGTCCGGTGGCGTGCTCGCTTCCTCCAATGTATAAATCTACGCTTTCCCAATATTTTAAGGCGTCTTCGCTCGCAAAATCGTTTTCATTTTGCGCATCCATATAACGCATCCAGTACCAAGAAGAACCTGCCCAACCTGGCATAGTGTTCAATTCTAACGGAAATACGTTTACATTATCTATCAACTCACAACTAACAATTTGCGACTTTTCAACGTCCCAAGCCCAAACTGTTGCGTTTCCTAAAGGTGGTTGTCCGTCTTCGGTTGGTAAGTACTTTTCTACTTCTGGTAATACAATTGGCAAGTGTTTTTTGTCAATCATTTGTGGTAAACCATTCACATAATATACTGGAAAAGGTTCGCCCCAATAACGTTGGCGAGAGAAAACGGCATCACGTAAACGGTAATTCACTTTGGCATTTCCTGCGCCTATTTCTTCTAAAGCTTCGATGGCTTTTTTCGTTCCGTTTTTATAATCTAATCCGTTTAAGAAATCAGAATTTACCAATTCAAAACCACCTTTTTCACCATAAGCGGCTTCAGAAATATCTTGGTTGAAAATATTTTTTATTTCGGGCATTCCGTGCGTTCCTTTAAAGAAATTCGCGAAAGCATAATCACGCTCATCGCCACAAGGAACCGCCATAACGGCACCTGTTCCATAACCCGCCAACACATAATCGCCAATCCAAACCGGAATGGGTTCTTTGGTAAACGGATGTTCGGCATATGCCCCTGTAAATACTCCTGAAATGGTTTTTACATCGGCCATTCTTTCTCTTTCTGAACGTTTTGCTGTTGCTTCTACATAAGCTTCCACCGCTGCTTTTTGTTCTGGAGTGGTAATTTGTTTTACCAAATCGTGTTCGGGTGCCAATGTCATAAAGGTAACTCCGAAAATCGTGTCAGGTCTGGTCGTAAACACATTGATATAGTCGAAGGTCGAAGGTCGAAGGTCGAAAGACTCAGATTGTGTTTGACTTTCCGACTTTTGACTTTTGACTTTAAACGAAACTGTAGCTCCGACTGATTTTCCAATCCAATTTCGTTGTGATTCTTTGATAGATTCACTCCAATCGATATCGTTTAAACCTTGTAATAAGCGTTCCGCGTAAGCAGAAATTCGCATACTCCATTGTGTCATTTTCTTACGAACTACGGGATGTCCACCACGTTCTGAAACGCCGTTTACAATTTCGTCATTCGCTAAAACGGTTCCTAAAGCCGCGCACCAATTGACTTCGGTTTCTGCTAAATAGGTTAATCTGTATTGTAATAAGATTTTTTGTTGTTGTTCTGATGAAAAAGCGCTCCATTCGGCTGCAGAAAACGAAGTGATGTTATCATCGCAAACGGCATTAACTTGCGTATTTCCGTTTTTCTCAAATTCTTGCATTAAGGTGCAAATACTTTCCGCTTTATCGGATGTTTTATTGTACCAAGATTCAAATAATTGAATGAAAATCCATTGGGTATGCTTGTAATAGTCTGCATTTGAGGTACGAACTTCTCTGCTCCAATCAAACGAAAATCCAATTTTATCCAATTGATTTCTGTACCCTTGAATACTATTTCCCGATTTATCTACACCACCTTCAATATTCATTCGAGTCGTATCTGCAGGATGTTGTCCTGTTTGAATCGCATATTGTTCAGCTGGTAAACCAAATGAATCGTACCCTTGCGGATGCAATACATTAAATCCTTGATGTCTTTTATAACGTGCAACTATATCTGAAGCGATATAACCTAACGGATGCCCCACGTGCAAACCAGCTCCAGATGGATACGGAAACATATCTAATACATAGTATTTAGGTTTATCCGATTGATTAGACGCAGCAAAAGTTTGGTTTTTTGCCCAATAGTGTTGCCATTTGGCTTCGATTTTTTCGTGGAAATATTTCATTTCTGTTTTCTATAGTCTATTTTCTGTTTTTTTATTATCGGTTTTAACCGAAAAATAAGGTGCAAATTTACATTTTTATATACTAATGTTAAAACTTTGTTGTTATATTCTGTGTAAACAAAATTTCTTTACTATTTTTACAGCATAATTAGTAAACTTATGGCACAATCATTTGAGCAATATCAACGCAGAAGATTAATTTCTTCTTATTTTTCGGTAGTTTTTAGTATTTTTTTAGTACTTTTTTTATTAGGAGCATTAGGTTTGTTTGTGATAAATTCTGAAAAAATTTCGAACGATTTTAAAGAAAACATTCCTATGAGTGTTTATTTTAAAGACGAAGCGAATGATACGATTCTAAATGCATTTGATACAGAATTGAAAAATTCAAAGTTTATAAAATCGTACGATTTTGTAACCAAAGAAGAAGCTGCTAAAAACAATCCAGACATAGTTGGTAAGGATTTTATGGAGTTTTTAGGATTTAATCCGTTACAAAATTCTTTTGATATTAATTTAAAAAGTGATTATGTAACTAAAGAAGAGATTAAAAAAATAGAAAATAATTTTAAAAGAAATGGCAATATTTCTGACATTATTTACGATAAAGAATTGGTAGAATTAGTTAACGAAAATGTATCTGAAATTAGTTTTTGGATTTTAATTATAAGTACAGTTTTAACTTTTGTAGCGATGTTGTTAATTAACGGTTCGATCCGTTTGTCGGTTTATTCGCATCGATTTACCATAAAAACGATGCAAATGGTTGGAGCTACAAAAACATTCATCAGAAAACCTTTTATCAAAACAAGTATTTTATTAGGAATAATTGGAGCGGTTTTGGCCATTATTGGATTGGTTATTTTAGCGTTTTATATTGATGGTTTATTTCCAACTTTAGGAATTGCAAAAGATTACGCTTCTATTGGTATTGTGGCATTTGGCGTATTGTTAATCGGTATTATTATTACTTGGTTGAGTACGTATTTTGCAACCACTCGTTTCTTAAATTTAAGAACAGACGATTTGTATTAGAAGCCTTAAGTAAAAAGTGACTTTGAGAATCTAAGTCGATGGTGACTTCGAGAACCTCAGACACCATAAATTGAGGCCTTAAAACAACATAAATATAAATTACAATGAAAGAAAACACAAAAAAGCCCGAATTTTTATTCAGTGCTACCAATTATAAAATATTAATTATCGGATTAGTGGTTATTGCTTTAGGATTTATTTTAATGAGCGGTGGTGCCAACGAAAATCCAAATGTATTTAATGAAGACGTATATAGCTTCAGAAGAATTAGGTTAGCGCCAACGGTTGTGTTAATTGGATTCGGAATTACAATTTATTCTATTTTAGTGATTAGTAAAAAGTAATTAGTAAATAGTTTAATTTATTTTTACTAATCACTAATCACTAAAAAAATGGATTTACTTCAAGCTATTATCATTGCCATTATTGAAGGCATTACAGAATATTTACCGGTTTCTTCTACAGGACATATGATTTTTGCCAGTTCTTATTTCGGAATTGAAAAAGAAGAATTTGTAAAATTATTTCAAGTTTCTATACAATTTGGTGCTATTTTGGCGGTGGTTGTATTGTATTGGAAAAAGTTTTTCGATTTTTCGAAGTTGCAATTCTTCATCAAATTGGCTTGTGCAGTTGGTCCTGCTTTAATTTTGGGAAAATTGTTTGATGATAAAATCGAAGCAGTTTTAGAACATCCTACTCCTATTGCGATTGTATTAATTATTGGAGGAATAATTTTACTATTCGTAGATCGATTTTTTAAAAATCAGACCATTCATAAAGAAGAAGACATCACTATTAAAAAAGCGGTTACTATTGGTTTTTGGCAATGTTTGGCTATGATGCCAGGTACAAGTAGAAGTGCTGCAAGTATCATTGGAGGAATGCAACAAGGACTAAGTCGACAAGCGGCTGCGGAATTTTCTTTCTTTTTAGCCGTGCCAACGATGTTAGCGGTTACTTGTTATTCGGTATTTTTGAAAACGTATGATAAAAGTGGTCTAAAAGGTTTCGAATTAATTCTGAAAACAGAAGACAATACTAAAATGTTTATAATTGGAAATTTAGTTGCGTTTGTAGTAGCGGTTTTAGCTATTAAGTTTTTCATTGAAATCATTAAAAAATACGGATTTAAACCTTGGGGTTGGTACAGAATTATTGCAGGAATTCTGTTGTTAGCGTACTTTAATTTTTACAAATAATGAAAGCAGAAGACTACCAAGAAGGACAAATTTTACTAATTGATAAACCACTAAAATGGTCTTCTTTTCAAGCTGTAAATAAATTAAAATTCGGATTAATAAAGAAATTAAAATTACCTAAAAAATTCAAAATTGGTCACGCTGGTACATTAGACCCGCTTGCTTCTGGTTTATTACTAATTTGTACAGGAAAATTCACAAAAAGAATTGAAGAATTACAAGGTCAAGCTAAAGAATATACTGGAACCATTACAGTTGGCGCCACAACACCTTCATACGATTTAGAAACAGAAATTAACGCCACGTTTCCAACCGAACATATCACAGAAACTTTAATTTACGAAACGTTACCGCAATTTATTGGTGAAATAGACCAAAAACCACCTGTTTTTTCAGCCATTAAAAAAGATGGAAAAAGGTTGTACGAATCGGCTCGTGCAGGCATTGAAGTGGAAATAAAAACCAGAAAAGTAATGGTTTCTGAATTTGAAATTACCAGAATTGCCTTACCCGAAATAGATTTTAGAATTGTTTGCAGCAAAGGAACGTACATTCGCTCCATTGCTTACGATTTTGGTTTGGCTTTGCATTCAGGAGGTCATTTAACCGCGCTTCGCAGAACAAAAATCGGTGATTATTCGGTGGAAAACGCTACGGAACCTGAAGTTTTTATTCAAGGATTAATATCTTAATTTTATGAAATTATTTAAGGCGATTGTTTTTTTATTTGTTTTTTGTCAATCATTTTCACAGAATAAACAATCTAATTTTTCAAACTTTACTCAATTTGAAATCACGGTTCCTTTTGGATTAAATCAACAAAAGGAATTAGATGAAATTAGATCTAAACCTTGGTACAAACCAAGTGGATTAGGTACAAAATTAGGTTATGGGTATATTTTTCATAATTGGATTGGAATTTCATCTCACTCTGGATTAGATTTGAATTGGGATTCAAAACTTATTTCGGTTCCAATTTATGCACAACTTTCCATTTTGCCTAAAATAGCAGATGAAACAAGATTAATCACACAATTTGGTTTTGGTCAAAGTTTTGTATTAGGTAGGGGTAATTTAGCAGGTAATTATTATAAAGCAAGAATAGGGTTTTTAAATAATGATGACTTTTCTTTGTTTATTGATAGTAGTTTTTATGGATTTAAATTTAATCAGCAATCTTTAAATACAATAAGTTTAGGTTTGAGTGTTTTTTCCTTTGATTAATCTTAACTTATAATCCCAACAATCTCCTTCATTGTAGAAATTCCTTTATCATCTAAATACCATTTTTGCAAAGCTATTTTTACAGCTTCATCCACAATTCCGTGGTTTGCTTTATATTCAATTATTAGGTTTTTTGCGCCTTCTGGTCTTGGTCCCCAATGATTTATTAAATGGAATACTTCATCTAAAAGCAATAATTTCGGAATGGATTTAGCACCATTGGTTAAAAACAGATTGATTAATTCTTCATTTTCATCACGAAAAACTAATTTCAAATCTATATTTTTAGAAGCTTCAGACATTAATTTGATTATTGGTAAAATCTGAGCGGCATCGCCACACCAACCTTCTGAAATTACTAACCAAGTTTGTTTAGATTTCAAATTTTGCAGCGCTTTTTCTACTTCTAAGTCTAATTTTAGTGTTTTTTCTAAACGTTTCATTCGCACTTCATTCAATTCCGAATAGTGCAATAAATCGGCACTTTGTTCGAGTCCGGTCGATTTTCCTTCGCTAATTAAATTCGAAACAAGCGTTCGGTATTCATTATAAGAATAACTATTTTGTAAAGCAGATTGAATGATAGATTTCATAGTTGATGAATTGTTTTTACAAATTTAAAAATAAATTATGAGCAATTGTGTATTATATGTTACACAGAATTGGAGTTTCTAAATTAAATTGTTTTTTTGATAGCAGATAATAATTATATTTGCAACACTAAAAATAACACAATGAGTTACAAAAGAATCCTTCTTAAATTAAGTGGAGAAGCCTTAATGGGCGAAAGACAGTACGGGATTGATCCGAAAACTTTAGCAGATTATGCTTCAGAAATCAAACAAATTCACGATCAAGGTGTAGAAATTGCCATTGTTATTGGTGGTGGAAATATTTTTAGAGGTGTAGCAGGTGCAAGTAACGGAATGGATCGTGTACAAGGCGATTATATGGGTATGTTAGCCACAGTTATTAACGGAATGGCGTTACAAGGGGCATTAGAAGATGCAGGAATGCCAACACGTTTACAAACCGCATTAAAAATTGAAGCTATTGCAGAACCTTATATCAAAAGAAGAGCTACAAGACACTTAGAAAAAGGCAGAATAGTAATTTTTGGTGCCGGAACTGGAAATCCATATTTTACTACAGATACGGCAGCAGTTTTAAGAGGAATAGAAGTAAATTGCGATGTTATTTTAAAAGGAACTCGCGTGGATGGTGTGTATACTGCTGATCCTGAAAAAGATTCAAATGCAGTAAAATACGACACCATTACTTTTGACGATGTATTAGCAAAAGGATTAAATGTAATGGATACCACAGCTTTTACTTTAAGTCAAGAAAATAAATTACCGATTATTGTTTTTGATATGAACAAAAAAGGAAATTTACTTAAAATTTGTAACGGAGAAACAGTAGGAACAACAGTGACAATATAATTAGATTATTAGAATTTTAGACTATTAGAATATATTTTAGTCTAACAATCTTTAATCTAACCATCTAAAAATCATAAAAAAATGACAGAAGAAATTAACTTTATTATTGATAGCGCAAAAGAATCTATGAATGGTTCAGTTGCGCATTTAGAAAAAGAATTTTTAAACATTAGAGCAGGAAAAGCCTCTCCGCAAATGTTAGGGAGTGTTTTTGTAGATTATTACGGGGCACAAACGGCATTGGCTCAAGTGGCAAATGTTGTAGCAGCTGATGCAAGAACTTTAACCGTAACGCCTTGGGAAAAAGCGATGTTGCAACCTATTGAAAAAGCGATTATGATAGCTAATTTAGGGTTGAACCCAATGAATAATGGTGATAATATTATTATTAGTATTCCTGCTTTAACAGAAGATAGAAGACGCGAATTAGTAAAACAAGCCAAAGCAGAAGCAGAAGATGCTAAAGTAGGTATCAGAAACGCCAGAAAAGACGCCAATAGCGACATCAAAAAAGAAGAAAAAGACGGAACATCTGAAGATATCTGTAAAATTGCGGAAGATTCCGTACAAAAATTAACGGATGCTTTTATTAAGAAAATTGATGAAATTTTTGTAGCTAAAGAAGCTGAAATTATGAAAGTATAATAATAAATAACTTTCAATATTAAAAATCCAAATTCCAATATGTAAAAGGAATTTGGATTTTTTATTTCATTTTCTCTATCAACGTTTCCAAATACACCTTCATATCTAAAAACTCAAAATCAATGGCGTTTTTAATTTTAGTCGTATCGTGAGTTTCTAAATTATATAATGCGTTTATGGTTGCTTTTGTGAGCATTCGTTTTCTGAAAAACAGGGTTGTGAAAATAAACTCAAAGATTCGAATAATTTGTAATTGCCACTTTTTTATTTCAAATTTTGGTTTTTTTACTTTGTTGGCTGAGGTTCTCGAAGCCAAATTAGTTGCAATACTATCAAACAATTCTTTATAAGTTTTATCTTCGGCAACTAAAATAAATCGTTCGCCAGAAATGGTGCTTTTCATTAAGTTCGTCATCGCTTTTACCACATCTTCCACGGCTACAATTCCAAGTTTACCTTGCGTGTAAAATAATTGTCCTTTTTTTATATTTTGAATAAATAAACTGCTGCCTTCTTTTGGAAATCCGTTCCCGAAAATTACACCAGGATTCACAATTACAACATCCAATCCTTCTTGAAATCCTCGCCAAACTTCCATTTCTGCGCCAAATTTCGAAATAGAATAATCGCTTCTTACGGCTTCGTTGTTTCTTTCCGTTTCTTCATTTATCAATAAATTATGTTCTGTTCCATTTCCTAATGCCGAAATTGAACTTACATAGCACAATTTCTTTACATCTGAATATAAGCAACAATTCACCACATTTGCGGTTCCAACAATATTATTTTGGTACAGTTTTTCTTCGTCTTTTGGATTAAAAGAAACCAACGCAGCACAATGATATACATAAGAAACGTTAGTAAAAGCAGTTTCAAGTGCAGGAATATCTAAAATATCGGCATTAACCCAATCAATTTTTTCAAATTCCGAAAGCTTGTTTTCATTTTCGAATAATTTTTTAACGTGCAGAAGTCTTTTCTCCGATCTATATATTGCACGTATGGCATTCTCTTCTTGAGAAAGTTGCAATAATAAATGAAAACCAACTAAACCTGTTCCGCCTGTAACTAATATCATTTTGTAAAATTAGTGAAAAATTGAAATAATAAGTAGCTTCTAATAAAGAAAAAACCAGTATAAATTTATCTAAAATTCGTATTTCTAAAACTCAAAAATTCGCCCTATATTTGCATTTTAAATGAACATTTGGAGATTATGAAGCACATCAGAATTATAGATTTATTAGAAAATACAAAAACGTTACAAGAAGTAAACGCAAAAGGTTGGGTAAGAACGTTTAGAAACAATCAATTTATTGCGCTAAATGACGGTTCAACACTTAATAATATTCAGTGTGTGGTTGATTTTGAAAACACACCTGAAGAAACCTTAAAACGCATTACTACAGGTGCTGCAATTTCTGTGACTGGAACTTTAGTAGAAAGTCAAGGTGCTGGACAAAAAGTTGAAATTCAAGTAGCAAAACTTGAAATTTTAGGCGATTCAGATGCGGAAAAATTCCCAATACAACCTAAAAACAAACCAAGTTTAGACTTTTTAAGAGAAAATGCACACTTGCGTACCCGAACCAATATGTTTGGTGCCATTATGCGTGTACGTTCTACATTGTCTTTTGCGGTACATAAATATTTTCAAGAAAAAGGATTTGTGTATGTAAATACACCAATTATTACAGGTTCTGATGCTGAAGGTGCTGGAGAAATGTTTCAAGTTTCCGCTTTACCTTTTGATAATACGCCAAGAACTGAAGATGGAAAAGTAAATTATAAAGAAGACTTTTTCGGTAAACAAACTAATCTTACCGTATCTGGGCAATTAGAAGCAGAAACGTATGCAATGTCTTTAGGTCAAGTGTATACATTTGGACCTACTTTCCGTGCGGAAAATTCAAATACATCACGTCACTTAGCCGAATTTTGGATGATTGAACCAGAAGTAGCTTTTAATGATTTGGCTGCGAATATGGATTTAGCGGAAGATTTTATTCAAAATGTAATTAAATACACGTTAGATAAATGTCCTGAAGATTTAAAGTTTTTAGAAAATCGTTTATTAGAAGAAGAAAAAAACAAACCACAAGCGGAACGTAGCGAAATGGCTTTGTTAGAAAAATTAAATTTCGTTTTAGAGAATAATTTCAAACGTGTTTCGTATACTGAAGCTATTGATATTCTTAAAAATTCGAAACCAAATAAAAATAAAAAATTCCAATATTTAATTGACGAATGGGGTGCCGATTTACAATCAGAACACGAACGTTTCTTAGTAGAAAAACATTTCAAATGTCCCGTAATTTTATTTGATTATCCAGCTAAAATTAAAGCATTTTATATGCGATTAAATGACGGAACCGAACCAGGAAAAGAAACCGTACGCGCTATGGATATTTTATTTCCAGGAATTGGAGAAATTGTTGGAGGTTCGCAACGTGAAGAGCGTTTGGATGTTTTAATCGAAAAAATGAAAGCATTAGGTATTGATGAAAAAGAATTATGGTGGTATTTAGACACTCGTAGATTTGGTTCAGCGGTGCATTCAGGTTTCGGATTAGGTTTTGAAAGATTGGTGTTGTTTGTTACGGGTATGACTAACATTCGCGACGTAATTCCTTTCCCAAGAACGCCAGATAATGCAGAGTTTTAAAAAATAGTTTAGAAGTTTAAAAAGTTTAGAAGTTTAGAAGGTTTATACACAATGCCTTTTAAACTTATAAACGATTAAACACATAAACCAAAAAACAATATGCTTAAACACAGTTTAAATTTCAAATTATCGCAAAAATTATCGCCTCAACAAATTCAGTTGATGAAGTTGATTCAATTGCCTACGCAAGCTTTTGAACAACGTTTGCAAGAGGAAATGGTTGAAAATCCAGCTTTAGAAGGAAGTTTAGACGACAATAACGAATCGTTAGATGACTATAATGATTCTTCAAATGATGAGGATGGTTATGATGATTACGATAACGACCAAATAGATACTGGCGATATTAATATTGATGAATATTTAAGCAACGACGATACGCCAGATTATAAATATCAAAGCAATAATTATAGCGATGACGATGAAGACCGAACGTTGCCTATGGCGGCTCAAATTAGTTTTCATCAAGATTTAATTAATCAATTAAATACCTTTATTCTTTCAGAAAACGATAGAGAAATTGCTGAATTTTTAGTAGGAAGTATTGAAGATTCAGGTTATATCAGACGAACCATTCAGGATATTGTAGATGATATGGCGTTTACACAAGGGGTCTATACCGATGAAAAATCAGTTGAAAAAGTATTGCATATTGTGCAACAGTTAGAACCTTCTGGAGTAGGCGCAAGGGATTTACAAGAATGTTTATTGATTCAATTAAAACACAAAACCCCAACGGAATCGGTTAATTTAGCCATTGCAATACTTGATAAACAATTTGATGCGTTTACTAAAAAACATTACGATAAATTATTGCAAAAATTTGATTGTTCCAAAGACCAATTAAAAAAAGCGATTGAAGAAATTGAAAAATTAAATCCAAAACCGGGCGGTAGTTACGATAGCAATAGTAGGATTGTAGAACACGTAGTACCTGATTTTACCATTCGTATTGTAGATGGCGAATTAGAATTGCTTTTGAACGGAAGAAATGCGCCAGAATTACACGTATCTAAAGACTATCAAGAAATGCTACAAACGTATAAAGTTTCCAGCGACAAGTCTAATTCACAGAAAGATGCGGTACAGTTTATCAAACAAAAATTGGATTCTGCCAAATGGTTTATTGACGCCATAAAACAACGTCAAGAAACCTTATTTGTTACGATGAATGCCATTATGTATTTTCAACGAGAATACTTTTTGGAAGGTGAAGAATCTAAATTAAAACCAATGATTCTAAAAGATATTGCGGATATGATTGGTTTGGATATTTCTACCATTTCCCGTGTAGCAAATAGTAAATATGTGGATACACCTTACGGAACGAAACTAATTAAAGAATTCTTCTCTGAAGCGATGAAAAACGATCAAGGAGAAGATGTGTCTACCATAGAAATCAAAAATATTTTAGAACGCGTTATTGCTGATGAAGACAAGAGTAAACCCTTACCTGATGAAGATTTGGCAGCAATTCTTAAAGAAAAAGGATTTCCAATTGCAAGAAGAACTATTGCAAAATATAGAGAACAAT
>NZ_JBIKJI010000207.1:0-3075 GCF_044361065.1 Flavobacterium sp.
GCAATTTATCAATAGAATTAATAGTTACGGATTAAATAAAAAACAGGGTTTACAAATTAAAGGAGAAGGACAACCAGTAATTCCACAACCAGGAGCTAAAAATTGGTATGGCACCACGTTGCCTTGGATGGCATTTGGATATGGTGTTTCTATGACGCCTTTACAAACACTTTCCTTGTATAATGCGGTAGCAAATGATGGTAAAATGGTAAAGCCAATTTTTGTAAGCGAAATAAAAGAGTGGAGTAAAACCATTAAAAAATACGATCCTGAGGTAATTAATCCGAAAATATGTTCTGATGAAACTTTATTAAAAGTTAGAAAAGTATTGGAAAATGTAGTTAAAAACGGGACAGGTAAAAGTTTGTATTCTGCTGATTTTTCAATGGCTGGTAAAACAGGAACTGCTCAGGTAAACTATAGTAAAGCAGAAATGTCATATGCGTCTTCTTTTGTGGGTTATTTTCCTGCAGACCAACCAAAATATTCTTGCATAGTTGTGGTGCATAATCCAGATAAATCAAAAGGATATTATGGAGCTGATGTAGCGGGACCTGTATTCAAACGTATTGCACAAAAAATATTTACAGATGTTCCAAACACAAATAAGTTTACTAACATCAAATTAAAAAGTAAAAAACAAGAAGCTTTATACAGCGAATTTGAAAAAAAATCTCAAGGAAACACAAACAAAGTGCCAAACGTAAAAGGAATGGCAGGAATGGATGCGGTTTCTTTATTAGAAAATTTAGGGTTTAAAGTAAAATTTATTGGAGTTGGAAAAGTAAAAAAACAATCCATCAATCCAGGTGAAACATTCAAGAAAAATCAAATCATTACAATAGAATTATCGTGAGCCAGTTAAAAGACATATTATATAAAGTTGCCATTGAATCAGTTCACGGTTCTACTGATTTGACTATAGAAAAAATCGAGTTCGATTCCAGAAAAGTGTCTAACAATGATGTTTTTGTAGCAATTAAAGGCACACTTTCAGACGGACATCAATTTATTGACAAAGCCATTTCTTTGGGTGCATCGGTTATCGTTTGTGAAGTTTTACCAACAACATTATCAGAAAATTGCACGTATGTGAAGGTGCAAAATTCTAATCAAGCTTTAGCCTTTTTATCAGCAAATTATTACGATAATCCGTCAGAAAAACTAAAATTAGTTGGGATTACAGGCACAAACGGAAAAACCACAATCGCCTCATTATTGTATCAAATGTTTAAAAAAGCAGGATACAAAGTAGGATTATTGTCAACTGTAAAAATAATGGTTGATGAGGTAGAATATAAAGCTACTCATACAACACCAGATTCGCTAACTATTAATAAATATTTAGATGAAATGGTTGCGGTAGGTTGCGAATTCTGTTTTATGGAAGTTTCCTCACACGGAATTCATCAAAAACGTACCGAATCTTTACATTTTGAAGGTGGCGTGTTTACTAATTTATCACACGATCATTTAGATTATCACGAAACATTTGCAGAATATAGAGATGTAAAAAAATCATTTTTCGACGGATTGCCAAAATCTGCTTTTGCTATCACAAATGTTGATGATAAAAATGGTGAGGTAATGTTTCAAAATACGACAGCAAGAAAAAAAACCTACGCCTTAAAAACGTATGCCGATTTTAAAGCACAAATATTAGAAAATCAATTAACGGGATTGGTTTTAAAAATCAATAACGAAGAAGTTTGGACGAAACTAATCGGTTCGTTTAACGCATATAATATTTTAGCCATTTACGGTGTGGCACTCGAATTAGGAATAGAAAGCACAGAAGCATTACGATTATTGTCTGAATTAGAAAGTGTTTCAGGTCGTTTTCAGTTTGTAGTTTCTGCTACCAAAATTACAGCAATTGTGGATTACGCACATACGCCAGATGCGTTAGAAAACGTGCTGAAAACAATAGAAAATATTCGTACTAAAAACGAACAATTATATACCATCGTAGGGTGTGGTGGAGATAGAGATAAAACGAAGCGACCAATTATGGCAAATATTGCAGCTTCTTTTAGTGATAAAGCCATTTTTACTTCGGACAATCCAAGAACCGAAAATCCTCAAACCATAATTGATGAAATGGAAGC
This sequence comes from Flavobacterium sp., assembly GCF_044361065.1. Taxonomy (GTDB): domain Bacteria; phylum Bacteroidota; class Bacteroidia; order Flavobacteriales; family Flavobacteriaceae; genus Flavobacterium. Next base: position 2,109 of record NZ_JBIKJI010000207.1, read on the forward strand.
AGGAGTAGAGGCTCAGAATTATAAAAAAACAGTAGCTATTTTAGATAGAAAACAAGCCATAAAAACCGCTTGTCAAATGGCAAATTCAGGCGACATTATTCTGATTGCAGGAAAAGGCCACGAAACCTATCAAGAAATAAACGGAGTCCGTCAGGATTTTGACGATATGCAAATCGTACAAGAAATATTAAAACAATTAGAAAAATAAAACTCAATAAATAAATCCCAAATTCCAATTTTGGAATTAGTAAATCATAAGATTTGGAATTTGGAATTTTAAAAGTTTGGAATTTAAACCCAAAAATTATGTTATACTACATCTTTAAATACTTAGACGAAGCGTACAATTTGCCAGGTGCAGGTTTGTTTCAATATATCACGTTCCGTTCTGGAATTGCGGTGATTTTATCGTTGTTAATTTCTACCATTTATGGAAAAAGAATTATCAACTATTTACGAAACAAACAAGTAGGTGAAACTGTTCGTGAGTTAGGTTTAGATGGGCAAGTGCAAAAAGCAGGAACGCCAACTATGGGTGGTTTAATCATTATTTTAGCTACGCTGGTTCCGGTTTTGCTATTGGCGAAATTAGATAACATTTATATCATTTTGCTTTTGGTGACAACTATTTGGATGGGAAGTATTGGTTTTTTAGACGATTATATTAAAGTTTTCAAAAAAGACAAAGAAGGTTTAAAAGGTAGGTTTAAAGTCATTGGACAAATTGGGCTTGGAATTATTGTTGGAGTGACTTTATATTTTCATCCAAATGTAACAATCAAAGAGGATGTAGTGCTTAAAAAGCAAGGAATAGAAACGATAATTAAAACTACTTCACCTGAAGTGAAATCAATGGAAACGACCATTCCATTTATGAAAAATAACACGTTTGATTATGCGGAATTACTATCATTTATGGGTGATGATTATCAAAATTGGGCTTGGTTAATTTTTATTCCGGTAGTTA